>JBCDBQ010000465.1:0-6116 GCA_039183375.1 Pseudomonadota bacterium
CGGACTTTCGTAGTTCGTGAGCAAGCTGCTCGCTCAAAATGCGAACAGCTGCTTTTGAGATGTTGTATGCCGGGTTTCCTGGCGGCGTCGTGATGCCTTGTTTTGAACCTGTATTAATGACAACTGCAGGTCGGTTTGCCTCGATCATGCGAGGCACAAAAGCCTGCAATCCACGAAGCACACCATGGAAGTTGACGTCGAGGAGCCGGTGCCAGTTATCTAACTCTGACCAAGGTGTCGTCGGCAGTCCGCCGATACCCGCATTGTTCATAAGGACGGCCACCGGACCGGTTGAAAATGCAAGGTCAGCCAGGGCTTTCAGATCTCCATCTTCCGTCACATCCGTCGGTTTGCCGATCACCTCAACACCATCGCCGGCCGCAGCCCGGACATCCTCCACGGCCAAGTCGAGTTGTTTGCCCGGCAGGTCCGCGAGAATTACGCCCAGTCCTGCTTGTGCAAATCTCAGTGCTGCAACCCGGCCAACGCCACTGGCAGCCCCCGTAACGACAGCATAACCGCCTGCTTTGATGGCTTCCTCGTACATCGATGACCTCGCGTTTCTATCAATCGACCTTGTCCATAGATACAGATGTTTAGCCAGCCTTGGAAACAGCTGTCTTGAGCTTGAGCATGCCGTCCATGCCGTAGCTGGTAAAGAGCTGCTCGGTGACCTGCTCCAGTTGCGCGTTGTAGGGCCTGATAGGGTCGGCCATACCGCTGTTGTCGACCTCTGTTCGGAACGGTCGCGTACCGGGCGCCATTTTAACCAATGCAACAACCGCGTCCGACACAATCTGCGGCTTTTGGCGTGGGTTGTCGGCCAGCGAACTGCCCATGCTTTCAAGCATGGTCTGTGGCGCGACTGCCAGATCTCCGTAACCTGCATCCCGATCGCGGGAACTGGGCTGAATGAGATTGCCGAAGAAGTTTGTCGGGAAGCCACCCGGCTCGACCACGGCTACGTCCACTCCGAACTGACTGAGTTCTACCCGGTAGTTTTCACTCAACGCTTCTACAGCCCACTTACTGGCATTGTAGGGGCCGAGAAATGGAATTGTGACGCGACCCAACAAACTTGAGACATTGATGATGAGGCCGGAACCCCGCGCGCGCATGGCAGGCACGACCGCGCGGATCATACGCTGAACGCCAAAAACATTGATGTCGAAGACGCGCTGGAAATCCTGAGCGGTGAAGTTCTCCTGCAATCCATGAGCGCCGGCACCAGCATTGTTTATCAAGACATCGATGTGACCCAACTCCGCTTCGGCAAATTGCACGCCGGCGCTCACGGATGCATCGTCGGTCACATCGAGATCAACCACTGCCACACCAAGTTTCTGCAGTGTAGCTGCGGCGTCGGCATTTCGGCCTGCCGGATCACGGATCGTCCCTGCCACACGATGACCTGCCTGGACGAGATCCTCTACCATCAAAGCCCCAAAACCGCTACTGGCTCCTGTGATTAGAATGTTCATGCTGTCATCTCCTATTCGCGCCCCTACCTGAGGCTGGTCTGATACAGGCAAAATAGGAGTTGAGGTCTATCGCAACAGTAGGATATTTTAGAACTCATGGTTCAAGATATAAGAACGATAGGATTGCCTGCCCTGCAGAGCTTTCACACTGTCGCGCGGCTCGGAGGGATCAGCGCGGCCGCCGACCGGCTTGGCATCTCGAAGTCAGGTGTCAGTCGACATGTGGCACAACTGGAAACGCACTTCGGGGTCCGGCTACTTGAGCGTGGCGCGCGGTCCGTCAAGCTTACATCAATCGGTGAACGCCTCGACAACCGTATTCGCTCGATCCTGGCCGAGATTGATCTGCTTGATGAAATTGCCCGTGAAGAGAGCGCGGGTGTATCGGGACAGGTTACATTTGCGGCGACGCCTGAATTTGGCAGCCTCATTGCTTCAGAGCTGTTCCCGCTTGTCCGGGCGCGGCATCCGAAGCTCTCGCTCGTGATGCGGACGGCCTATACATTCGAGGACATGCAGGACCCCGCCACGGACATCGCGTTTCGGGTTGGCACTTTCGAAGACGACCGCCTCGTCGCGCGCGAGCTGGGGTCATTCTATTTCTGGCTGGTTGCATCTCCTGAGTTGGCCAACGAACGCAAGGTCTCGCGTCCTGCCGATCTCGCTCATGTGCCATGCCTGACATTCCGCGGGGACCGCCCAACGACAACATGGTCGCTGATTTCAGGAGGCAGGGAAACAACGATTGAGGTGTCCGGTCCGATGGCCGTGCAAAGCTTCAGTATCCTTTTTGAGCTTGCCATCTCTGGCCAAGGCTATGCCTTTCTGCCGGACTTTATGCTCGGTGATGCAGTGAAGAACGGCACACTTGTGCGGTGCTTGCGGAAGCATGTGTCTCGCCCCTTCCCCGTTTATCTGACCTTTCGGCCGGGCGCCCGTCGTATCGCCAGGATTGATGAAACAGTCTTATTGGCGGAGGAGCTCTTACCACAGCTGCTCAGCTCCGCTAGAAACTCAGTGAGCTAGTTGTGCATTGCGAGATGAAACAGAATGCGACGACGGCTTCGACTCACCCTCAACCAACCCGTTTCGTCCGCTTTCAGCTCACTGCAACCCCGGTAGCCAACTCGCGCCCTCGCGGCGAGCCTCACTCTTCCGCGAACAAAAACAGCTGATCTGGGTTGTCCGGTGAACGTGGCAGACTCCGATGGCGGCCGAAGTCGACCCGGTCCATCAACGTTGGATGCTCACTTTGAAACCGCTCTAACGCCTTCTGCCGTGATGCCGGATGCTTCTTGCCTTCCCAGATCTCATACAGCCGGCGCGGATCACAGCCATAGCGCGTGACCAAATCCTTGCGCCGGATGTTGAGCCAACGTGCAATCCAGATGTCAATCGCGTCCGCCTCGCTCAGGGCGCGCATGGCTGGCCGGGGCTTGGGTGTTTCTTCGAAGAACGCAGGAACCATCATAAACGCGAACCGGGTTGTAATTTTCTGATCAAGGCGCTTCAACCATGCACTTGAGTGAACGCGTCGGTTTCGTCGCATTTCCCTCGTGGCAGCCTTGCGCTTTTGTGGCCGTTGAAAATATATAGTGCGAACACTTGCAGAACAAAAGAGCATTGTCATGGCGGTCGCGTGAAGCGAATGAGTCCGCCGTTGCAGCTTCAACTTTGATCGAGGCCATCCGTGATCCTTTTTCCCGCAATCGACCTCAAAGATGGCCAGTGCGTGCGCCTTAAACTTGGCGAAATGGATGCCGCCACGGTCTTCAATGATGACCCGGCCGATCAGGCACGGCAGTTCGAGCAGCAGGGCTTCGAGTGGCTGCACATCGTCGACCTCAACGGTGCCTTCGCGGGCGAACCGGTCAACGGTGCTGCGGTCGAAGCAATCCTGTCGGCGTTGACTATTCCGGCGCAACTCGGCGGTGGCATTCGCGATCTCGCGACCATTGAGATGTGGCTCACCAAAGGCATCAAGCGTGTCATCCTCGGCACCGTTGCTGTGCGCGATCCAGCACTCGTTCGCGAAGCCTGCGCGAAGTTTCCCGGCCAGATCGTTGTCGGCATTGATGCCAAGGGCGGCAAGGTCGCCGTCGAAGGATGGGCGGAAACAAGCGAGCTCACTGCCATTGAGCTGGCTGCGCGGTTTGAGGACGCTGGTGTCGCGGCGATCATCTACACGGACATTGATCGTGACGGCGTCCTGAAAGGACTGAACCTCGAATCGACGGCTGAACTCGCTGCGTCGACGTCCATTCCCGTTATTGCTTCCGGTGGATTGGCATCAATCGACGATGTCAAAGCGTTGCTGCAGCCGGCTTATGCGAAACTGGAGGGTGCCATTTCCGGTCGTGCCCTCTATGATGGCCGGCTTGATCCAGCTGAAGCCCTGACTCTCATTTCAACTCATCGGAGTGCATCGTGAAACTGACACTCATCTATGCCTATTGGCCGAACCAGCCCTTCGAGGTGACATGGTGTGATCTGCCGTGGGCAGTGCGCGACGCCGGCCTGCCAAAGCGACTGAGTGACGATGGCCATGAGGTGCGTGAATCGATCCTGATGTCGGAAGAGGAACATCCGGAGGAGTTGCGCAGCGGCTTCACGATGGCGAAGCAGGTTGCCGACGAAATTAAGGCGTCGCGCGAGCAGGGCGAGTTGCCGGTGACGCTGTGCGGCAGCTGTTCGATGGCCGCTATCGCCAATGCAGCAGCCCTTGGCGGCGAGGACATGGGTATTGCCTGGTTCGACGCGCATCCTGATCTCAACACGCCGGAGACAACAACCAGCGGACTGTTCGAAGGCATGGCGCTGGCCGCCGCCGCCGGCCTCGCCTGGTACGGTATGGCACGCGAGCATGCCAAGCTGACAAATCCGGCATCTCTTGAAAAGGCGGCACTCTTTGGCGCCCGCGATATCGATGATGCCGAACAAGCGCTGATGGATATGCACGGTGTTCCCGTTGCCAAGTCGGCGGCAGACATTAACGCGCGACTGTCGGGTGCCAAGTCAACCTACGTCCACCTCGACATGGACGTGCATGATGAGCTGGCCGTGCGCACTAACATGTTCGCAGTGCCGAATGGCCCTTCCGTCGACGATGTCCGGTCGACGCTGACGTCGCTCAACCAGATTTCGGCGATGTCGATCACAGGGCTCGATCCCGCGGCAGCCGATGTTGCCAAGGCCAGCCGGATTGCTGTCGAGCATGTCCTTGCGATCGCTGACAAGCTCTCCGAAAACTGAGATCAAAGAGGCAGTCATGCTGAAGGTTCGCATTATTCCCTGTCTCGACGTCAAGGATGGCCGCGTCGTCAAGGGTATCAACTTCGTTGATCTGGTGGATGCCGGTGACCCTGTAGAAGCAGCCACGGCCTATGATGAAGCCGGCGCTGATGAACTCTGCTTCCTGGACATAACCGCCAGCCACGAAGACCGCGGCATCCTGCTCGATATTGTCCAGCGCACCGCGGAGCGCTGCTTCATGCCGCTAACTGTTGGCGGCGGCGTTCGCACCGTTGAAGATGTGCGTCGGCTGTTGGAAGCCGGTGCGGACAAGGTCTCAATCAACACGGCCGCGGTATCCAATCGGCAGTTCGTCAAGGAAGCATCGGAAAAGTTCGGCTCGCAATGCATCGTTGTTGCCATCGACGCCAAGCGCGTATCGGCGGACGGGGAGCCTGCAAAATGGGAAATCTTCACCCACGGCGGCCGCAAGCCAACCGGTATCAACGCCATTGCCTACGCCAAAGAAGTCGTCGCGCTGGGTGCCGGTGAAATCCTGCTGACATCGATGGATCGTGATGGCACCAAGATCGGGTTTGATCTCGAATTGACCCGGGCCGTCGCTGATGCAGTTCAGGTGCCTGTCATCGCATCCGGAGGTGTCGGTGAGCTGCAGCACTTGGCAGATGGCGTCACGGAAGGCCATGCCAGCGCCGTTCTGGCAGCCTCGATCTTCCACTTCGGGACCTACACGATCGGACAAGCAAAGGCGCACATGGCTGAAGCCGGCATTGCGGTTCGACCGGTCGTCTGAGACCGCTGCCCAAATTAGCGCGACCGCCGCCGCAGATCACCATGAGAGGTTTCCATGCCAGACAAACCGGATCTCGGGGCGCTGTTCGGGGCCGTTGACGCATCGACATTTCTCGGTCTGGAGGCGTGCAGCAACCTCAGGCAATTGGACGCCTCATCGGCATTGATCGGCGTGCCAGGCGCAACACCTTATGGTTCAGTTGGCGCTTACTGTCGAAACGCGCCGGACGCCTTACGCAAATCGGCAGCAGCACTCACCGCGAATGTCGATCGTCATAATTTCGACCTGCAAGGCCCAACCTTTCCGCCAGATGCGAAACGCGCAGTGGACTGTGGCGACCTGCCCTTCGATGAGGGCGATTTCGAAAAGAACCGCGCGGCCATTCAATCAGCTGTTGCGCAGATTGTTGCAAACGGCGTGATCCCAATCGTTGTTGGTGGCGATGACTCCGTGCCCATCCCGATGCTGCAGGCGCTCGCTGGCACAGGTAAGAATTACACGATCCTACAGATCGACGCCCACATTGATTGGCGAACGTCACACATGGATGAGGACATGGGGCTCTCCTCTACGATGCGGCGGGCGTCCGA
>JBCDBQ010000466.1:0-6115 GCA_039183375.1 Pseudomonadota bacterium
GGCGCAGCGATGTTTCACTTCGTGCGCAGTGTGGCGTCGAGTTACTTTATCTCCGCGAGCCTTGTCGTGGTGTTCCATACCCAGAAGATGAACTATGCCGACCTCGTCCAATGGATCAATCCGTTTAGAGTGATTACGAACACCGGCGGGGTTGGTGGCGGTAACCTGGATGCGGAGTCAGTGCGCGGCCTGGCTGGAATTGCCGGCGAGGTCTCACGCCAGGCAACCAATATCGGATACATCAATGCCTTCCATCTGTTCCTGTGGACCACGATGATTGTTTACCCGCTTATCGCATTGATTGTCTGGCCGCCGAAGCCACTTACCCTCGACGACAAAAGCTAAAGGGGCTCTAGGGGTCATCCGTTCCACAAGACCGTTTTCGGATAGAACTGTGACCAGGCAAACCAGAACGCCTGATGGCTACCAAGGTCCAATCCATTCGCATCGACAGCTCTGATCCCGCCGGCATCCAGTTTCAGTCGGACGTTTTCAAAGGCGATCTCATTGCCGTTCTTCAGGGCAACAAAGGCCTTGCTGCGTTGAAACGCGATGGGTTTCCCCGATGCCGTCACAATGCCGATAATGTCCTCGTGAACCGGCAGGCGCGGGTCAATATCGCCAACCGGAAAAATCGGTCCCTTGGCATCGCGCGTGTTGCGGAAGTCAAAGTCGCGTCCGAGTGCCAGTTCTTCCACTAGAACGGTCGTGTTGGGATGGGCTTTCTTCCATGTTCCCCAGTCGGTCGTCACGACACCGGCCTGTTGGAGTTGCAGCTTCTCTTTCGCCAGTGGTCCGGTAACCGCTTTGCCTAGGAAGGTGTCGAACACCGAATGGCTCGTGATGTCATACATCACTTTGTTGGAGCGAATGAGAAGACCTGAAGTTCTCAGCACCGGCCGTTCGATTCCGTCCGGCAGCTGATCCGTGAAATAGGCCTGCGCGGCACCGCAAAGCGTACAGTACGGTATTCCAAGATGTCGCCCGCCGAGGGTGTCGTTGACCATCTCGCGCACTTCCATGATGCGCCTTGGGTAAGCCCGGGACTTGCCGTTGACAGTAATGCCAAAGACAATGTCGTCGTCTTTGAGCCAGGTTGCGTCTTTTGCGCTACTGACTTTGGGGTTGTCCGCGGCGGGAATGCAGTTACATGCTGCATCCGTCTTGTCGTATGGACGGTCATCGATCAACACCCCACCCCACGACACATGACGCCAGTCGATATCGCCTTCCACGAAGATCTTTTCCCAGCCCGGCACGAAGTTTGTGAAGATGGCGCGTTTCGCTGTCAGATAATCTGGCGGTGCCGGGATGTTCCACGCGATGAGGTGGTCGGTCACAACACCCCAGCGATTTCTCGATGGCGGTTTGATGCCCAACAGCGTTGAGGCAATGTTGGCAAGTCCTGCTTGCACGGTAGGCTGTCCAACAAAGCGCATCATATCGCTGATCAGCCAGACAATGCGCGGATCCTTCGACTTCGAAATCTCGCTCAAAGCTGCCGTTTGGGCCCGTCCCCAGGTCGACTGTGTCGTGCTGTCGATGAAAGCTGCTTTGACCGCCGTTTGAAGCTCTTTGGATAATGCACCCTTTGGCACAGTGGGCGGCTTGCCAAATTTTTTGATCACATAGTCTGGTAGCGGGGCTTCTGCCTCAACGCGCCCGACACTCATCAATGTCGAGGTGGCCGCGACCAGAAACGCAAATAGTAAATGGCGATATTGCGAACTCTTTGCGGTTGCCATGGCTTACCTCTCGCATGTTCATCTCAGGTTCCTGGCTTCGAGTTCCTGGATATGGTCCAGAGCCTCATCTGCCGGCCACGTTTAACCGCGTGCTCGAAGGCGAAGAACGTCAACGAAGGCGCGCCCGAAGCGTGAGGTTGTATTGTGACCGGGGATGTCAGCAAGGCCAGTCACATTGCTTCAGCATTGAGTGAGTGGCTGACCTACGAGTGAAACCGAGTGGGTCAAAATCCGCTCAGAAACTCGGCTGGCACGGCGTCCGTCAGCCAGACGCCATTCTCAGATCTATAGAAACTGTGGCCCGCTGCATGCATTTTGCCGGCAGCGACATCAAGAACGACCGGGCGTCCATGCCGTTTACCAACCTTGATCGCTGTTTCGTGATCGGGCGAAAGATGGACATGCTGGCGTGATTGGGACGTGAGGCCTTGGTTTCGGATTGCTTCCAAAAAGCGTTGGGCAGTGCCGTGATAAAGCGTCTCCGGCGGCATAAGAGGTTCGAGCCCAAGATCAACGATGATCGAATGTCCCTGGTTGGCTCGAATGAATTGACCATCAACTGAAAGGGCAAAGCGCTTTTTGTCATTCTGTTCGACGACGTCGCGAATGATATCGGGGCTCAGGCGTCCGCGAGATTTGGCAATCAATTCGTCCACCGAAGCCCAACCGGCTTGGTCCAAGCACAGGCCGATCGAGTGCGGTTGATGCCGCAGCACGAGGCTCAGAAATTTGCTCGCCTGAATAAGTCTCTTTTCCATGCCGCGGCAGTTACGTTTGCAATGCGAGGAAACTTTGTCGGCTGGTGTCACCAATCAAAGTAGCGGCAGCCCAAAAGCAAAGGCCGCACCCATCAGGCGCGGCCTCTGACTATTGGTGATGCGTTGAGTTCTTTACGACATGGCGGCAAACGTGCCGTAGGCCACACCAGACAGAACCGCACCAACAAAACCAAGTGTGATGTACGCTGCAAACACCTGCCGCTTCACCAGCGCGAACACCGCGGTCATGGCCGGGATCGAGCTGACACCACCTGCAACCACGAATGCCATAGCTGCACCGGCGCTCATGCCTTGATCCATCAGGCCGGCAACCAGCGGCGGGGCTGCATAGGAGTTGAGGTAGGCCGGTGCTCCTATCAGCGCGCTGAGCACGATCGGGAACAGACCTTCTCCACCAAGCAGGTGTGCAATCGATTCAGCCGGGATGTAGGCAATCATCATCGATTCGAGAACATAGGCCAGCGTCAGCCACTTCAGCAGGAAGTAACCGTTGGCAATCGCTTCCTTGCGGAACACGCCGACGCGCTTTTCTTCTGTCCAGAACGTCCAGTTTGGCTTGCCCTTGAACGGAGAGCCACAGCTTGAACAACCACCACCGCTGCGCTCACGCAGTGTGTCAGCGAACAGGCCGGCCCGTGTCATTGACAGCATTACGAAGCCGCCGAGCAAACCCATCCCAACTGCAACCATCGTCTTGGCAATGGCGAATTCAAAGCCTAGGGCTCCGGCGGTGATCAAGAATGCCGGCGGGTCCATCAGCGGCGACGACAACCAGAAAGCCATCACCGGGGCCAACGGAGTACCGAGTGCCAAAAGTCCGGCAATGAACGGAATGACCTCGCATGAACAGAATGGCGATAGACCACCCATCATCGATGCGAGAATAATCATCTTTATTTGTCGGCCTTCAAAGGCCTTGGCAACGATCGCCTCGGCGCCGGTCGCTTTGAGATAGGCGACAGCAAGAATGGCAAACAGAATGTAGGGGGCGGTATTGGCCAGCGCGCCCGCAGCAAACTGTATTGATTTCGGCAGTTGGGCCGGGTCGAATGCAGCAATGCCGGCCAGCAGCAGAACGACAGCCAGCCAGGCACCATCAATCTTTGGAAGGTTGAATTGTCTGAGTTTCTCGACGAGGGCAGTCATGATCATCTCTCCTCTTCGTCGGCACAGCACTCACGCAGAAGGAAGTTAGCGAGAGCCTCGATATGCGTGAACGCTGCTTGGTTGTGGATCGTGCGGCCATCCTTCGTCTGCTCGATCAGCCTGGCGGCCGAGAGAAAGCGCAGATGATGGCTAAGAGTGGATGCCGGAATGCCGGTCTTCTGCTGGATCTCGCCCACAGTCAGACCTTTGTGTCCGGCTCTGACCAATGCCAGCAGGACATCCAATCGCGGCTCCGAGCCAATCGCCGCAAAACCCTGCGCCGCTTCCTCGAGGCCGATATTGTCGTTCAATGGTTTGATGTCGTGTGCATTGCTCATATTTCGATAATTCTAGAATTATAGTATTTTGTCAAGCAGCAATTTATGGCGCTTCCGCCTTCTGGGCCTTCAGCATCTCTGCGGCCTTGGCATAGCCTCCTCCGGCACCGTCAACGAAATGCATGTGGTCGCTGTCTGATTCGCTAGGCACGATACACGTCATCAGCGCATTGGCCTGTGCGTGCAATCCATAGTCAGCGACTCCATCAGCGCGAGCTCCATCCAACAGTGCCTGCAGACCTTCATAAGTGGTCTGCGAACAATCAATCGTCAGTTTGAGGCCATCGTCGAACTTTCGAAAATCCGTGTTTCTGACAGTTTCGCGCTTGTATCTGACGGGATCAAAATCACCAATCTTGCGCTGTCTCGCGAACAGGTACCAGACAAACAAGTAGTAGAACCAAAGACCGATCCTCTTCGCGAGATACGATCGCCGGCCACCCAATGCGCGCGCCTCCAGAGACATCGCCTGACCACTCAGTGCAAACTTTGCGGTCTGTTCTGTAACTGGTCGGCCTTCCTCAACTTCGCGCTCATGAATGAAAGTGACGATATCGCGAACAAGCTTGCGGTAGGTGGCGACGTCTGCACTGTCGCGTCGCAGGACCAACAGCGATGCAATCATGCCGCGCAGAGCTTCGATCGGTTGCCATCGGCAAGACAGGCTGGTGAGATCTGGTCGCACGCCGGCGGGCGCTGGTGCAATTGTAAACTCGCCGGACTTCATCTTTTCCTCTGCCCAGGCAACGCCGCCTCCTGAGAACATGGCATAGCGAACGTCTGGCGATGCAGCGAACTGTGCAACCTGAACGTCGAAGCCGGCTTCGCGCACTTCCTCGATCGGAACTAAAGCGGTCCGCAATTGCAGATCGATTTCCTCCTGCGACCAGGTGCTAACCGCTGACAACGCTTGCGCGGCCTTTTCCTCGGTACTGGCTGGAATGATGAATGCAGCACCGTCGCCGCCGAACACGAATGGTATGTGATTGGACGAGACAGCATTGCGAACAGCGGCAATAACGCTGGCGCCAACCATGTTGACGGCCTTATAGCGGCCTGCCGCAATCGCGCCTGTTGAGTTGACCACGTCCGACGTCCCAACCAGCCAGCCATCCGGTATGGGCCGGTATCCGGATGCATTCGCGACATCCGCAAACTCGTCGATCAGCGGCATCTCAGCGTGAAACGCGTCCAACTCTGACGTCGACATTTCGAACTCCGGCAAAACTGATCTATTGCGGCAACGTAGCCCAACAGATATCAGATCGCACGCAACCGGTCCTTGCGAGACGTATGCGGTCGGGTGATATTGCCCGGAAACATTGCAACGCACGGGAATAGCGTGACAAAACAAGCAACAGGCCCTTTGGCTGGCGTTCGAATCCTGGATCTGACATCTGTCGTTTTCGGCCCCTATGCCACGCAGATGCTTGGTGATCTCGGCGCAGACATCATCAAGATCGAGCCGCCCGAAGGTGACATCATGCGGGCGGCTTCATTCAGTCGCTCCCCTGGGATGGGTGCAGTTTATTTGACCGTCAATCGCAATAAACGAAGCGCGGTGTTCGATCTCAAGAATCCTGATGCGAAAGCAGCTCTCTTGCGATTGTGCAAAACCGTAGATGTGTTTGTGCACTCCCTCAGGCCTCAAGCGATTCAAAAGCTCGGCCTGTCTTATGAAGATGTCAGCGCTGCCAACCCGAGCATCGTCTATTGCTCCGCTTGGGGGTTTCGATCGGATGGGCCCTATGCCGAACGCCCGGCCTATGACGATGTTATCCAAGGCATGTCGGGTATTGCAGATTTGCCGACCAAGCGCGGTGGTGAAGCACCGGAATTCGCACCGATGGTAATGGCAGACAAGGTTTCTGGCTTGCACGCCGTCGCCGCCATCACGAGCGCTTTGTTTCACCGCGAAAAAACTGGTGAAGGGCAAGCAGTCGAAGTGCCAATGTTCGAGAGCATCGCCTCCTTCAACCTTGCCGAGCACATGGCCGGAGCCGTATTTGACCCGCCGTTAGGCCCGATGGGTTACAACCGCGTTCTGGTTGAGCATCGCAGACCCCACCGCACGGCAGACGGCTTCATGGTCGTGCTGCCCTACAAC
>JBCDBQ010000467.1:0-6110 GCA_039183375.1 Pseudomonadota bacterium
ATCGATACCGGCTGTGTGGCCGCCATGACTTCGGACGTGGACTTCGACATTGAACGAGCCGGTTCCATCAAATCGATGATCTTCGGCGGCGAGGGCTTCTTCTTCGCCAAACTGCGCGGCCCGGGGACGGTTTGGATCCAAAGCCTACCGTTCTCACGGCTTGCCGGCCGAATTCTCGCAAATGCCGGCCCCGCTGGCGGAACCGGAGAGGGATCCATCCTGGGACCGGTCGGCGATATGTTCGACGGCGACAACGGCTAAACTGCACGGAGAGCAACTCGTCTCGATAGCGGATCCGAGGGCGGTGAGAGACGCCGCTTGCCGCCAGGATCTGTTGTATCAAAATTCAAACCAGTGCGACCCAGCGAGTATCTGGACGTGGCTAAATCGATGCACCGTTGGAGCGAAGTTGAAGCCATGACAGGCGTCTGCCACAAAATTTCCCCATATCGCACAAATTCGCGCCCAGCTTCGCCTGCTTTAGTGCAGGTTAGGGTAAGGTTTCATTAATAATGTTGCCTGACACTCGCAGCCGAGCATTTTAGCGATATTTCGGCCGGACCTGAGACCGGAATTCTCAGACGGGTGGGAGAGTTCATGAGATATCTAGCCAGTTCGGCAATTGCCGTATTTGCGTTTGGCCTCAGCGCCAATTCCGTGGCAGCCAAGTTGCCACAAGTGTCATTGCACAGTGCCAATCAGACGCCAGCATGCGTCACTCCTGGCCGCCTGACAGCCTACCTGAAGGATAGGAACCCGCGCCTGCGCGAGCGCTTCGCGAAGATAGCCGCTGATTACATGCGCCACGGCGAGAACCTCAAGATCCGTTGGGATTACGCATTCTTCCAGATGATGCTGGAAACCAATGCGCTGAAATACACTGGCGACGTTCATTGGAAGCAGAACAACTTCGCCGGCCTCGGCGCAACAGGCGGCGGCGTCAAAGGCGAACGCTTCCGCACAGTCTCTGACGGTGTCCGCGCCCATCTCGAGCATCTCTTAATCTACGCCGGCGTCTACGTGGACAATCCCGTGGCGGACCGCACGCGCAAGATCCAGAAATGGAAAGTCCTTGCCAAGTGGCAGCGGACAATCAAGCGTCCGATGACGTATCGCGATATCGGCGTGAAGTGGGCACCGAAAGCCCGCGACTACGCACCGAATATAGAATTCACCGCACAGCGCTTCTTCAAGCGTTACTGCGATAAGCCAGATCCCTATCCGGAGCTGTTGGCTGAAGCACAGCGCGGCATCAAAGGCACGAAGGTCGCGAAAGCCACCCAGACGCGCATCGAGCAACCCAAAAAGTCGCCGAAGTTGCCGACAAGCTTGAAAACACGTGCCGCACTGGGCGCATCCGAAGTACAGCCATCACAAAATTCAGTGGCATCCGCCTCGACCACGGCGAAGCAGTCCTCCAAGCAGTTCAAAATCATCAACCAGGCAGCGACCAGCACTGAGCAGCCTGAAGCCAGCACTCAGCAGCAATACAAGGTCGCCAGCGCAGCAGGCAGTCTCGCCGCCAAGTTTGCCAATCCCGGCCTCTCGACGAAAGAACCGAGCAAGCCGGCTGCACCAAGCACATCTGCTCAGACCGACGCTCAGAAGCAGGCGCCACCCGCGCAAGACCAACAGCGCGCGGCTCAGGCACCTGCAGCATCGAAGAAGTGCAGGGTTTGGACAGCCAGCTATGGTGGTCAGAAGGCCATCATCATCAAGTCCAGCGATAAGGCCCACGTCAACTACACCGTTTTGGACGTGAACCAGGGACGTGAGAAGCAGGAAACCGCGGCTTACATCTCAGCTTACGCCAAGGGCGGCAGCAAGATTGCTGAATACGACTCGCCGACAATGGCTTTGGACCAGGCTTTCAAGCTGTGCCCTGACGGCTAAGCCTGAACTTCACAAATTCATGCCTGCCCTAATCGCTAATCCGAGTGATCAACCAATGCGTAAGGCGTTCTGCAACATCAAGAACGCCGCAACGCCGCGAGGCGCTAGTATGTCGTACACGTCCTGGATTTCGTCCCGGGCCTGCCTTGCGGGAGGACTTGCGGCATTTGCCATGATGGCCAGCGCGCCGGTCAGCGCAGCGACCCCACCGATACGCTTGAGCTCAACGAACCAGGTGCCGGACTGCGTGACGCCTGATCGACTGATGACCTTCCTGCAATCGCGCAATAAGCGTCTCAACCCACGCTTTCAGCGCATCGCAGAGTGGTACAAGTACCATGGTGAGTCGTGGCAAGTGCGATGGGATTATGCGTTCTACCAGATGGCCCTCGAAACGAACTTCTTGTCCTACCGGCGGCCGAACGGCAAATGGGGTGATGTGAACCCCAGCCAAAACAACTTCGCCGGCATCGGCACGACCGGCGGCGGCGTTCCCGGCAATAACTTTCCAAATGTGAGCACCGGCGTCCTTGCCCAGATCCAACACCTCGTTGCCTATTCCGGCGAGCGTGTTCCCAATCCTGTGGCCCAGCGCACCAAGGCCAAGCAGCATATTATCCTCAAAGGCTCTGCCCGCGTCGCCCGGCGCCGCCCTGTGACGTTCCAGGATTTGTCGGGAAGGTGGGCAGTCGACCGCCGCTACGGACGTTCAATGCTGCGTCTGGCGCGCCTCTTCCAAAAGAACCATTGCCACCCGGTCCGCTTGCAAACTGCACGAGCCAAACCGAAATACGGTCCACCGGCCGTCACCCCGCAATTGGCGCGCAAGCCAAAACGGGCAGTCAATCCCAGCCTTCGCGCAACTCAGTATCGTCTGCGGCCACCTGCGCGGGAAATTGCCGCCCGGCCAGTTGTGCTCCGGCAGCCCGACCAATGTTCTGTGGCAGTGGCGAGTTACGGTGGCAAGCGAACTGTGCTTATCAAGTCGCGTCAGGACAGCCGTCTGAAACTAACGGCCCTGGATGTGGACCCGCAATATGAGCAGGAACTCGCACATGAGTTCATCATGTCCTATGCCCGCGGCGGCTCCAAAATCGCCAGCTACAGGACACGCGCTGAAGCCCTGGTTCGGGCTCACGCCATGTGTGATGAGATCAATCGTCGGAGCTAAGGCGACAGGTTCGATGCTCTTCGCAGACCGATGATCTTAGCAAGCCAAAGCGCTAGATCGGCAGCCCCTTCTTCATCAGCTTTTCAATGAGCTGCTTACGAATGATATCGCGGCTATCGCCACCACCAAAGCTCATGCCACCGGACGAGAACGTTGATCCAAATGTCAGCGCTAGATTCACTGTCTGCCCGATTGCACTAATGAACTGCCGATCATGCAGCGCCCGCAAAGGGTGAATATAGGTTGCCCACAACAGCCCCTTGGCGATCGCATACCGGGCATCCAACGCGGTATCAAAGTTGGCCTGCATCAGCCGCGTGAGAAGCTCCTCCGGCATGCCTTCCGTTTTGCTAATCGGGGATATGATCCGCATCCGATTATTGATGATATCAGTCACGATAATTACTGGCCGTTCGCTGATGGTGAGTTGCCAGGAACCAGGACGGGGTGCTTTCACATTCTCATCGAGACGACGTAAAATCTCATCGATACGTGTAAGCGTCATCTGGCCTTCAAATTTCGGCCCGGGAAGCGTCTTTGGGCTTTCTGCTTTCGGTCCAGCCTGCTTGCCATCAGCGCCATTACCAGGTGCAGACTTCGGCTCGGTTGCCTGGACAGGTTGCAATTGCGCGGCGTTGGATGGAACCGGTCCGACCAATGCAGCCGCCAAGGCACAGAAAAAAGCATAAACGAAGGGTCGCCTGTTCCGGCCGGCGCGGCGCTTCAAATTAGCCATACGAACAGCATAAGCCATCGATTGACACTGGCTTAATCACATTTGTCTTACGTCGGAGACCACCCATTATGCACTGTCCATGCCTGCGCAAGCGCGGCATGTCGAGATCGGTCACGCTGAGTTGCTTATTCAGGCTTGGTTTGCTGCAGGTTTAAAAGTTGTAGCAGCCCCGTTGATGCAGCACCGCCAAGCACGCAGGGCAAACCAAACTGAACCTGCCCAAGCGCACTCGCAGCCACGCAGCCGGCCGTCATAGCTAACTGCCCGGCCTTACCCCACCAAGCCCACTTCTTCCATTTAACGGGGCCATTCTTTTTCAGCTTCTCAATTGAGGCCAGTGTCTTGCGTCTGAGCTTCCCGACCTCGAAGTTCTCGGCAGCCAGCACCACCTCGCGCAGGTGCGTCTTGATCGGTGCTTTCTGATGCGCCTGCTCCTCGCGCAAAAAATCGAGCAGATACTTATCGCGTGACGCATTCGTCGCCAGCGTCCACTTCGCCATACTTCCAACAGTCAGCAGCTCAAGATTATTGTCTTCGCCAGCCCACTTCAGCGCCGAGACAATCTTCAAAGCGGGATGATAAGACCCGGTCGCAAAATAGAAGCCCCACCAGGCATCAAGCACATGCGGCCCTTCCTCAAAGGCAAGGCTGTCAAGTGTCTTGCCTTTACCGAACAGGTATTTGGTGATCAGCTTCTTGCGCGCTGGCATCCGTTCCGTCAGGCCGCTCAGTATCTTCTTCCATTGCGGCAGACCTGAATAAGCCAGGCCACGTATAATGATGATCTGGTTTTCCGGTCGAAGCGGAAACATGTCCGCGGCGAACTCAGCCGCCTTGGTTTGATTGTCCGCCAGGATCCCTGCAACGAAGCCGAAGTAGATACCGGAGCGCTGGTCATCATCGAGCAACCGCAAGCGGCCCACCGCCTTCACAAACGCTGGCAACTTGTGCGGCTCGGCATCCTCCCGATAAACGCTGATCCAGTGGAGGACCTGCTCGCGCGTGCGGAACAGTTGCCGCTCTTCGGCGCTAAGACGTCCTGATAGACCACTCAACGTTCCGGCAACAACCGCAGCAACAATCAACCACCCAAGCGGGCTACGCATTCGACCTCCGCACACTCAATCGCATTATCAACACGAACATTTCGCGGCGGAATGGTGGCAGCCGTCTTCAATTCACTGACAACAATAGGCTGAAACCCATCGATCCATGCTCCTGACACAACCCTGGCAAGAGCATTTTGCAACCGTGACACTCCTGACTCTAGGCTGTCAGGAGGGGTGTATTAACTATGGTGTCAGGGACCGCACAAAAAACAAAGCGGCCCATAAAACCTGGAGAGATGAAATGAGCAAAACCACCCCATTGGGAACTCCGATGATAACCATCGAACAGATCGACAACGCGATCGCCAAGGCGCGTGTTGAGCGAGCAAAAGCATACCGGGAAATCATCGCCGCCCCGATCGCCCGTGCCGTCAAGTCCGTTTGGCGCGCACTGACCGGCGGCTTTGGCCAATCCGGAAAACCAACTGCCACCGGCCGGGCCTGACCTCCCTTCACCCGACTATTGGCACGTTCCCACTCTGAGATGAGTGAGAGCAACTGGCCCTCTCCCAATTGCCGGGAGAGGGCATTTTTGATTGATTAACCAACACTGCGAACCAGCCTGGCGCATCTCCACCGCTCCGTGCGCAAACCTCCGCATACGAAAAGATAAAATCCGTCCAAATTGCTTCAAACTTGGCGAAGACTTTAGGTCTATTGTGGGCATTGCTGGTCATTTGACCGGCCAATACCAGAGCCAGTCACCCGAGAGTCGCGCACAGATATCAGGGATAAAACTGGGATCGACGAGAGCGGCACTCCACACCAAACCGTGGGAGTGCCGTTTTCATTTGTCGGACACCAACCGAAACCATCCTGTTCAAAAGATCAGACGGCCTTCTCGGCAGCAGCATCGCGCTGCATGACAACTTGCATATGCGGGTAAGGAATTGAGATGCCGGCCCGGTCCAACGCTTCCTTGATCCGCTTGGTCACCTCGAACTTGAAGTCGAAGAGATCTTCGCGTTGGCACCAGACACGCACAGTGATTTCCACTGAACTCGCACCAAGGTTCGTCACTTTCACGAACGGCTCTGGATCTGGCAGCGCGCGCGGATCGCTCGCCACCACCTGCCGCACGAGGCGGACGGCCTCATCCATATCGGCGCCGTAGTCGACACCGATCACGAGATCCATGCGCCGGCGGTCATAGGCCGAATAATTCTTCAGGACAGTCGTCCAGGTGTCATTGTTCGGAATA
>JBCDBQ010000468.1:0-6092 GCA_039183375.1 Pseudomonadota bacterium
GTATCCCAGGTGAGGGCAAAGGAATAATAGTAGGAGCCGAGCCCCCATTTCCCTCGGAACGCTTCCGGCACAGCATTGATATCAATGCGACTGTAGTCGACTTCTTCCAGCAGGCCCTGTCGCCCCAGATCAACGGCGGCAACGTTGTTGCGATCACAGAGATCCCACGTCACCTTCCCGCTTTGGACCATAGCCTTGATCTTACCGGACGAAGGGCCTGAGCCATCAATGATTGCTTTCATTCCCGGGTTATTCTTCTCATACCGCTTGGCCCACGCACTCTTGTGTGCGGATACGGCATCGCCACCCCAATTGACAATCACCAGTTCATCGTTACCAGCGAAGGCCGGTGTCATGCGAAACAGCATTGGAGAAATGCCTAATGCCAGTGCGCTCTTCAAGAACAGACGGCGAGGCACCGGATCCTTGGACGATTTTTCAACCAGAATCTTGACCAAGTCCTGTTGGAAATCCTCGCTCTCAAAATCAACTGGATCAGGTTTGGTTTTAGTCATGATCTGTTCCTTCTTTCTGCTGTTGTGGCGAGGCCGGGGTTAGCCTTCACCGGTCTTAGACTTCTGAGCTTTCTCGTAGTGGTCGCGCGTGATCAGACAGAAAGCTGTCAGCACGATCATGATGGTGCCAATTGCTGCTATGGCAGGATCGACGTTGTCGAAAATGCCGTCCCAGATGCGCTTGGGGAGCGTCTGGACTTGTCGGCTGGTGATGAAGATTGCGACGATGATTTCATCCCAACTCGTGATGAACGCGAAAATCGCGCCAGCGATCATGCCAGGCCGCACCTGCGGGAGAACAACGTACAAAAGTGTTTGTCTGGCATTCGCCCCCAGGCTGCGCGATGCTTGTTCAAGCCTCGGATCGAGATTTACGAGTGAGGCTGAAACAGAGAGGACAACAAACGGTAAGGCCTTCATGGTGTGGACGAGCACAAGACCAAGATAAGTGTCCAGCAGGTCAAGCGTCGCCCACGCCTCATAAAAGGCAACCGCGTGCACGATCGGGGGAACGATCATCGGCAACAGCATCAAGATCCGCAGGTTACGTGTGAAGGGATGATTGAGACGCCAGTTGCCCACGGCAAACAGCGTGCCGAGGATCAGAGCAAGCAAGGCCGAAGAGATTGCAACGATCAAACTGTCACCGATGCTTCCGACCCAACCGTTCTCTCCAATGAGGGACTCGTAGTGACGTAGTGACCAGTCAGCACCCGGCCACGAGAGATAGCGCTTTGAGGTGAACGATACTGGTGCGATGATGACAATCGGGAGCACGAGAAAGCAGACCGTTAGCCACGCTACAATCCGACTGAAAGCTAGCGGGGAACGCCCGAGGTCTCCTACCATGGCCTACCTCGCTTTGCCGGCACTACCGACATCCATGAACCGGCTCATCACAATGGCTAGCGTTAACACCACCAGCATGAGGCATGTCGCCAAGGACGTTGCCAGCCCCCACTTCAGCGTCTCCTGCATCTGTACTGAAATGTACTCAGCAACCATGACGACCTTGCCGCCGCCCAGGAGTGCGGGCGTTATGTAGAAACCTGAGGAGAAGATGGTGACGAGGATTGCGGCACCGGCAACACCCGGCAGCGACAAGGGTAGAAAGACAGTGAAAAAGGCGCGCGTCGGGCTCGCTCCGAGCATGCGTGCTGCGGGAACAAGTGATTTGTCTATTGTCTGCATGTTCGCGAATAATGGCAGAATGGCATAGGGCAACATGTAGTGAACCATGCCGATAATCACGCCGATGTCGTTGCGGACCAATCTCAAAGGCTGGTCAATCAATCCCAGGCCAATCAATGCGTCGTTGAGTAATCCGCGAGGTTGAAGCACTGCAATCCACGCGAACGTTCGGATTAGCACTGAAATCCAGAATGACAGGACGACAAGAAAGAACATTAGCCGCTGCTCACGAGGCGGAGCTTGAACCATGGCATAGCTTACGATGTAGCCTAAGGTCAGGGTGAGAGCGGTCGTTATAAAACAGATGTAGGCGGTTTTGCCGAGAACGGTTTGTATCGCCTTGTTTTCGAGTATTATTGCATAGTTGCCGAAGCCGAAGACCGGCTCGGTGACCGATCGGACCATCACGTGGACGACCGGGGTGAGATACAAGCTTGCCAAGAAGACAGCAGGTATCAGAACCATCACCCAATAGGCGGTATCCTTGGAAATCAGAACCTTGCCGGATGAAGGGCTCGCAACGCTATCCCGCATAGGCATCATCTCCGACACCGGGACGACCTTCGAGCGGCACGCCACTTTCGAGCGCCCATCCAACCTGCACATTGGCGCCGACTGTTGGACGGGCTCCACCAAGCGGCATCATGACCATCAAGTCGCCAGCTGTCTCTGTCTCAACAACGACCTCGTAGACCTGACCGAAGTAGCTGACCTTAGAAATCGCGCCTGGCAGTTTGTTTGGCAGGTTTTCATCGGATTGATCGCACAGCGAAAGTCGTTCAGGCCGGAGCGCTATCGAGAAGGTGTTGTTGAGTTCAGGGATGGAATTCGAGCGAAGGCAAAACGTCTTGTCGCCCACAGCATAACTTAGCTCACCAGTGGAGTTGGAAGTTACTGTGGCCGGCAAAAAGTTGCTCTTGCCGAGGAAGTTGGCAACGAAGATGGTCTTGGGTTGCTCGTAAAGGTCTTCCGGTGTGCCCAACTGCTCGATGCGGCCATCGCGTAAAATCGCAATGCGGTCAGACATCGACAACGCTTCTTCCTGATCATGCGTCACGTAGATGAATGTGGTGCCTACACGATCATGGATATCCTTTAGCTCGCGTTGAAGGTCCTTGCGCAGAGCCCGATCAAGCGCGCTCAGTGGCTCATCGAGCAACAGTAACTCCGGTTCAAAGACCAGCGCCCGTGCCAATGCAACGCGCTGCTGTTGGCCACCGGAAAGCTGTTTGGGATATCTGCCTGCGAGGTGTTCCAGCTGAATGAGCTGCAGGACATCTTGCGTCTTCTGCTCAATCACGCTTTTGGCGGTACCGCGTATCCGCAACGGATAGCCGACGTTTTGGGCCACGGTCATATGCGGGAATAAGGCGTATCCCTGGAACACCAAACCGAAGTTTCGTTTCTCGGGAGGCAGACCGGTTATCTCACGATCATCTAATCGAACACTGCCCGTCGTCGGCTCAACGAACCCTGCGATGGTCATCAACATGGTTGTCTTGCCGGAACCGGATGGCCCGAGAAGCGTCATAAACTCGCCGGCTGCAATATTGAGGCTGACATCATCAAGCGCCGTAAACGCCCCATAGTGTTTCGTAACATGATCAAAACGCAATGATTCCAGCATGCTTGCTACCCTGACGCTCTGTTAGAAGAGGCGTAACAGGGTAAAGCAGAGCAGCTTTAATCAATAAAATCTAATAATGTTTATTCCATAGGCGATATCATTTTGTTATGCTTCTGGTCAGCGGATTGCAGTAGCGCCGGGTAGGAATTTTCATGAGGCTTCGACAGCTGGAATGCTTCCGAGAGGTCATGGTTTCAGGGACAATGACTGCAGCCGCAAAACGGCTCAATACATCACAACCCGGGGTCAGCAATCTCATCGCTGCACTCGAACACGAGATCGGTTTCGAACTGTTCGAGCGTAAAAAGGGACGCCTGATTCCGACCCCTGAGGCCCGTCACTTTTACCAAAACGCAGAGCGACTAGTTGCCGAACTTGAAGAGGCACGCCGTGCTGCACGACAAATCGCAGACGGCAAGCGAGGATTTCTCACCGTCGCGACGTTGCCTGGCATGGGGCTTTCTATCTTGCCGAAAGTGATTTCGGAGTTGCGCCTCGATCGACCGGATACGCGCGTTAGGATCCTGTCGCGCAGCACGCACGCCGTTCGCATGATGATACCGTCAGAGCAGTGTGACGTCGCAATCGTAGAGACACCGATTGACGATCTCGCGGGCCACTCAGAAGTCTTTCAGTTCGAATGTATCGCCATCATGCCGAGTGATCACGCACTTTCCGAATTGGAGATCATCACTCCGGAGGCTATCGGCAAAGAAAGTCTGGTTTCGCTATACTCCGAGCACCCGACAACTGTTCAGCTGGAACGAGCTTTCTTTGGACGCCATGTTCGATGGGATCCGGTTGTACAATCGCGCCTCTTTGCAACTTGCTGCGAGATTGTCGCTTCAGGCGGCGGGATCGCCATTGTCGATCCTATGACGGCCGCGCGGTACGCTGGTGAGAACCTAGTTGTCAGGCGGTTTGAACCTCAGATCATCTTCGAGTTTGCGATTACCTTGCCAGGGGATGGGCCTTATTCGCGCCTGACCAAAGAGTTCGTTGCGCGTTTGAAATCGGAAATGCAGCCGTTTGTTCTGACGCCCAATGAAAAAAGTTAGTTGAGCCGTCGCGGTATCATCGCTGCACCGACTTGCCCGGCTGTTCGATGGCCGCTCTTCAGGTAAAACCTGAAGCTGCGTCATCATCGTGATTGGACTTCAGACGCGAGAACGTGGATTCCGCTGCTTGATCTTTGCCGCGATTCTCCCGTTATGCAGTGTTGCATTTGCGTAAATCCGCCTTTGGGAACCCATTTTGTCGTTGTGGTTCGAGATCAAAAGATTTTGTAAAGGACCGAGATGGATCAGCACCGGTATCGCTACTTCGAGTAGATCGTTTCCTCATACGCTCTTTTGGCAGACTCATGAGACAAGAAGGACTTGGTCACCGTGTAGTGCGATTGTAACGTCAGCTGTTTTCATTGAACTACAGAATTGGCCTCCCAAATTGGAACAGATAAGCTCTCATTCGGTTCTCACCTGTCGTGCCTATATGGCCTTGCAGGAAGCCGCTGCGGCATATCATGTTGCAGACTTTCGGTCTCATCTTCACAGTCTGGGCAACAGAACAGGAGCCGACAATGCCAACCCGCAACCGTTTTGCTAAACTGCATGCCGAGATCTCTGAATGGCGGCGGGACCTTCATTCCCATCCTGAACTGCGCTTCCAGGAACACCGCACTGCGGCTAAGGTAGCTGACCTGCTGACCGGATTCGGCTGCGACGAGGTGGTCACTGGTGTCGGTCAGACTGGGGTCGTTGGGGTAATCCATGGGAGGGCTCGAGAGTCGGGCAGGGTGATCGGGTTCCGAGCGGATATGGACGCGCTGCCAATTCCCGAAACGACGGGTTTACCTCATGCATCAACTCATCCCGGTGTTATGCATGCTTGTGGGCATGACGGACATACGGCCATGCTCCTTGGCGCGGCAAAGTATCTTGCCGAGACACGAAACTTCAACGGCTCAGTGGTGCTCATCTTTCAGCCCGCCGAAGAAGGTGGCGGAGGCGCGCGGGCGATGCTTGAGGACGGGCTAATGACGCGCTGGGGCATTCAAGAGGTTTACGGTATGCATAACTGGCCGGGCATTCCAGCAGGTCAGTTCGCTGTGCGAGATGGACCACAAATGGCGGCCACCGCATTTTTCGAACTCACCATCAAAGGCCAGGGCGGGCACGCAGCGCTCCCGCATAAGGCGGTGGATACGACCGTAGCCGCCGCCCATGTGGTCGTAGCTCTACAAACCATCGCCGCGCGCAATATTGACCCGCTGAGAACCGTTGTCGTTTCCACCTGCGGTCTGCGCAGTGACAGCAACACCCACAACGTCATCCCGGACGAGATCAAACTGCGCGGAACCGTGCGGTATTTTGATTCTGACGTCCATGAGATCGCACAAAAACGATTGCGAGAGATTGCCGATCTAACGGCGCGGGCCCACGGCGCCAACGTACATTTGGACTACACTCTCTGCGTCCCGCCCACGATCAACGATCCGGAAGCGGCCGCGCGTGCAGCTAACGTTGCGCAGGTGGTCACCGGCGATGTCATTCGTGACTTCGACCCGGTCATGCCAGGCGAGGATTTCTCCGAAATGCTTGCGACGCGTCCTGGTGCTTATCTCTTCATCGGCAACGGCGACAGCGCCGATCTGCACAACCCGGCCTATGAGTTTAACGATGAACTCATCCCAGTGGGCTGTAGCTGGTACGCGGAAATGGCCGAACAGAGGATGCCGTTGGACTGAAAGAAAGCGGCCA
>JBCDBQ010000469.1:0-6070 GCA_039183375.1 Pseudomonadota bacterium
CCAGGACTACGTGCATGCGAAAGGGTGGTCCGAAGACTGGCCCAAGGGTCGCATGATTTCACTCATGGGTGATGCCGAAATCGACGAAGGCAATATCCATGAGGCGTTGCTTGAGTATTGGAAACACGGGCTTACGAATACATGGTGGGTGGTTGACTACAATCGCCAGAGCCTCGACTCAGTGGTGTCAGATCAACTCTTCATGAAAGTGGCCGGTCTGTTCGAAAATCTTGGTTGGGAGGTGATCCTGATCAAGTACGGCAAGCTGCAGCAGCACGCGTTTGCGCAGCCAGGAGGTGAACACCTTCGCCGTTGGATTAACGACTGTCCGAACCAACTCTATTCGGCCCTTGTTTTTCAAGGCGGCGCAGCGTGGCGGGCGCAGCTTGAGGAGGATCTCAAGTACAAGGGTGATACGCTTGATCTCGTCGCCAGTTATTCGGATGATAAGCTGGCCAAGGTGATGACCAATCTTGGCGGCCATGATCTGGAAGCAATACTGGAGCACTTCGAGAGTGTTCCTGAGAACAAGCCCGTTTGCTTCATCGCCTACACAATCAAAGGCTTCGGTCTTCCGTTCGCCGGCCATAAGGACAACCACGCCGGCCTGATGACCAAGGCGCAGATGCAGACCTTTCGCGCGGATCAAGGCATCAATCAGGGTGAAGAGTGGGAGCCGCTCTCCGGTCTTGGTGTGCCGGAGGAGCGTGTTCGTTCGTTCCTCGATAATGTGAATTTTAACTCCAAGGGGACGCGTCGCTTCAAGGGCGCAAAAATTCCAACTCCCGACGCAGTTGAAGTTGATACCAAAGGGGAAATGTCAACGCAGGCTGGTTTCGGCCGGGTGCTTGACACGATTGCTCGCAGCGACAGCGCTCTTGCCGATCGCATCATGACCACTTCGCCTGACGTCACGGTGTCGACCAATCTGGGTGCCTGGGTTAATCGACGCGGACTGTTTTCCATGCAGACGCAGGAAGATGTGTTCAAGGAGCGGGGACTGATGTCGCCGCAAAAATGGGAGATGAGCCCGCAAGGCCAACACCTGGAGCTTGGCATTGCGGAAATGAACCTGTTCCTGACGCTTGGCGCGGCGGGATTGTCTCATACTCTTTTTGGCGAGCGACTTATTCCTATTGGAACGCTCTACGACCCATTTATTTCGCGTGGCCTCGATGCGCTGAACTACGCGTGCTATCAGGATGCGCGATTTATTCTGGTGGCCACACCGTCAGGGATCACGCTGGCGCCGGAAGGTGGTGCGCACCAATCGCTTGCAAGCCCGCTCATCGGCATGTCGCAAGCTGGTCTTGCATCGTTTGAACCAGCGTATGTCGATGAGCTGGCGGCCATCATGTCATGGGCTTTCGACTACATCCAACGTGATGGAGAGGCCGAAGAGGGGCGGCGTTGGTCGCGGGACGGAGAAGGCGGTTCTGTCTATCTTCGCCTCTCGACCCGTCCGGTTGAGCAGCTGCAGCGCCCGATGACGCCGACTTTGCGACAGGAGATCATTGACGGTGGGTACTGGTTGCGGCGCCCCGATCCATCGAGCAACATTGCGATCGCGTTCATGGGGGCGGTTGCACCGGAGGCGATTGAGGCCGCTGGCCTGCTCAGTGAAGATGGTCGCGGTGTTGGCGTTCTTGCGGTGACATCGACAGATCGATTGTCAGCTGGATGGCATGGCGTGCAACGGGCACGGCGGATGGGCGAGGTGGATGCCGTTTGTCATGCCGAGGTGCTCTTGTCTGAGCTGCCACGCGACGCTCGGATCATCACAGTCTGCGACGCATTTCCTGAGAGCCTCTCGTGGCTCGGTAGTGTGCAAGGGCACCGCGTGCACGCGTTGGGGGTCGAACAGTTTGGGCAATCCGGTTCGATTGGTGAGCTTTATAAATACTACGGGCTTGACGTGAACACGATACTGCGCGCGGCTGAACGTGTGACCGGGCGACCCGTGCGCCATCGGGTGTAGCGCTGCTTCGATCTGCACTAGTGCTGGATTGGGCTTTCAGGGAAGGCCAACTGTTCCCGCGCGCGCCACTCATCGGTGACGTAGTTGATAATCAAGGATTTGCGGACGCCCTCAATCGTGCGCGGCTCGAAGCCGTGATAGGTAATGTCCGACGGCACGAACACCATCGCAGCGTTGGGTGAGAATGGTGAGCGTCCGACATGAGATTTGTCGTCGGCGTAAATGTCTGTTCCGAGGTCTTTATGGCTGGGTACGTCTGAAAGATAGAGCAAGCAAGTGAACAACTTGACCCCGAGGTCCGTGTGGGGTTCTAACCAGAACCCATCCGTGTCTTGTGCATACTCGATGCGCAAGTAGGAGCCGGACAGTTCCGTGCCGAACGTGCTTTCAACTGCTTGCGTGATGGTTTTGCTTTGAAACGCCTCTGACACGGAATTCACGGCCGGGTGCTTCTCTCGATTTTCCAGATCGAAGTATCGCCGCGTCGCGTTATGAACTTCGCGCTTGCCGGACTTGCCCTCGAGATCCGGGGCTGGGAACGGCAACTCGCAAATCTCCTTCAATACGTCTTCGGGTAGACAATCGTGCAAAAACCAATGCTTGTAGGGCTGATCGGCAGCCTCGGCCGACTTGAAGCAACTCAAAACTGCATGTTCAACGTCTTGCTTTGCTAAAGTCATGGATTGCCACCTTTCGTTACGAGCCGATTAGCGTGCTTGTGAGCGTTCGGCGAGCGCGCGAATTGAAGCATTGTTGGTTCAGTGCCAGCCAGTCCTGCTCGGTTGCGGACCGCTATTCCTTTAAATGACCCAGTGATGCTCCGCACGAGCATTCTGGCCGGACAGGTCGATTGCCGTGCAAATGCGACGCTGTGAGGATGATGTATTGCTTAGCCAACGGGCATTGCAGCACGGGTGGTATTTCGATTACTGTCCGGGTTCGACAGATTTGAACAGGCTGGATTGAAGGACATCTGCGATGATCGATTTTTATACCTGGTCGACACCGAACGGGAGAAAAGTGTCGATTATGCTGGAGGAAACCGGTCTCGCGTATGAGACGCATGCGGTGGATATCACCAAGGATCAGCAATTTGAGCCAGCTTTCCTGAAAATCAGCCCCAACAACAGGATCCCGGCCATCGTGGATCGCGATACGGGCATTTCGCTGTTCGAATCCGGTGCCATTCTGATGTATCTGGCTGATAAAACTGGTCAATTCTGCCCGAAAGACGGCGAAGATCATTGGCGCGTTGTGGAATGGCTGATGTGGCAAATGGGCGGTCCAGGACCGATGCTTGGCCAAGTCCATCACTTCGTCAAATTCAATCAGGGCAAAGCGCCATACGCCGAAGAGCGGTACTCCAAGGAAGGCCGGCGCCTCTACGGTGTGCTCGATAAGCGCCTGTCCGAAGCCGAGTACGTTGCAGGTGAGTACTCGATTGCGGATATGGCAATCTGGCCATGGATTTCACGATTTGAATGGCAGGGCATTGATCTTGCTGGTTTCGAAAACGTTTCACGCTGGTATAAGGCCATTGCGGCGCGACCCGCCGTGCAGAAAGGTTATAACGTTCCGATTGAGCAACCCGGCATTCCAATGCCGTAAACGGGCTGACCTTCTGGTCTTTCACGACGACCGGCGAATGGAGTTACTATGACTGATAACAAGAACTTTTCCGGTGTGATTGCACCGGTGCTGACGCCGTTCGCGGAGGATGGTTCGCCCGATCCTGATCGCTTTATCGAGCACGCGGAATGGTTGCTTTCGGAGGAAGGCGGTTGTCACGCGCTGGCACCTTTCGGGACGACCAGTGAGGCCAACTCGCTGGGCCTCGATGAGCGCATGGAGCTGTTAGAGGATCTGATCGAATCTGGAGTTGAACCACTCAATCTGATGCCTGGCACCGGAACGTGCTCGCTGATGGACACGGTCATTCTCACGCAACATGCCATGGATATTGGCTGTGGCGGTGTTCTGATGCTGCCACCCTTTTATTACAAGCAGCCGTCAGAAGAGGGTCTCTTTCGTTACTTCTCGGATGTGTTTGACGAAGTCGCCGACGATCGATTGAAGGTTTATCTTTATCACATCCCTCCTGTCGCTCAGGTTGGCTTTCCATTGTCACTGATCGGCCGGTTGCGGGATGAGTTTCCAGAGACGGTTGTCGGGCTGAAGGATTCGTCAGGTGATTGGTCGAACATGAAGGCCATACTTGATGAGTTCCCGGACTTCGAATTGTTTCCAGGATCCGAGCTCTACCTGCTGGACGGGCTCAGGAACGGTTCCGCCGGCGTGATATCGGCCACTGCAAACGTGGGCGGCAAGCTAATGCGCCGTGTCTATGACGACTGGAAAGGCGACCAGGCCGATAAGCTGCAGGCAGATGTCTCGGCATTGCGTAAGACAATCCAGTCTTATCCTATGGTTCCGATGCTGAAGGGTATCGTGGGCCACTATCGCGAAGATAAGCAGTGGCTTGAAATGCGGCCACCGTTTGAGACGATGGGGCACGCAGAAGCTGCCAAGGCTGTTGCCCACCTTGAGGCCGAGCATAACTTTAAGATCGAAATTGGCGTTTCGGTCTAAGTTTCCGCAGACGGCCGCTCAAAGACCCGACAAAGAAAAACCCTCCGCCGGGTTCCGGGGGAGGGTTAAAGTCGAGAGTCGTTCACAGGCAAAAGAGTCGTCAGATCATAGTGCCACGGTTTGGGATCGTGGCAGGAAACTGTCTCCAGAAGAGATTGCGGTCCGCTGATCCGAGTAACCGGATGCCGCGTGTCGGCTTTGCAATGAGCTGACCAAAAGTACCGAAGCAACTGCAAAGCAAATCAAAGCAATGGCGCGGAGGAGAGATCCGCGAGGGCCTTTGAAAAACTTTGTTGCCTCCAAGTCCATGGTCAGTTCAAGTCCGTCTCAATCTCATCTGATGAGCTAAAAGTAACCAATAAGAACTTGTTAGTCTAGTTGCTCCGCGAAATAGGTTTAATGAGCAAAATGTTAATTTTACCTCTTGTTTACGAAGTCATTAAGGGTGCTTAAGACTTCGCTAATACTCACTGTTTGCTTAATGATGCTTCGCGAATTTGGGACAGTGTTTGACGAGGTGTTAACGCTTCGGGGTCAACTTTGATCTCGATCACTGCTGACGTGCCCGATGCTAAAGACCGCTCGAACGCCGGCATGAACTCTGAAGTGGCTGTCACGGTTTCGCCATGGGCACCGAAACTGCGTGCAAAGGCAGCAAAATCGGGGTTATGCAACTCGGTGCCGACCACTCGGCCGGGATAGTTGCGCTCCTGGTGCATCCGGATCGTACCGTACATGCCATTGTTGATGACAATCATGATGACAGCTGCATCGTATTGCATTGCGGTCGCCAGTTCCTGAGATGTCATCATAAAGCAACCATCTCCGGCAAAGGCCACAACCGTCTTGGAAGGGTTGGCGAGCTTGGCCGCTACAGCGGCTGGAACGCCATAGCCCATGGATCCGGATGTCGGTGCCAGCTGTGTGCGGTAATCGCGATATGTGAAGTATCTGTGCAGGAAGGCAGCGTAGTTGCCGGCACCATTGCAGATGATCGCGTCATCCGAAACAGCGTCTGCAACCTGCTTGATGATTTCGGGATACTGAGCAGTGCCAGGGACTTCAAGCGGCTTGGTCGACGCCTCATAAGCTGAGCGGGCGCTGTCGCGCCAGCCCTCCCAGTTGTCCTCCGATGGCGATTGCAATGTTTCCAGGGCGTTTGCGAAGGCTTCGGCCGATGCATTAATCGGCAAGTCTGCGCGATAGACAGTGCCCAATTCATCACCGCTGGGATGGACGTGGATCAACTTCTGCTGCGGTGTCGGGATGTTGATGAGGCCGTAACCATCCGTGGTCATCTCGCCAAGGCGTGAGCCGACGACGAGGAGTGTGTCGGCGTCAGCAATTGTCTTGGCAAGGGCGGGATCCATTCCTACGCCGGCATGGCCGACGTAATTCTCATGCCGGTTATCGATGTAGTCCTGGCAGCGGAAAGACGCGGCAACCGGCAGACCGAAGCGCTTTGCAAAGGTCTGGATCTTATCGCGGGTTTCGGTGCTCCAG
>JBCDBQ010000470.1:0-6069 GCA_039183375.1 Pseudomonadota bacterium
GGCTAGCAAGACTTCTGAGATTGATGCTGGTAACGGCAAGTGTCTGACCGAGAAGACCACGCATTGCATTAACCTCGCCTAAGAACTGTCGACGTTGCTGTGTTCACGGATTGCCATGCCGGTAGTGCACTTGCAGCAATAGCGAGCATGATCATAGACAGAACACCGATTGCTACAATCGTAGATGATACCGCCATGCCTGGCGCGATCTGCACCATGTGCCCGGCGGCGCTTTGCACAAGCAGCGTTGCAATTGCCAAGCCGGCAACGCCCGCAACAAGTATGACGGCAAGGCTCTCGCTGATCAGCATTGTCAGAACATGGGTGTGCGAAAAGCCGAGACCCTTAAGAATACCGACTTCACGGGCGCGCTGTTGAATGGCCAGTGCAGTCGTGCTGGCAACAATGATCAACAAGCTGAAGAAGGCCGTACCAAGAATGAGTATGGTGACCAAGGCGAGATCGCCGAACTGTGCAACAAATGCCTGGGCAAAACTGCGCTCGGTGTCCGTAGTGGTGCGGACAGCGGCAGTCTCAAACAAACGATCAATGGTCTCACCAAGTTTGCCGGGATCTTGTCCGGGCGCCGGCTTCGTTACGACAAATGTAATGGTGTCTTTTTCCGATGCACGTGCTTCATTCAAGAGCTCGTAGTGAATATAGAGAAAGCTAGTGTCGACAACCGGCGATGCGCCTTTGAATATTCCGGCAATCTTGAATGTCCAGGTTTCAGATCCATCCTTGCGCGAAATCCTGCGATTGAAAATCGGCACCTGATCGCCAACGCGCCAACCAAAGCGTTGAGCCATCGACTCTCCGACCAGCATCGAACCGCGCTGTGAGAGGAACGTTGAGCGCTCCTGCTCGCTCAACTGCAGATCGTCTCCATAGACGGCCAAGTAGGTAATCGGGTCAACGGCGAGTGCGTGAAGGGCATTGCGCCTCTCACGATAATAGCCGCCAAACCAGGCAGCGATGCTCGAAACATGGTTGCCGTCGATACCACGAACAGCGCGAAAGTGAGCAAAGGGCAGCGGCTGCGTAAAGCTAATCTTGTTGGCCGTGATTATGCGATTTGCGCCGACATCAGCACTGGACGTGTAAGCGCGTTCGAAGGCCAGGAGCACACCAAAAAGCGTATAAGCGATAACAACCGAAAGCATGAGGAGCAGATTGCGCAGCCAAGTGTGCTTAATCCCGGCAAACACGAGCTTTAACGTGCTCATGTCGTCTCTCCGGTCGGCACAAGTTGACCCTTGTCGAGGTGAAACACGCGGTCTGCATACTCAGCAGCGCTTGGATCGTGCGTGACCATCACAATGGTCTTCCCCAGGTCATCGCAAAGTGCGCGCAGAATTGTCAGGACTTCAGTTGATGTCGCGCGGTCCAGGTCACCTGTCGGCTCATCACAGAGCAGCAACGGTGGATCCGACACTATGGCACGTGCGATCGCGACACGTTGTTGCTCACCGCCAGATAGTTCTCGGGGCCGGTGGCGCAAGCGATGCGACATGCCAATGAGGTCGGCTGCGGCTTCAACACGCCGACGGCGTTCACCGCCGCCCAACTTTGTCAGCAGCAATGGCAAGCCGATGTTGCCTGCCGCGTTAAGCATTGGCATTAGATTGTAAAACTGAAAGACGAAGCCGACTGTTTGCGCGCGCCAACGCGAAAGCCGCGACTCAGTCTCGCGTTCGATCTGTCGTTCGCCAACGCGCAACGTTCCGCTTGTCAGCCGTTCGAGCCCACCAATTGCGTGTAGAAGTGTCGTCTTTCCCGAACCCGATGGACCCATCAATGCTATGAAAGCGCCTTTCGGGACGGATAGATCGAGCGTATCAAACACCGTAATTGTTGAACCGCCCTTAGCGAATTCTTTCTTGGCATCCATGACCTTTACGAATGGCTCGCCGCTCATTTCGTGCCCCCTGTCTCCATTTCCTGCAGATTGACCTTGACCGCCATACCTGGACGGAGCCGGTCATCGATATGAGCGAACCTCAATCGCACCTTGATCGTGGACTTTTCGCGGTTCGCAACTGGCGCAATCGCGCTGATCTCGGCACGCATTCCGTCTCGAGGATAAGCATCCAAAAACGCTTCCGCCGTGGCTCCGATACGGAGCCGGCTGATCATAGTTTCGGGGACTTCAAGCTCGATTTCGATCGATGCCGTGTCCAGGACCGTGCAAATTCCATTGCGGATAGCACCACCGGATGCCATCGGTGAGATCGTTTCGCCAACTTGTGCCGTGCATTGTGTAATAACACCGTCAAACGGCGCCTGGATGGTGTGTTTCGCAACAACCGCAGCAGCCCGTTCAGCTTCACGCGCAGCCATCTGCTGCCGGGCCCGGGTCTCACCCAGCCTCGCCGTTAGCGCAGCAACGCTGGATTGAGCCTTACTCAGGTCGGCAGTGCTTGCAATTCGACGTGACGACAGTAACTGGGTGCGCTGAAAGACTCGTTTTGCCTCTGCGAGTTCAGCCAGAATGACTGAAACGGTTTGCTTGGCTGCTTCAGCGCGTGCCTGCGCAATCTGCAAATCAGCACTGGCGAGCGTTGCATCCAGCCCGGCGATTGTCTCACCTTTTCGAATAATCGTGCCTTCATCAACGGTGATGGATATCACCCGCGCAGTAACCTCTGCACTCACGAGCGCCTGGCGACGTGCGACGACATATCCTGCAACCGTCCATTTCGACGGCACCGGTGACGATAAGCGGTTCCGAGGTTCAGATCCGTCAATGGGTTCTGATGCCAGTGACTGTGACCCCGGGGTGGGGGCGCTTTGACCAAGGTTTGGAAGGGCGGTGTAACCCAGGCCGGCAATCAAACCCAGGAAAAGTAGAATAGCGCACAGTCGCAGCCAAGAGCGTGAATACGACCGAGCCTCGTGGTTGAGCTGCAATGATTGCAGTCTTTGACTGAGGTCGTCATTGTTCGCTGTTGTTTGCATTTTTGCTCTGGTTGACAGCACTTACCGGATGTCGACTTTTCTGATGTCATGGCTACCGTCCAAGCAAGTGGGTTTTCGATGAACTGGCCTTCCTTCAAGGTATTTTTCATGAGTGGGTCATTCATTGGTGCGCAAAACAGGGATGATCAGCCCGCTCCATGTGGGCGGCAAGATGAAGCGGACAAAGCTGACGCCTTGAACTGCCCGGCAGTGAGCCTCTAAAGTAGATCTAAGAGGTAGACAATGTCAGTTCGCGCGGTGAGTGAGAGGTTGCATCTGTCCGGCCCTAACAGGGACCTACGCGGCGTGACGTTCTTTGTGCTCGTGCCCTTGGCGCTGGCCTTCATGACAGCCACAGCCACAGGCTACAGCAGACACATGGGGTATGGCGGCGCAATCCTCTATGTAAGCCTTCTGTCTCTGATACCTTGGTGGATAGGTGAGGGCACAACTCGCGTGGTATGGAGGCTGACCCGCCGTCATAATCCACCGCTCTGGCACACATGTAGCCTTGGTGTCCTTCTCGCTTGCATTTTTGTTGGACCATACGTCTCCTTCGTAACGCACATCTTTGCAAGCTATTGGCCCTCGAGCGGGTTAGCTCCGACAACAGTGAGCGGCGCCGGAACGCACGGCGCGACAGAGAGCATCGTCCATATCATCCGTGCCATCGTGCTTTGGACGTCTGCGAACTACATCTTTGATCGACTTCTCGACTATCCAAGGTTCCGAAACGAGGATGGAAAGGCTGTCGCCGATGCGCATCAACTTGAACAATCCGGGCCCCTGCTTGAGCTAGCGCCCGAAGATATCGGCAGCGCGCAACACACTGTTTGCGGCTTGCTACAACGCCTAGAGCGCATCAATTCACTGGCGGACATTACTTTAGTGAAAGCAGAAGAACACTATGTCCGCGTCTATAGTGAGAGGGACGAGGAGCTGATTGCCTACAGGTTTGGCAAGGCCATCAAGGACTTGGAGGCCGAGGAAGGCTTCCAAGTTCATCGATCTCACTGGGTTCGCAAGAGTGCAGTCGCCTCGAAGCACCAGTCTGGCTCACAGCTAGCATTGGAGATGCGAGACGGCTTAAAAATTCCCGTCAGTCGTCCCTATCACGCTCTCATCCGTCAGGTCTTTTAGCAGTCAATGTGAGGCAAACTTCTGTTCTCGGTGTTGAGTCTGCTGCTCAAGGTCTATTAACCGCCCACTTGCAGTTAACATTGGGGACTAACCCTGATGTGTAATAGTCGGCTGTTTGATCTTCGCTGCCATTGCTGAGACCGAGTTGGGCGCAACGCCATAACGTCAAATATCCCAGCAGCAGACATGATCGGCCAACAGGAGTTCGACAAGAGTTCGCGATCATAAGCCCGTTGCTTTGATGGCGAGAGCGGACATGGCTTAGCATGCTGCCGCTCATTGCCGGCACGTTCGTACTGAACGCATTCCTGGTTCCAGGGATTTTCTTAGGCTGGTTGGTTGAATCGTACTCAAAGCGGAAGGGGCGAACGGTTCTTCTAAAATCTCAATCGCGAATTTAGGAGCGAAACTGTTTAACCTGTTGAGGGACTAGCCGACATTTACGGCGCTCTCACGAGTAGGTGGGTTGGGCTCGGACCGTACCCGCGTCACTCTGGGCTAGACGCACTCGCTCGACTAGAATACTTCGGGTTGGCTTTGGGGGTGCAATCGAGCGCGACATGCTAGCGCCGCCTTTTTCCAGCAGCGATCCGATGCATACATCGCTGAGGTGGCTTGCTAATAGACTCTCGATTCACTTTCTTTTTTCCTGAATTTTGTAGCCAGCCTTGTCTCCGCCGATCTCCACGATCCGAATACCAAGGCGATCCAGCCGTTTGGCAGTCTTTGTTCCAGGCAAAGTCGTCGACAGTGGATCAAAACTTTTGAGCGCGTCGGGATCGAGCGCGCCTATCGCGTTACGCAGCTGAAAGGTCAGGAATTGCCTGATGCGTAGAACAGCAGTTTCGCGCCCTCTTTTTCCCGGGCCGAAGGTATCCGTAAATCTTTTCTGGTGGGATATGACATAGCGCACCGGTAGCGGGTGGAGCTGCATGTGCTGGCCGTTGCTGGCCCACATTTGCTGTTGTTCCAGCTCAAAGTCAAACACCGTTTCATCACCTGTAGCGGGCCTTTCAAGAGACCTCACGAATGGTCGGAATGCGCCGAATTCGAGCGGCATTGCTTTTGGTTGGGGTTGAGCCGAGAGTGCTTCAGCCTCACAGTCAACCCGAGTAGGTTGAACGGCTTGCACCTGTGATCCATCTATGTGTATCGGCGATCGGTAACCACGCATCCAATCGCTAAGCGCGCCACTCCGTGCTGCATCTGCAGACGTAGCCTTTACAGCTGATATGGCTGCTACTCGAAACGACTGCGCTGCCTCAGTATAATCTGCGCCGTCATCCTGAGCACTTCTCGCGCTCACATCGAGGCCGTTCTTTACACGCCAAGAGAATGTGCGGCGTGGGTCTGGTGTATGGAAGAGGATATCTGCAGCTATCCGGCACGGGCTACCATCGGAGAGCCGCGTATCCAGCACTACGGACCGCTTGTACTGCCACGCGATCGGGATAAACCCTATCTCCTCAACCAGCGGCACATGCCATTGCAGTCCTGAGTTAGCGATGCGAACAATCCGTCCATTCTGCGTTACGACCGCGACGCTGCCGGGCTCTACCCTGAACGCGGCTGTCCAAATGCTCAATAAACCAAGCGCCAACACCACGATGCCCACCACGACAAAACGCATTCAATCCTCCTCTGGCCGCCGCTTAGGCTCGTTATTGGCAGACAATTGCAAGATAAGTTGGTACGGCGCTCAGTGAGACTTTGCTCACCGCATTCCATTACTGACAATCAAACTATTTACACCAGGACCTAAGCAATCGTCTTTCGCGGCGTACGTTACCAAAATGCAAGTGGAAGCGTGGCGCGTTGCTTGCTTTCTCCGTGTCAACAGCGCTCGAAAGTTGACCCACCCCAACGGCTGAAATCTGACCCACCGACTGCTTCCCATGTCATTGGGCTGCGCGCAGCCCAATGACATGTTCGCGCTTCTGGTCTATTGTAGCGATGGGGTGGAAAGCGGAC
>JBCDBQ010000471.1:0-6027 GCA_039183375.1 Pseudomonadota bacterium
CACGTTAAACAACTCGCTAAAAGGCCGTGCGCGGACCTGGTTCTGACTGCTCGGCATTTTCGCGGGCTTCAAAGAACCGGGTTTTTTGTTGCCTTGATCACAAGGAGATCGCGCAATGGCATGGGGTAACTCACCAACAGATACATCGAGCTGGCGTCCGGAAACCGAACTCGTGCATGGCGGCACGTTGCGATCGGGTTTCAATGAGACGTCTGAAGCGATTTATCTCACCCAGGGGTACGTCTACGACAGTGCTGAACAGGCCGAGCAACGCTTTAAGGACGAAAGCGGTGGCTTCATTTATTCGCGCTACGCTAACCCTACAGTCGCAATGTTTGAGGAACGGGTCCGCCTATTGGAGGGAGCTGAAGCCGCTCGCGCGACGTCGTCGGGAATGGCAGCGGTAACCGGCGCCATCCTGAGTTACGTGAAAGCGGGGGACCATGTTGTCGCCGCCCGCGCGCTGTTCGGGTCCTGTCGATATGTCGTTGAAGACATCTGTCCGCGTTTCGGTGTGGAGTCGACCCTTGTTCACGGACCTGACATCGAACAATGGCGGCAGGCTGTGCGGCCCAACACAAAGGTCTTCTTCCTCGAGTCTCCTGCAAACCCGACGCTTGACTTGGTCGATATCGAGGCTGTCTCGCAGTTAGCCCACAGTATTGGTGCGATTGTGATCGTCGACAATGTGTTTGCCACACCGATGCAGCAGCGACCACTGGCCCTCGGTGCCGACGTCGTCGTCTATTCGGCAACCAAGCACATAGATGGTCAGGGCCGTTGTCTCGGTGGGATCGTGTTGGGCTCAGCCGGCTACGTCAAAGATCACTTGCATCCATTTCTGAAGCACACTGGCCCCTCACTGAGTCCGTTCAACGCCTGGACCCTACTCAAAGGTTTGGAAACACTGCCGATAAGGGTAGAGCGCCAGACGCAGTCAGCCGCAAAGATGGCAGACTTCATCGCAGAAAGCCCCGCTGTTGAGCGTGTGCTATACTGTGGACGTCACGATCATCCGCAGGCCGAACTCGCCCGGCGGCAAATGTCGGGTGGAGGTCAGGTTGTCTCGTTTGAGCTGGCTAGCGGCAAGCAGCAAGCGTTCGCATTCCTGAATGCTCTGCGTCTGATCAAGATCTCAAACAACCTAGGTGATGCCAAGAGCCTGATCACGCATCCAGCAACGACGACGCATCAGAGATTAAAACCCGAGCAACGTGCCGAGCTTGGCATCAGTGATGGACTGTTGCGCTTGTCCGTCGGACTTGAGGCAGCCGAAGATCTGATCCACGACATCAAGACCGCGCTCAAGAAATCATCGTGGCGCGCCAATTCAGCTGAGCGTACGCCAGGCCAGAACAATGCGTCCGGCAGCCGATGCGTAGCATAGAGTTGCGTAGCCGTAGGCGATGATCGGGAAGTAGGCGGGAAACAGACAGAACAGGACGATGGCGGCAATCGTTTCGCCGCCTTCCGCCAAGCCTGTCATGTAGTACAGGGATTTCACACCCTGTGCGGACGTTTCGATGTTTCGCTTCTCCGCCATGATCGCATAAGCAAGAAACGTCGAACCGTTGGCGAAATAGCTGAGCAGCAGGACGGCTGCCGGCAGGGCATTGTTCGCCGGGTCATGGATGGCAAAGGCAAGAGGCACTGCGCCATAAAAGATAAAGTCGAGCACGATATCGAGGAAGCCGCCTAGATCTGATGTCTGGGTTGCGCGAGCGACAGCACCATCGAGTCCATCGGCAACCCGGCTCACCAGGATCAGAATCAAACCAACTACAATCGCTCCGAATGCGATCGCAATGGCTCCTGCCATGCCGAGCACAAATCCAGCCACAGTGACGCCGTTGGCACTTACGCCCATCGCAGCAAGCTTGCGGCCGGCAGCATTCAGAGGCGGGTCAATAAGTACGCGAATGCGGGAGTCGAACATAGTAGACCGTTCATGTAGTGTGCCCGCGAGCGGATAGCAGGCGGGATGGTCGACGGCAAGTGGGCAGAAGATCCGGCCAGAGGCGCGATCTTGCGTTGACGGCGAAAGTCGTCCAACTACTATGGCGCCTGAGAATCTGCGCAGAACGGAGAGTTGCCGGAATGTATGAAACAGTAACGCGCAACATTCGTGTCAGTGTGACGCCGCAATATCTTGAAACCGAGTCCCGACCCGACCAGAATCGATACTTCTGGGCCTATACGATCGTAATTGAAAATGAGGGCGATGAGACGGTGCAGTTGCGCTCGCGCTATTGGCAGATAACCGATGCCAAAGGTCATGTCGAAGAAGTGCGCGGGGCAGGTGTGGTTGGCGAACAGCCGCATATCGAGCCAGGTGGCTCCTATCAATATACGTCCGGCTGCCCACTGGAAGAACCGTCCGGCATCATGGTTGGCAAATATCTCATGATTTCCGAGACCGGCGACAAATTCGAAATCGACATTCCGGCATTTTCCCTGGACAGCCCGGATGGCCTTGGAAGCATCAACTGAAGACTGAACGCCTGAAAACAACAGAGCACACCGCGCCGCAGTTTTCTGGCGCAAAGTAAACCTTGAAGGACCCCTCAATGAGCGCGCAAGCCGCAATCGAGATTCTCGACAAGCTGGTATCTTTCGATACGACGAGCAGGAACTCAAACCTGCCAATCATTGATTACATCGAAGACTATCTCGGGCAGCAGGGCGTTGAGAGCCATCGGGTACCCGATGAGACGGGCGAATATGCCAGCCTTCACGCAACAATCGGGCCTGATGGTCAACCTGGCGTTGGCCTGTCGGGTCATACTGACGTCGTCCCCGTTGACGGTCAGGACTGGGATACCGATCCGTTCACGCTAACTGAGAAAGACGGCAAGCTCTATGGCCGTGGTGCTTGCGACATGAAGGGCTACCTGGCCTGTGTCATGGCAGCAGTGCCCGACTTGAAGAAGCGCGATCTCAAGGTCCCGATGCATATTCTCTTCTCCTACGACGAAGAGGTGGGATGCACCGGTGTGAGACCAATGATCGATGAGTTCGGCGATCGTTTCGTCAAGCCGCGCATGGTGTTTGTTGGTGAACCGACAAACATGACAGTTGTTGACGCGCACAAAGGTCCTGTGCGCTGGGGTGTGACGTTAACCGGCCGACCGGCACACTCCAGCATGGCGCCGCTTGGTGTGAACACGATCAGCTATGCAGCCGAACTGCTGGCGGAGCTGCGCGTGATGGAAGAAGAGTTGAAAAAGGCACCCTACGACGATCGATTTGATCCGCCATATACAACTTTGCAGGTCACCGAGATCAATGGTGGTGCTGCGTCAAACATCGTTCCAGCCGAGACCTGGTTCGGTTGGGAGATCCGTGGCATGCCGGGACTTGACCCGGATGTGGTAGAAGCTCGGTTCCGCAAGAAAGCCGATGAAGTTCTCGCAGTCATGCGCGAGACGGCCCCGGAGGCCAACATCGAGATCAAGCGCTGGAACCACGTTCCCTCATTTGCTGCTGATCCGGAGTCCGAGTTGCTTCCTTTAGCCCTGCGCCTGGCAGAGCAGAACGAAACTTACGCCGTCTCCTATGCGACAGAAGCCAGCTTGTTTCATGCGGCCGGAGCATCATCGATTATCTGCGGGCCTGGTGACATTGCCCAGGCGCACACGCCGAATGAGTGGATCGACAAGCGCGAGCTCGACAAGTGCATGGCGTTTCTTGGCCGGCTGGGTGATTGGTCCGAGCAGCAGTAAGTTCTTTCAGTCAATACGCTAGGTTTGAGTAGAGGCAAATGGCACGGCAAATTAATCCTTCGAGCTTCCCGTCACCGCAATCGAACTATTCCCAAGGTATGGTTCACAACATGGCCTCCGAACGGCTGGTCATCTCAGGCCAGGTCGGAGTGAAATCTGACGGCAGCGTTGCCAATGGCCTCGACGCCCAGATGCATCAGACATGGCAGAATTTCATGACGGTGCTATCGGAAGCAGGATTTGCGCCGGAGCACGTCATCAAAGTTACGATCTTCACGACGATGCCCGCGTTGGAAGAATTCCGCCGAACCCGTGAGGAGTACCTCGCAGGTTTTGCGCCAGCTGCCACCTACGTCCAGGTTGCCGGCCTCGCTAATCCTGATTTCATCGTCGAGATTGAAGGTGAAGCAGTGAAAGAGGGCTGAGCCGCTGCAACCATCACCATGCGAGTTGCCTGAGTTGCCGGCTGCGATAGACTCACCGGCAAAACCGGCATCTGTCCAGGAACACTGGGGTTATTCGCATGAAGTTCAGCTTTACCGACGAGCAGCAGGAATTCCGCCTGATGCTGCGTCGATTTCTTGAGGACAAATCACCGACCACGGAAGTCCGCCGCCTGATGGGGACAGACGCTGGCTGTGATCCTGACGTCTGGCAACAGCTGAGCCAGGAGCTCGGCCTGACCGCCATTCACATTCCAGAGGAATACGGCGGTCAAGGATTTGGCATTAGCGAGCTGGCAATCGCGGTCGAGGAAATGGGGCGTGCGCTTTTGTGCTCTCCGTACTTCGCATCAACCGTTATGGCTGCCACGGCAATCTTGAAAGCCGGCTCCGAAGATCAGAAGCGCGCGCTGCTTCCTAAGATTGCGGCCGGCGAGACAATAGCAACGCTGGCGATCGCAGAGGACCAAGGGGATTGGACTGCCGAAGGTATCGCGATGACGGCATCACCGGCAGGTGATGTCTACAAGCTGGATGGCGTTAAGAGCTTCGTCCTGGATGGCTGTTCAGCTGAACTGATAGTTGTTGCCGCGCGCGAGCCGGGCAGCGTTGGTGAAAAAGGTCTGTCTCTTTTTACTGTTTCATCGGGTGCAGCGGGCTTGGAAAGAGCAGCGCTCAACGCGGCGGATGCCACGCGGAAGTTGGCCCGCCTGTCGTTCAACAATGTCGAAGCAAACTTACTTGGGGAAGCAGGCGCCGCCGCTGTGCCTTTGCAGGAGGCGCTCGATGTCGCTGCGATATGCCTGGCCAATGAAATGGTTGGTGGCGCTGAGCGCCTTCGCGAGTCGTCCGTTGATTATGCCAATCTCCGTGTTCAGTTCGGCCGGCCAATAGCTTCTTTCCAGACGCTCAAGCACAAGGCTGCCGACATGCTTTTGGAAGTCGAGCTTGCCAAATCTGCAGCATACTATGCCGCCGCCGCACTTGATGACGGAGACAGCGACGTCCCCGCGCTGGCATCTTTGGCCAAGGCTGTCGCCGCTGACGCGTATATGCAGACGGCGGTGCATACAATCCAGATCCATGGTGGCATCGGCTTTACCTGGGATAACGACACGCACCTGTGGTTCAAGCGCGCAAAGAGCTCGGAAGTGTTTCTGGGAACGACGGCCTATCATCGCGAGCGCATGATGCAGAACTGGCAAAGCTAAGGAACAGGACCAATGAGTGAATTGACCGAACAGCAAGTCCGCTCTGATGTCCGGGGCTGGCTTGAAGCCAATTGGGATCCGCAGCTCAGTCTCGTCGATTGGCGCAACAAGCTCGTTGACTCAGGTTGGGGTGCACCTCACTGGCCCAAGGGCTGGCACGGTAGGGACCTACCGGTTGGTCTGGTGCCGGTGGTCGAGGATGAGTTCGAGAGCTTTGGCGCGGTCGGCGTTGCCAAGATCGGCATCCGCACGCTCGCCGCCGCAACGATCCTGGCGCATGGCACGGACCTCCACAAGGAGAAGTTCCTGCGTCGCATTTTGACCGGTGAAGACACCTGGTGCCAACTGTTCAGTGAGCCGGGCAGCGGCTCTGATCTCGCCGGCGCCATGACGCGTGCCGAACTGAAGGGCAACAAATGGCTCATCAATGGTCAGAAAGTCTGGACGACGAGCGCTCACAAGGCAGAGTACGGCCTGCTACTGGCGCGAACCGATATGGACGTGCCGAAGCATCAGGGTCTCACTTACTTCATTCTCGACATGAAGCACCCCGGGGTCGAAGTGGTGCCGTTGCAGCAGATGAACGGTTACGCATCGTTCAATCAGGTTTTCATAACCGATGCTGAGATTGCGCCCGAGTATATGCTCGGG
>JBCDBQ010000472.1:0-6024 GCA_039183375.1 Pseudomonadota bacterium
GTTTGCGCCAAGTTCAAACCTGTAGCGCGCGCGGCATGCCATTGCCCTTCGCCTATGCTTTGGATGCCGGCCCGAAATATCTCACCGTAGAAACTCGAATTGTTTAAGACAAATGCAATTACCACGGCTGCCAGAGGTGAAAGATTGATGCCTGCAAACGGCAACGCTGAGTAAACGAAAATCAGCAGCACGAGCGGAGGAATGGCTCTGAAAAAGTCTGCGTAGACCCGCGTGAATATCCGCAGGGCATGTGAGTTGCTCGTGGCAGCAATCGCCGCCAACAAGCCACCAAAGATACCGAGAGGAATAATTATGGCGCAAAGCATCAGCGTCATGCCCAAGCCACGAAGCATGAGCGGCCAGACTTGAAGTGCAATTTCCAGGTTGAAGAATTGCTCGGCCAGCTGCTCCATCTCTCTAAGCCCTCTTCCAGGCAAAGCGCGTTTCTATCCAACGTCCGAGAACGACGACGGGAAAGAACAAAACCAGATAGGCAATCGCCCCAAGCGTTAGTGGCGTTGCGTTACCAGCGAAAGAGACCGCTGTGGTCGCCTGATTGAGGATTTCAGGAACACCGATGACCGTTCCCAGCGCCGTGTTCTTGGTAATTGCGATCGTGCGGTTCGTAAGTGGTGGGATCGTTATTCTGACGGCTTGTGGCAAGATCACATAGGCCACCGCTTGCAGATAGGTCAGGCCGGTAGCACTAGCTGCTTCCCATTGCCCTTTCCGGACAGAAGTCATTCCGGCCCAAAAAATTTCTTCGGCAAATGCTGCAAGAGTAAGCGCTAAAACCAACCACAGCACGGTAAAGGCAGACAAGGTTATGCCAACGTTGGGCAAGCCGAAGTATATGAGCAAAACGAGAACCAAAGGAGGCAATGCGCGCATCACGTCGGCAAACAACATGATTGGCCACGTCAGTATGCGCCGACCTAGACTGCGCAGTACCGCCAAAAAGAGTCCAAGAAGCAGCCCGGTCAAAACAACCGCGATAGCAAGCTGGATGGTCACGACCATACCGGCAAGAATACTGGGTGTGTATTGGACGATGAGTGGCCATTTGAAGAATGTATCAACAAATCGCTCGAAGCCTGTCATCACATCAGTGCTCGACTTGGGCGAGAAAGGAACGCGTCCTAGGCTCTTTCGCGCTGTCGAAGATCTCTTGAGGTGAACCCGTTTCGATGATGCGGCCGCGATCCATAAAGACAACGCGGTCGGCGGCCTCTTTGGCAAACCTCATCTCATGGCTCACGACCACCATCGTCATGCCTTGGTTCCGCAGATCGCGCATCACCGATAATACGGATCCAACCAACTCCGGATCGAGCGCTGAGGTTGGCTCATCAAACAACATAATCTTGGGTCCCAGCGCCAATGCGCGGGCAATGCCGACACGCTGTTGCTGTCCACCAGACAGTGCATTCGGATAGGCATCGCCCTTATCGCCAAGTCCGACACGATCAAGCGTTTCGAGGCCAAGCGCGTTGGCTTCTTCGCGTGGCATTCTAAGCACTTTCTTGAGCGCTAGCGTTACGTTTCCGAGTGCAGTCATGTGTGGATAGAGGTTGAATTGCTGAAACACCATTCCGATTGTGCGACGCATAGCGTTCAGGTCAGTCTTGGGCGCAGTAATGTCTACCCCATCCACGATGATTTGCCCGGAGTTGGCCTGTTCGAGGCGGTTGCAGCAGCGCAGCAGTGTTGACTTGCCCGAACCCGAGGGGCCGATCACAAAAACCAACTCCTCTTTGGTGACGTGCAAGTCAATACTCTTAAGAACTTCCGTATCCCCAAAACTCTTGTGCAGTCCCCTAACTTCCAAGATGTGAGGTGGGGAAGAGTCTTGCATGAGGCTTATCCAGCAATTTCAGATGTTGCGGCGTTCGATTAACTGCACTTTGGTTCCCGCGGCGTTGGATCATACCCCTTTAGACCTGGAACGCCGGTGCCTGGGAATACAGTAACCGCGGCGGAACCCGCCGCCGGCTTGGTACCAAACCACTTCTCGTGCAGTGTCGCCATTGTACCGTCAAGCTTGATGCATTCCAGCGCATTTTCAAGCGCAATTCGGAGCTCAGAAGAGTCCTTTCTTAGTGGCGCAGCGAACACCTTGCCGGTCGAAACCAGAAATGAAAGTTCAAGATTCGAGTTCTTTTTCGCCGCCCAGGCGACAGAAGTATTGCCCGCCATAGTGGCAGCGGCCCGGCCGGACATCACGGCCTGCACAGCATCGGCTTGCGTTCCAAAGCTCTCAACCTTCCAACCGTATTTACCGACCAGACCGCGGGCCCACTTGTCATATGCCGATCCCTTGTTGACGGCGATCGTCTTGCCTTTGAGATCTTCCAATTTGGAAATCTTCGGGCCACCTTTTTTCACGAGGAACTGGAAGTCTGTGTTCAAATAGCCCTCGGTGAAGAGCATATTCTCTGCACGTTCTTTGGTAACTGTGGTGGGCGCTGCAACGAAGTCAAGCTGTCCTGCTTGAAGCGATGGCAAAATACCGGACCACTGAGTGGATTGAATTGAAATCTTACGATCCATCCGTTTCGCGACTTCATTAAATAGATCGATCTGAAAGCCCTGTGTGCCGCCTGAGAGAGTCGGAAACGCGTGCGGTGCAAACGTCCCATCCACCGCCGTTTTTAACTCCTGAGCAGCTGCCAAAGAGGCGCTCATTATGACTGCTGCTGCAGTAATCGCAATTGCACGTGGCTTCATGATCGATGCTCCAAATCTCAACTGATCATTGAAACCTAGCAAACGAAGACAACATTGCGATCGAGAAAAAATGAGCATCGTGCTGTAATTTTGGGCGATAGGCCGATCACTAACTTGGCGAAATTCTCCAGAAAATAGTATGGCTTCTGTCGCACTAGGTGCCGTAACTAATCTTAGATTTACAATCGGACGAGTCCCTAATCTCGACCCGTTCATGTAGACTGATCAGCAATTCTTCCGAATAGCATGGATGCTCGTCATACAGCTCAACGACGCACTCTAACCTCAGTCCTAGAGCGTAGGATCTGCTGCATGAACGATCTGCCAGTATCTACCAAGCGAGTTCGGTTGTCAGAATTGGGCTGTAATGGCGCTCTGCGTAAGCAGCCTGCTCGCTGAGGTCCAAGCCGAGATGGACCGCACAGGCGCCAACCAGTCCTCGGAAACAGATCCCGATGCGCCCTCCCATGCCGGAGGCATGCGTCCAGCATGACGGAGATCACCAGCCGGCATCCCCGTGTCGTCGGTTGTAACGTGCAAAGTGCCGTCGATACCAAGCATCACTTGATCGTTGCGCACGAGGTCACCATCATCGGAACGGACCGCAACGCCCTGCACTATCAGACATGGCCAATCAGGCGCGTGACGCGCGCGGCGTTGAGAAGCTCGATGTCGTTGCCGACAAGGGCTATTGCAAGGGCGAGGAGATCGTTGCCTGCGAAGATGACGACATCGAATGCCAAGGCGCGCGGACCGTCGAGCACCCCTTCGGCACGATAAAAGCCTGGATGGGGGCAACGCACTTCAAGATGCGAACGCTCAGACACGTTGCTACCCAGATGGCGTTGCACGTCCTCGCCTACAATATGAGGCGCGTGATCGCCATCATCGGCGCACCGGAGTTGGCTAAGGCCATTGCGGCCTTCTTGTCGTGGATTGCGGCTATAGTCAGGGCAGGGCAAGCTGCCAGAGGACCACAACGCCCGCGCATCACGACTTAAGCCGAAAACACCAAATCTCCACCCGGAACTGCAGTTCCCGAAAAAACAGTCCGATCCTGGCACGTTCTCACACAGCCTCTGGATATTTCACCATTGACTGACATCGGACGATCAGAGAGCGGGTGACGAAGTTGACACAGTTTCGCCAGTCAGCTGATGTCCGCTACCGGTCGCAGCAGACACTTTGAAGTACAATACAAGCATTGGCGGAGATTGCTCAAACAGGAGAAGGCGGCATCCAGCAATGAGATGTGGCCGAAGCCGCATCACTGATATCGCTCACATGTTCGCCTTGGAGTTCAGGTACTTCAGTCGGCAAGAAATAGATCCTCATGCGTGGGCGAACGATACCAGTCGCCTTCTTATCCAAGTAACGGGAGTCACTCTTGTCCAGATCGACCAGCTTGCTCTTTATTCCACGCCGGCCCAGTGCTCGGAATAATGGGTTAGGTTGGATACCCGAGGTGTTTGCATAGCTGTCGAACTCCCGTATCAGAGCTTCGACCTGGTCCTGATCAGATCGCCCCGTGTATCCTCGGTCGACCACCCTGTCCACAAAGAACGCAACGTAGTCGTCACACTCGAACTCGGTCAATGACACAGGGGCTGACACAGTAGCATCGCCCCGATTGCGTGGATGACTTGAGGACCCCATCGAGCGGAACAATCCAGTATCTGCTACACTTCTGTAGTTGCCATACCCTGACACTTGGTCATTGTGTGGTGAAGCCGGTGCACAAAATAGACGTGTTGTCTTGATGCAAACCCAAACAACATCAGCAGCAACCTGGAATACCCAACCGCGATCCGAGTTTGGCGAGCTAGCAGCCATTCAGATGGGCAGAGGCATCGACATACTACTGCTCCACGGCGTAGGCCTTCGAAGTGAAGCATGGAACGAGCAAATCAAGGCTCTGAAAGAACGCTATTCCGTAATCGCGCCCGACATGCCAGGTCACGGGGAAAGTCCTCCTCTGCAAGGCAAAGCGACACTTACAACATACACCGAGAGAATTGTAGAGGCGCTTGACGGCACGACCTCTAATCCACTTTTTGTTGTAGGCCATTCTATGGGCGCCATGATCGCGCTTAATCTCGCATCCAACCACCCAACACGCGTCCACGGACTAGTCGCCCTCAATGCGGTTTATCGGCGTAAGCCAACCGCAGCCGCTGCGGTTCGCCAACGCGCCAATGCGCTGGACGGGGTCAACGCCACAGACCCAAGTGGACCACTGAAACGATGGTTCAAAGACGACGCCTCACCAGAAGCACTGGCTTGCTCTGAATGGCTGACTGAAGTTTCTCCAGCAGGTTACAAGACCGCATACTCCGTCTTTGCTCATTCAGACGGGCCTGCCGATGAAGACCTCAAAGCACTTGCCTGTCCGGCTCTCTTTATGACCGGCGCGGATGACCCTAATTCAACGCCTACAATGTCGGAGGCAATGGCAGCCCATCCTCCTAACGGGCGGTCAGTTGTCCTCGATAACGCGGCCCACATGATGCCGATGACGCATCCGGAGAAGGTCAATTCCTCTTTGCTGACATTCTTAGCGCATTGTCTCGAATGAGAGGTTGCGCTGATCCTGACAACGGCTTCCAATCACGGTGCATCGGCTGGACACGGTATTGATCTCCGCAATTGATATGCGAATTGCAAAGCGATCTCGAGGATCCGCAGCACATGATCGCCAAGCCAGAATACACAGAGCTTATGCTGCTTCTGGAAGATCTGGACGACAACAGCTCCACGAACAGCGTTCTGGAAATGGTGAAGTACCGCGTCCGCTCATTATCAGAGGAGAGGGTCAGTGCTTGAGGGCTTAAGCCTCAACTAGATCTGGGCGTTTCTCGACTCTGTCCAGCTGCTTTTCAAGATCTGCGAACCTGGCATCGTGGTCTGTTTTCCCCTCAACGAGGACTGAAAGCAGCTTTCCATGGGAAACAACAACGCTTTCCAGGTTCTCGAACCTTCGTGAGTGTTCACTCTGCCAGGCACGGATTGCACGCAGGTGTTCCAGGATCAGGTTGTTAGTTTCATCAGCCAGTGGTGCAACTTAGCACTGAATTACAGCTCTTTAAAGACTCCGACGGCTCTATTGAGAGTGATCTAGAGCAGCATGCTCGAGGCCCTTTCGAAGCCTTTCATCCAACTTATCCAGGCGGATCGAATGATCTGCGTTTTGTTGTGTGAACAAGGCTAATTGCTGCTCAAGTCTGCCAATCCTGCTCGCCTCGTAGTCTGCTCCCATGCCTGCACGCAGCATCGCTCGCATCTCATTGACTTCTTTCA
>JBCDBQ010000473.1:0-6021 GCA_039183375.1 Pseudomonadota bacterium
ATGAAAATGCTACAGGCACTGAACAGTGCGTATAGAACGGCGGCCAAGATGAACAGCGCGAGTGCCTGACGATAGGGTTTTGAAAGACTCATAGTTTGTCTACAGACCCCTGACTGATCAAGCTTTCCTCAACCGGTTTGAACTCAAATCTGATTGAGAACTGTTCGTTGCCCGCGCGTCGGTCACTTCGAATAGGAGATGTGAGCGCGACATTTTCAAACACCGGTGATCCCGATAGCTCCGCAATCAGCGGCGCAGCTGAGGATGCCCGACCGGTCATCACAATAGCATCATCATCTGTATAAAGAGTATCAAGCCAAACGGTATCAGGCAGCGCTCGCGATAGTGTCTCGATCAACAAGAGCGGGGACGTTGCGCTGTGCTTTGCAGTCCTGAGTTCCTGCAGTTGTTGTTTGAGCTGGGATGCTTGGTTTCGAGTGTTGCTAGCGTCGGCGGCCTCAATTCGCACCTTTTGCAGAGCAGCTTCAAGCCTGTCCAAGACTATTGATTGCCGATGCAACAGCCCACCTAAACACGCGGCGACTCCAGCGATGAGACCAACCGCGAGCGCTGTCTGGCGGCTAACAAGAAAACGTCGCTTGGCGAGCAAAGGGTGTTTCCCAAGATCGAAGCGCGCTTGACCCAGCTTGTTGGGCGATACCGCTCCGTCGACACCGATGTTCAGTGCCTGAACCGATGCAAGAACCGAGTCGATCACTTTCTTTTTCACAAAATAAAACCGTACATTAATGGACGTAGACTGATTGTCTGTCGAGATGATGCTGCTGGCATGATAGACGTCGTCGGTCGAGAACGGCATGGTACGAATGGCTTCAAATCGGGCCAATCGATCGAGTGTTCGTGCAGCAGCTTTCGGGTAGTCGTGGTCCGCGAAAAAGACCGACTGCTCGCCGCAACTGACAAACACCAGCGGCCGCCGATCTGCCGACGCTTGAAGTTTCAAAAGAGCGTCTTCGACGTCACTCTGCCGCGCCGCGGTCGTTGAAGAGGCGAGTTCTCTGTCGCCCGAAAAGAGCGACAGTTTCACTTGATCGTCGTCAAACGTGATGACGATTTGACTTCGCTCGACCGGTCTCGGTCTGAACTGGATGGGAACGAGGCCATAGAGTTCCTGGATCCACCAGTTCCAGAACCAACTGGCTCTCATGAAGAGCGTACGTATGAGACTGTTCAAGGGCGCCTCGGCCTTGCCACACCCTTAGGTTAGCCAATAACGTGTGTCAGGGTACCCTATGAGGCGATGAAATTGGGCAAAATCGACGCGCAGCTCAGCGACTTCGAAGCGGGAGCAGACGGTTTTCTCGAATACCTACGCGCCGAAGGCGCGTTGTCGGGGGCGCAATCCGAGCGTGTTCGGCGCACAACCCTGTCGGCGGGCGTTTCGCCACATATCAGCATCCAACAGCTCGGACTGTTGTCGGAAGAGGAGGTGATGACATTTGTCGGCTCTTATCTCGACATACCAGTCATCAAACGCAGTGAGCTATCCCTCGCAGGTTTAGAGACGTTTGGTCTGAACATCGGCTATATTCGCCGGACGAAGATCGTGCCTCTTTCCCTCGATGACGATGCTGTCGACGTTCTATGCGCTGATCCTTTTGATGAGCGCACCTTCGCAGCGCTTGCATTTCATTTTGAGCGAACCGTGCGCCCTTCGCTCGCCAGTCGTCGTGATGTCGAGTGGGCCATCGAGGCGCTGTCGCATGCATCAGAGGTTTCGTCCTCTCCTGATGACGACAGCGTCGACATTGAGGCACTCAAGTCGCTTGCTACCGAGCAGCCGGTCGTGCGCTACGTCAACCGTATTCTCGAATACGCGATTGCTCGCAACGCATCCGATATTCATCTTGAGCCGTGCGAAGGTGGGCTGAATACACGTCTACGGATCGACGGCGTTCTGGCAGATACTGACCGTCCTGCACCTGGTCTTGCCACCGCCGTGGTGTCCCGCATCAAAATCATGGGCCAGCTCGACATTGCCGAGCGACGCCTGCCGCAGGATGGCCGAATACGGTTGCGAATTGGAGGCAACGACGTCGATCTCCGACTATCAACTCTACCAACTGTACACGGTGAAAGTGTCGTTCTCCGGGTGCTCGACCGTTCGAGTGTCTCGTTGGACTTCCCCACGCTTGGCTTCGAAGAGGATGAGCAAAAGAGGCTACTTAGCATTCTCAATCGTCCCAACGGTATCTTTTTGGTGACGGGCCCGACCGGCAGCGGTAAGACAACAACGCTGTATACGGCACTCCAGTATCTCAACGACGGAAAGCGCAAGATCTTCTCCGTGGAGGACCCGGTAGAGTATCAAGTCGATGGGGTGAACCAGATCCAAGTCCATCAACAGTTGGGCTTATCCTTCGCCAAAGCTCTGCGAGCAATTCTCCGTCAGGACCCTGACGTTATCATGGTTGGTGAGATTCGCGACCTCGAAACGGCCCAGATAGCGATTCAGGCTGCGCTGACCGGGCACCGCGTTATGGCGACATTTCATACCAATTCGGCTGCAAGCGCGATCACGCGGCTGTTGGATATGGGAGTCGATGACTTCCTTCTCGCTTCGGCCATCACGGGGGTGCTTGGCCAGCGTTTGGTGCGCCGCCTATGCCCTCATTGTGCAGTGCCCGCGCCGACACATGCTCTCCGTCGCGCACTCAGCGCAATCAATCGCGAACAGGTGGAGCAGCATCAGTTAATGGTGTCGGTCGGGTGCCAACATTGCAGCGGCACGGGATTTCGAGGACGCACCAGCGTTTGCGAAATTCTGCCGATTTCGCGCGACATACAATCACTCATCATGGACCGCTCGACCGATAGCGTGATTGAACAAGCTGCCCGGTCCAGTGGAATGGAGACCTTGCTCGAAAACGGCGTTGCTAAATCGCTTCAGGGGCAAACCACGCTTGATGAGGTGTTTGCCATTGCGGAGGGTGCTTGAATGGCGAGGGTCACATACAACGCACTCGACGCAAGTGGTCGTGAGGTCACTGGTATTCTTGATACCGCGGACCAACGCTCAGCCCTTGATTTGTTGGACGCCCAAGGACTTATACCGATCGACATCAAGGTGTCTGCGAACAATTCGCCTTGGTGGGAACGCGATGTGTTTGGCGGGAGGGCGCGCCTGTCGGACACCGCGATTTTTCTCGATGAGCTGTCGCATTTGCTCTTGTCCAACATCGCTCTCGACGACGCGTTGTCGATTATTTCAGACGATGCATCATCACTAGGCGCGGGGATGATCGCCAGCGCTGTATTGGAGCATGTGCGACATGGCGAGACAGTCTCATCGGCCTTGGAGGCTGAGAACATTCCCATCGGAAGGGCGCGCTTGGCCATAGTGAGAGTGGGCGAGGCTTCCGGCCGCCTGGCTAGCGCTATTGATGATGTCGCCAAGGATATCGGCCGAGAACGCGCACTCAGACAAGAGGTTCTCGGGATCTTGTTCTACCCAATCGTTCTTTTGGTGGCGGCGCTTAGCGCGACGATCTTCATCCTCACCGTCCTGCTGCCATCACTTGAGCCTGTGTTTTTTGATGCCGGCGCGGCATTACCGCCACTGTTGGCCTGGCTTCTGCTTATCGGCGATGGTTTTCAGCGCTACGGGTTCCAAGTCCTTATCTTGAGCTTCGTCCTTGTCGCTGCACTTACTCAAAGCCGGAGGAGAGAAGGGACGCGGCTCTGGGTTGATCGTAGGTCTATCCGTCTACCAATTATAGGTGCACTTATTAAAAAAATAGAAACCGCTCGTGTCAACCGTTCATTGGGCGCCCTCATTTCCAATGGTGTACCCATACCCGAAGCTCTTGCAATATCACAACAGGCCACCACCAACGCCCATGTTGCCCATGCTGTGCGCAGCATGACTGAAGCAGTCAGGCATGGTGAAAACATTGCGAGTTGCTACGCCAATATGGGCGTGTTCCCGCCACTAGCTTGCCGTCTCGTCAAGATCGGCGAGCGTACGGGCCAGCTTGGGTCAATGCTGACCCGCAGCGCTGAGATGCTGGATGTACAAAATCAGCGAGACATCAGGCGGTCTATCGCGATTGCAACCCCGGTTCTGACGTTGAGCATTGGTGTTCTGATCGGCGGCATCGTCCTTGTGGTGATGGACGCGATTCTGAGTGTCAACGATCTGGCTTTCTAAGGAGGCCATGTATGCGATCCGCAAAAGGCGACCAACGTGGCTTCACTCTTCTAGAACTGCTGTTTGTCTTGGGCATCGTCGCAGTTGTTCTTGTGCTCGCATCCGCCCGCATCAGGCCATCTGTTGGTGCTGAGCTGTCGATAGTCGAGGCCAGTGAGAGCCTTGCGTTAAATCTTGCCAGGGCCCGCAACGCTTCGGTGCGCCAGGGCGTCATAACGTCATACAGTTTAGACATAGAAGATCGATCATTTTACGGACTAAATGACTCGGTCTCACATCGCTATAGGCCAGAGATTGATGTTCGGGCGCGGGTCGCTCGCGATGATCAAGTTATCCGCGGGGTTGCCACCTTTCGGTTTTGGCCGGACGGATCCTCGACGGGTGGCGAGGTGGTCTTCGAGAACGACGGTGTTCGGTACGTTGTTCGTGTCGACTGGCTCACAGGTGCTGTTGCTGTAGCGAGGGGGGAAAGTGAAGTCTCGTGAGGGCGGATTCACGCTTCTTGAAGTGCTTTTTTCGTTCGTAATTGCCGCAAGTGTCTTGGTCGTTTCTATACAGACGTTTGCCAGCGCGGGGCGCGGTATCGCGCGTGTGCAAGAGCGCGAAGCGATGGCGCGTTTGGCCAGGTCCAGGCTTTATGAAATGGAGGCCTACTTTAGAAACTCAGGTCAAAAGACCCACGCAGGTGTTTGGAGCGGCATCTATGAATGGGGCAGTTCGGTCGAGCGTATAGCGGGATCTGCCAGCGATCATGGCCTCTATCGTGTGCGCACGGCCATCGCTCGCCAGCGACCTTCAACGGGACCGATTACCTATGAACTTTCAATGATTATCGTCGTATCCGAACACGATGCGTAGGCACATGAATCGGTCAGAGGGTTTCACCCTGCTTGAGATGTTGGTTGCGCTGTCTGTTTTGGCAGTTTTGTTTGGGTTCCTTTTTTTGGGGCTGACATGGGGCGCGCGGACCAAGTCGATTGGTCCTGAACTTCGCGTCGACCAGAAGCGAAGTGCGACGATGGATCTTGTGCATCGTATGCTCTCCCACCAGAAACTCTACTATGAATGGCGGGACAACAGCCCAGCGGCTCCTACATTTGTGGGTTCGGAGAGCACGTTGGAGTTCGTCACGACCGCTGGACCGATGTCCGACCAACCGGGGGAAATCCGTGTACGCCTGATCTATCAGCCTGGCTTTTCGGATCCTGTGATCAGTCTACAACGACTACCTTTTGAACATGTGACCAGACGAGGACCTGATGTTTGGCAGTCTGCTGAAAGCTATGTGTTGTTTGATGATCTGACCGCCGCGGCGTTCTCCTACTATGGTGTACGGAGTCGAGATGACGCTGCTGATTGGCATGATGAGTGGTTCGAAACGCACGCACCGATTTTGATTAAATTGGACGTACGTTTCGCCGATAAGCGCCAGCTGGTGCTGATCGTTCCGGTGGGTGATCAATAATAGGGTCTCACAGAACCAATTGGCTGCATCAGCTTCTCAGATCTTGGTTTTCACCATCGCCACCCTCAACACCGTCCGCTCCAAGACTGTAGACGTCAAATGGTTGGCCATCTGTACCCGGAATTCGGTAGAGGTAGGGACGGCCCCAGGGGTCGACGAGGCCCCGGGCATCTCGCAAATAGGGGCCGTCCCACGCGCCGACGCCGATTGGTTTGGAGACGAGCGCGTCAAGCCCTTGCTGTTGCGTGGGGTAGACCCCGTTCTCAAGAAAGAAGAGCTCTACCGCGCCCACGACGTTTTCCAACTGAATGGCGGCTGACTGGGACTTCGATTTGGCGACGTACTGGATCACGCGCGGCGCAGTGATCAATGCCACCGCTGACAG
>JBCDBQ010000474.1:0-6019 GCA_039183375.1 Pseudomonadota bacterium
AACTTCTATTTTGTCGATCGTCTCAAAGATGCCATCCGCCGCCGCGGCGAGAACATTTCGTCGTCTGAGGTGGAAGCGGTTGTCATGGAACATGAGGCCGTGCGCGAGTGTGCAGCCGTCGCCGTGCCAAGTGAATGGGGAGAAGATGAAGTCCTTCTCGTGCTGGCTCTGAAAGATGGTGAGCAACTCGCTCCGGAAAGCCTACTCGACTACTTGAGACCACGCATGGCGCACTTCATGCTGCCAAGATACATTCGCTTGATGGCCGAGTTGCCCAAAACCCCCACTGCGAAGATCCAGAAGGCGGAACTGCGCAGTGAAGGACTGACCATTGACACATGGGATCGTGAAGCGGCCGGCGTGGACATCAGGGGAGAGCGGTTTTCGTAAATTCGACTTCGTTTGCTGGTGGACCCGTATCAAGCCGTCATTCTGCTTCATGCTGTTGAGTGACTGGAGAGACGTCTAATGAAAAAGCAAACCCTCCTGCCAGCAGGCTCAGATGCTGCGGTGCAGCAGTTGAAGATCTCACCAGGGATCATTTCCGGTGACCACGTCTTTCTGACCGGGATGACGGGTAGCCGACCTGACGGATCGATACCAGCTGATCTCGAAGCTCAGTTTCGAAGCGCGTTTGACAAGATTGGCGCAATTCTTGAGACAGCGGACCTGACCTGTGCTGCTATTGTCGAAATGACGTCGTATCATATTGGCTTGAGAGACCACTTTGATCTCTTCTGCGCCGTTCGCGCTGACTACGTGCGTGAACCTTATCCCGCTTGGACAGCTGTGGAAGTGGCCGGGCTGCGTCGAGAAGGGGCCGCGGTCGAGATCCGGGTCATCGCCAGCATAGAGGCCGCCGGACCGTAATGAGCTCTTGCCAGAAATGAATCTGTGAGACCAGCCAGAGCTTATGTCGTACCTGGAACCCAATTGTAGACGCGTTGCAGGTTCCCACCCATCAAGGCTGTGCGATCACTGTCAGAGAACCAGTCAGCCTGACGGAATGAGCTGACGCCGTCTTCGTAGGTGATGAGCTCAACCGCGCGGGTCCAGTCCGTACCCCAAAGACAGCGTTCCAAGCCGAAGGCATCGATAATGCGCCCAACTGGTTCGCGGATATCACGATGCGGGAACGGCTCTTTCGATAGCGTACAGGCTCCGGTGATCTTAATGACGACATTCTCGTGCTCGGCCAGTTTCAGCACGTTACTCAGCTCGCCAAAAGGCTCATCCGGCACTGGTGGTTCAAAAGGTTGCTTGAGGCCAAGATGATCAATGACAATCCTCGTGTTCGGATTGCGCGCGGCGATGGCGATGCCTTGGGATGTACGTCCCCAACACAACAGATTGACTGGTAGATTGTGCTCCGCCGCGGCGGAGAGAACGCGATTGATACCCGGATCAGCTGGGTCTTCGGAGACATCGCCAACCATCATGATGCGAATGCCAATCGCACCATCGACCTTCGCCCAATCTGCAATGGTCTCGGCAACGGCCGGATCAGTCGGATCCACTGGCTTGACTATGGCAAAGCGCCCTGGGTGCGCGGCATAGACATCCTGCGCGTAACTGGCGTCGAAGCGGTACATTGTCCAGGGCGAGACAAGGATAGCAGCATCGACCGCAACGGCATCCATAGCCTCGACCATTTCCGCGCCGGTGACTTCGCCAGGCCCATGCAGCACAGCGTGCCATGGTCGACCGGGATGGTCGCGCTCGTAGGCATGCACCTGGGCATCAATTGTCACCATAAGAGCGCTCCTTGTGTTGATGGCCGCGGTCGACCTTATTCGTCGACTTTGTAATGCGCCAACGAGCCGCCGCGAACCGTTGTTCGTATGAACAAACGTGCCTGATCGCGTGGATAGTCAAGGCGGCCGGTATGGGATAGCCCGCCGCGATTATCCCACATTAATGTATCACCGACCGACCAGACATGTTCCCAGCGAAAGTCTTCTTTCTCGATCTGATCGACCAACGCCTCGATGATTTCTTCGCTTTCATCTTCCGGCAGTCCCATGACACGGGATGTCGTAAATGGACTGATATAAATGCCGGGCTCGCCTGTGGCAGCATGCTTGACGATGACCGGGTGAACGGCGCCGGTTTCCGTCCGGTCCTTACCAATCAAACCCTGGGCTGCTTTCGCCGCCATCGGATTGCGCTTGGCCTGACCATAGAGGTACTCACCCTCCAGGCCATTCAGGCGTTGCTTCATGTCGTCAGGCAAACTCCGATAGGCCTTTGTCGTATTAGAGAAGCATGTGTTGCCGCCGCTGTCGGGGATCTCAACTGCATGCAGCAGCGTCGCCTTCGCCGGCTCTTTTTCGAACGATAGGTCGGAATGCCAACCGTCTCTGGTATCAGCTGCAGCGCCGCGAGACGCGCCGACTTCGTCGAATGTGCCGTCCGTTTTTCTATTCGTCATTTGCACAACTTCCGGGACCTCCGGATGCTGGTATTTTTTCTGAACGTGTTCCTGGAGCTCGCCGAAATGGGCTGAGAAATCGCGCAGTTGTTGTGCCGTCATGGGCTGCTTGCGAAAGAGCAGGACTTTGTACTCGTTGAATGCCCGCTCGATGATCTCAACATCGCTGGCATCGACAGGCTTTGTCACGTCGATGTTGAGGACTTCAGCTCCGCATGCATCGCTCAGCGGCTTGATTTCGACCGCCATGGCCTACTCCCTATATCCACAGGTCTTGTCTTTCTTATTACTGGGAGTTTAATGCATGTCACCGGGCTGGGAAGTGACCTCGTCATTCGATGCATGATTTTCCGCATTGCTCGAACGCGGGTCCGTGCAAATAAAAAGCAGCCGATTAATCACACTCGACTGCGAGGAAATAGTGTCAGTTGTTATCGTTCTCGTCTGCGGGCCAGAGGTCCCGGCGCTCTAAGCCACGACCTCTGCGCCATACCGCTGTCGTCTAATTGATCTTACGGTGTCCGCCATCAAGTCGATAAGGCAAGCAGGCGGAAGAAACGCGGCTGTCGTGCCCGATCGCCTGGCAGACCTCTTCGCGCTCAGCAACAATATTTCGGAGCTTGCGAAAAGACGTGCTGATTCCGTAGCTCTTGCGTGCGACCTTATAGAGGTTTTTGATCTCGCAATAAGGTGATGCGTGGTAGCCGGTTCCTTTTATCCACTGGAACTCGCCTTTACACTGCACTCCTGCGTGCGCTGGCGCAGTGCTCATCATTGCAATGCCAGCAACGGCTACTGCCAAACCTGCGAAAGTTCTCGTCATGAGGGTTCTCCTATTCCCTGGCGTGAGGGTTGTTAGAGCATGTCGGGAATGATGTATCCATTCACGTTCTTGAGCTCAATTAATGAGCTTCGCCCGCGGCTCGCTGTTCCCTAGGAAACAATTCGCGGGATTACATTAATGTGATAGCGATGCGCTGATCATGTCTTCCATCTGGTTAATTGTCAGTTATGCGCCTCACACGTCATATCACGACGCACAGGCAGATCGGAGACCCGGCGCGTGCCAGTAGACAGCTGCTTTGTGATATCTTTCCTGCGTCACTCGACGAAGTACACGCAGCAGCTTTAGGCTGAGCGTATAGTCTGAGGATTGATTACGCGGAGTACCTACCATGATGCCTGCCGAATATGACATTACAGGCAAGACTGTTTTTGTGAGCGGTGCCGGGCGCGGCATCGGCAAAGGTATTGCGCGGGTCCTGGCGGAAGCGGGTGCAGATGTTGCCATCAACGCACTGACACCGACTTACGTGACGGATCTTGCCAAGGAAATCGCCGATGATACGGGCCGCAAAGTCGTGCCGATTGTCGCTGACGTCACAAAGGCCGACACGGTGAACGTCGCTATCCAGGAGGTACTCGATGTATTTGGCAAGCTCGATATCCTAGTGAATGCACTCGGCGACTCTTTGAAGGAATCACTTGTTGGGCTGCCGAATGGAGAAAAGGCTGGTCAGCCTATATCCGACGATGATCTTAAGTTCATTCTCGATATCAATTTGACCGAGGCGTTGTTGTGCACGCGCGCCGTTGGCCCACACATGTTAGAGCGGCGCTCCGGCAAAGTTATCAACATATCGTCGTGGACTGGCGTCCAGGGTGGCGGCAATCTTGTGCTGTATACGGCTGCAAAGGCTGGGTTAGTGGGTTTCACGCGAGCCCAGGCCCTGGAGTGGGCACCCTATGGCATCCAGGTGAATTCGATTGCTCCGGGCCTGTTCCCGGACATCATGACAGGTGGTCAGGAGCGCTTTGATGAAATGACGGCGCGGGCCAAGGAGACGGTCCCTGTCAGGCGTCACGGCGAACTGCGTGAAGCAGGACTGCTTGCGCTTTACCTGGCCTCGTCTGCTTCTGATTACATGACAGGGCAGACGCTGATGTTGGATGGCGGACTGGGGCTCTAGGCCAGCTGGACTCCCGTCACTTCTTTACCTTGACGTCTCCGGGCGCCGGAGGATCGCGCTCGAAGACCTCCTGGATTTGGTCTTGCCCAACATTGATCTCGACGCCTGCGCGCTCATTCTGCAGCATCATTGGTGAACGTGAATCCAGAGCATCCCAACCGCGGGCCATGGCTTCGCTCATGTCGGCATAGGCCATGTTGGCCAGACGCATCGGCACGCCGAGTTCGCGTCCCAACTCAGTTGCCAACGTCATATCCTTGAACGCGAGTTTCAATGCGAATGCAGGTGGTTCGTACTTGTTCGGCAGGAACTGCGCGGCAAGGCGGTCAAAGGCACGACCACGTCCGCCTGCGCCCGTGCGCACGGCCTCCCACAGCGCTAATGGCTCGACACCGCCTTTGACGCCCATAGTGAAGACTTCTGCCAACGCCGTCTGAACCGCGTAGCCCGCGCAGTTGTGGACCAGCTTGGCGATGGAGCCTGCACCGATTTCACCGATGTAACGGGCTTGATCCGCAAAGGCATCCAGGAACACTTTGTGCTCATCGAACTGTGCCTTCGGACCGCCGACCCAGATCGCGAGCTGGCCGGTGCGGGCACCACCTGGTCCGCCGCTCACAGGGGCGTCCAGGAAATGCCGTCCGGCTTCCTCGAATGTCGCTCCGATCTCTCGGACAACACGTGGCGCATTCGTCGACAGATCGAAGACCGATGCGCCCTGCTTAAGTCCGGCAAGGAGACCTGTCTCTGGATCGGTTGCAACGGTCTCGACATCCTTGGGCCCAGGTAGGGAAAGAAAGACGACATCGCAGACCTCGGCCATCGCCCGTGGACTATCCGCCCATTCCGCACCATCATCGAGCAGCGTCTGTGCCGCATCCCGATTGATGTCGTGGACAACGAAACCATGGTTGGACGTCATTAGATACTTGGCAAGGTTTGCCGCCATGAAGGCGCCCATTGTGCCGAGGCCGATAAAGCCGACTTTCATTCAGTTGGTCTCCATATGTCGATCAAACGTGCTGCGCATCAGAAGGCGGGTCTACTCTGCCGCCTCCGCCATTAGGGGGGCCTGCTTTGGGCCGCGTACAAGGCGGCCCGGGCTGTTGCCAGTCGCCTCGCCTTCGCGATTAACGACCTGTCCGGAAACGACTGTCGCGGCATAGCCATCGATCTTTTGGATCAGGCGCCGCCCGCCACTGGGCAAGTCGTAGACAACCTCTGGTGAGTGAACAGCGAGGCGATCGTAGTCGATAACATTGATGTCCGCTTTGGCGCCGGTTTTGATCACTCCGCGATCGTTCAGGCCGATCGCGGCCGCGTTGTCGCTTGTCAGTCGCTTGATCGCCCACGGTAACGAGAACCTGTCACCGCGCCTGCGATCGCGGGTCCAATGCGTCAGCATATAGGTCATGGCACTGGCGTCAGTCAGTATCCCAACATGGGCTCCACCATCTCCCAGTCCGACCAGCGAGTTGGGGTGGCACATCATGTCATGAACTGTGTCGAGTGTACCGTAGGTGTAGTTGGACAGCGGTCGGTAAAGGATCGTCTTGCCATCATTTTCCAGCAGCATGTCGTAAGCGACTTCAGCTGGATCACGACCTTCACGACCCGC
>JBCDBQ010000475.1:0-6015 GCA_039183375.1 Pseudomonadota bacterium
ACTTTCTCAAACACGCGGCCACCTCGCATAACGGACATCAGGCCGCCGCCAGCGTCAGATCCGTCGTCAGAGGCACGTTTGGTTTCTGTGACTTCGAAACGGCCAACAGGCAAAGTCGCAGTTGGTCCGTGCGATTGGGCGTCTTCTAACGCTTCAAAAGCAGCAACAATATCGTCACGCAGTGATCGAAACCAGGCCGCGGCCCGGGCCTTTTGATCTTCTAAATCCTGTGTCATTGCCTGCTCTCGATGGCGAACTGAGTGTCGGTCGCTTTTGTCTTAACTCAAACGGGCGCTCGGCATCTACTTAGTGAGAATACTTAGGGATGCAAATGCCCAGTGGATTTGGCATCATGCGCGTATCAACCGAACAGACTCTGATTTTGGCATCCGGAAGCCTGCCATCACATTGCTTTGCCTTGATCTCCTCGCCTGAGTGATGCGTATTTGAACTGTCGCCCTGACAAAAGGATAAGAAGTTCTGTGGCAGACTTTGATGTCATACTAGCGGGAGGCGGCCTGTCGACAGGCCTCATGGCGCTGAAGCTGCGGGAAGTGCGGCCCGAGCTGCGCGTGCTGGTGATTGAGCGCGATGCGCACTTGGGCGGTGATCATACGTGGTCGTTTCACGGAACCGATCTTGCCAAAGACGAGCTGGCGATGATCGAGCCGATGATCCGGAGTCGCTGGCCAGCACAGGATGTCCGGTTTCCTCAACTGAAACGGACCCTCGATACGCCCTATTGCACGATTGTTTCAAATGACTTTGATCGCCATGTTCGAGGACAACTTGGCCAGGATGCCTTACTTCTGAACGCGCCGATCGCAGAAGTTGCGACAGGCTCAGTCGTACTGGAAGGTGGGCAAAAGCTGACGGCTCCGTGTGTCATGGATGGGCGCGGATGGCAAAAGGATACCGGCCGAGATTTGGCGCTCGCCTATCAGAAGTTTTTCGGGCTGGAGGTTGAACTGCGTGATCCGCATGGGCTTTCACGTCCCATAATCATGGACGCAACAGTTGAACAGACCGATGGCTACCGTTTCATTTATTGCCTGCCCTACACGCCAACCAGTTTGCTGATCGAAGACACCTACTATTCACCGTCTATGGATCTTGATGCAGAGCGAGCAGCGCGCGAGATCAGATCCTATGCCGAACAGCAGGGTTGGAAGATTGAGAACGTCGGGCGCGAGGAGAAAGGCTGTCTGCCGATTGTGCTGGCCGGCGATGCAAGCGCATTTGAGACGAACCCAGGCGACGCGGCGCCGTGCGGCCTCCGGGCAGGCTTGTTTCACCCAACGACTGGTTACTCGCTGCCGGATGCGGTTCGCGTTGCCAGTCATTTCGCGCGGGACTTTCCGCGAAATACGGATGAGCTCAAAGCGCGAATGACAATGCTCAGTGAAACGCAGTGGCAAAAGAGGAAATTCTATCGCTTGTTGAACAGGCTTCTGTTCCTCGGTGCCGAGGGCAATGACAAGCGCAAAGTGATGCAGCGGTTTTACGGAATGCCGCAAGACTTGATTGAGCGCTTCTATGCAGGGCGCTCGACGCAATTGGACAAGCTACGTATTTTGAGCGGCAAGCCGCCGATCCCAATTCCGACGGCAATGCGTGCAATCCCGGCGCGGGCCGCCTGGAACTTTGTGCGCGCTCAGTAGTCTTGTTCAGGGCTTGTTGGTTGCCTAACTCTGCTGCGCAGCCAATTGGTCCGGCCAATTCGACTGCAAGTATTCGATCGCGTCCGCAACATCGTCCGTCATGTGATAGTGAATTTCATATTCGCCGCGGATGAAGCCGTTTCCACGCATGTGCTGAAACAGCTTTTCGAGCGGATCCCAGTAACCGAGCGTATTGAGCAAGACAATCGGCTTGTTGTGCTGCTTGAGTTGTACCCAGGTAATTTGTTCGACAAGTTCTTCCAGTGTGCCAACGCCACCGGGCATCACGAGAAAGCCATCAGCGCGGCCCCACATCCCCATCTTTCGCTCGTGCATATCGTCCGTCAGGATCGACTCGGTAATGTCGAGCGAAGGACGCTCAACCTTTTCCAGAAACTTGGGCATGACACCGGTGACGTGACCGCCGTGCTGCATCGCAGAACTGGCGACGGTTCCCATTAACCCGATACTGCCGCCGCCGTAGACGAGGCGAAGTTTGGCTTGCGCGAGCGCGCGGCCGACTTCGGTTGCCGCATTCTTGAATGCAGGATCGGCGCCATCACTTGCTCCGCAAAAAACGCAAACTGCCGGTCTCGAGTCCCAGGCCGTCATATTCACTCCGTCTCGGTTCGCCGCAGACTTCAGCGGCCGTCAATGGTGGTGATCGACTATACGAAATTTGTCCGTTTGGCGACCGAATGTTGAGGTGGCCAACGCGGGATCTGGTGGGATTGGCCGATTGTCCCCAACCCATTTGCAAAAGCTCCAGTTCGAAACTCCCACCTGAAGCTGGGCCTCGTAGAGAACTCGTCAAGCTGCTGTGTCTCCATACGTAGTTCGACGAATACCTCATCATGTCCAGCTGCACTAAAATGGCGCTCCATCCGTCCTACCGAGAGGATGCCGCAATGTCGTTCGAGAGAGCCGGTGCCGCCTGCAATAGCTTGCCCCTGCTATCTGTTCCGACGGTTGTGCTCGATACGGAAACGACCGGGCTTGATACTACCAAGGACCGAATTGTGCAGATTGGTGCCGTTCGCATTCAGGGCGGTGAATCGGTTGAAGGTGACATCTTCGACCGGCTAGTCAATCCGGAGCGCCAGATCCCGCCTGCCTCGACGGAAATTCACGGAATATCCGATGCCGACGTCGCGCAAGCCCCCGGTTTTGCGAACACGATGAGTGAGCTGAGTGAATGGTTTGGCGCTTCGCTGCTTGTTGGCTTCTCCATTGGATTTGACGTCGCTGTACTTCAGGCAGAGCATAAACGTGCCGGGCTTCCGTGGCGCGCGCCGCGGTTTCTTGATGTTCAAGACCTCTTGATGTTTGCCGCACCGCAGCTCCCTCAGCATTCAATGGAAGTGGCGGCCGAATGGTTGAATATTGAGATTGAAGGCCGCCACACAGCGCTCGGCGATGCGCGTGCGACAGCTGAGATCTATCTTGCCCTCATCCCGTTACTGACAAAACGCGGGATTGTCAGTCTGGCCCAGGCCGAACGTGTTGTGCATCAATCATCTCGCACCTCTCAACTTGAGAGTGCGGGTTGGGCGACAAATGAGGCGCCAATCCAGGCTCCCGCAGAATATGCTGCTGTCGATAGTTATCCCTACCGGCACCGTGTGAACGATGTCATGCGAACTCCATCGCAGTTCATTGACGCTGACCAAACTTTGAGCCAGGCGTTGACCGTCATGATGGAACGACAGATCAGCTCCGTTTTTCTGCCAGCGGCTGGAGAAGCGACCGATATCGGAATTCTGACGGAACGAGATGTTCTGCGCGCAATTGATCGGGATGGGCAGTCGGCGCTGATGGCTCCTGCAGTCAATTATGGCGTCAGGCCGTTGGTGTCTGTTGGACAGGATGAATTCCTCTATCGAGCAATCGTGGAAATGTCGACGCGTGGAATCCGTCATCTGGGCGTTCATGATACCGAAAATCAGATTGTCGGAGCATTGAGCGCCAGGGATCTTCTTAAGCAACGTGCGAGTGAGGCCGTCGCGCTTGGTTACAACATTGCGCATGCGCGCAGCGTAGCCGAGCTCGGTGAGATCTGGCCGGAGCTGACGCGCGTGGCTGCAGCGCTCGTTGAAGAGGATGTGGACGCCCGTGATGTTGCTGCGATCATATCGCGCGAGCTTCGCGAATTGACGGGCAAAGCTGCTGAGTTTGCAGAGCAGGAACTGGTATCGTCTGGCGCCGGCAGGGCCCCTTGCGCCTATGCGCTTCTGGTTCTCGGATCAGGTGGACGGGGTGAGAGCCTGCTGGCCATGGATCAGGACAATGCGATTGTCTATACGGCTGGCGATCCGGGTGATGAGACCGATCAATGGTTTGAGCGATTTGGTGCGCGTATCGCCGACATACTAAACAGCGTTGGCGTGCCGTACTGCTCGGGCGGTGTGATGGCAAAAAATACTGCCTGGCGCAAAGGTGTTGCGCAGTGGTCAGAAGCGGTTCAGCAATGGATCGTGCGTGCCGGCGGCAAAGACATTCTCAACGCCGATATCTTTTTCGATTGCCGTCCGGTTTATGGCGAGTTCGGGCTGGGCGAAGAGGTGCACCGGGCCGCACTGGACATCGCCACTGATGCCAGGAACTTCCAACGTGCTTTGGCGAGCAATGCAGCCCAGTTTGAAACTCCCTTTGGTCTGTTTGGTCGCTTTCGATTGAGCGATGGACGCCTTGATCTCAAGAAAACTGGGCTTTTCCCGATTATTGCGACAGCGCGCGTTCTGGCCTTGCGCTACGGCAACAGCGCGCGCTCGACGCCCGGTCGTCTGGAGAGCGCCAAGCAGCACATGCCGGAACAAGGCGACACGATCGATGCGTTAGTGTTGGCCCATCGCATTCTGCTTCGCCTCGTGTTGGGGCAGCAGCTGCGCGATCTGGATCGCGGTTTGCGGCTGAACAACGCCGTACGCATCGGCGAGCTTTCGAAGCACGAACGCCAACAACTGCGTTGGGCACTTGAGCAGATTCCCAATGTGACCAATTTGCTGGGAACACCTGTGTTCTCGACTGCGTAAACTCGGGTTGAGTTTTAGTCGCAGCCCTTTGTTAGCAACCCGAGTCCACCGGTTTTGAGGCTGCGATACTCGAATAGAATGACATCGTGCCAATCATCACCGATATGTCCGAGACGCTCGCGATATCCAACCTCTCGAAACCCGGCTCTGAGGTGAAGTCCGCGGCTTCCAGCATTGCCTGCCAGAACCTGCGCCTGGATTGTCCAGTAACCGTCTTGCTCAGCCGCATCGATCAGATGAGACAGCAAAGCCGAGCCAATACCTTTGCCTTGATGTTCCGCACTGACATAGACGCTGACCTCAGCGATGCCTGCGGCGCCTCACGTGTCGGGAACCGGCGACAGTGCTGCCCATCCGATAATCTGACCACTCGTGCTTTTCTCGCGCGCTACGAACCTACCAATTGGCAAATGCCCGGCGTTCCAGTCGCGCCAGATGGGTGGCGTTTTCATAAAAGCTGCCAGACCAGTGGCAAGTCCTTCCGCATAGATCCGTCGCACGGACCGCCAGTCTGGTGGCTGCATTGGAGCAATGACGTGTGACATTGACGAGGTCCACCAGTTGCGTGCTGAACGTGCGGCCGATCTGAAAAAGGCACTGATTGCCATTCTGGTATTTTGTCAGCTGTTGTAAACAGTCTTTTTGCGCCGTCGGGTGGCGGTGCGCATAGCGTGTTCACAGACTTTAGGATGAGATCAGGATGGCAGCGATGATCAAACGGTTTCCGGGCGAGAGAAAAGGGCGTTGCGGGGCAGTCGTGCACAATGGCCTCGTCTATGCGGTGGCGACCGACACGAGCAGTTCAGCCGGCATCAAGGAGCAAACGCGACGGGCGCTGGGTGAGCTCGATGAGGCCTTGAGTGACGCTGGGAGCGGCAAATCCGGGCTCTTGCAGGCAACTGTCTACCTGCGCCATATGGCAGACAAGGCTGCGATGGATGAGGTTTGGTGTGACTGGGTTGGTCCGCCGGAAAACTGGCCACAGCGGGCTTGTATCGGTGTCGATCTTGCCGGGGATGACCTCATTGAGATCGTTGTGACAGCCGTTGTGCAGGATTAAGTGGCCGTGACTTTCTCCTGGAGCTGATCTGACCGGACCGACGACACCAATCTGTGGCGGGCGACTATGCCACCTTGGTGTTCCTAGCCGTGATGTGCTGTAGGAAGGCCTCCCGTTTTCTTGAGCAATTAAAAGCCGGTGTGATGGCTCCACCTCTTCTCAATTTGCAGAATATTCAGCTGACCTTCGGCGGCACGCCGTTGATGACAGGTGCTGATCTGCAGGTCGGCGCCGGAGATCGCATTGGCTTGGTCGGGCGCAA
>JBCDBQ010000476.1:0-5994 GCA_039183375.1 Pseudomonadota bacterium
ATGCATCCTTCGCCAAACCCTTCGTTGACCAAGTTTGCCAGAGACGCCAGCGCAGTCTCCGCTTGTTGGCCACTTGCCTCGATGAGCAATGTCACACCTGGGCCTGCCGCCAGCATCAAAAGTCCCATAATTGACGTTCCGCCGACACGCTGGTCATCTCTTGTGACGAATATCTCTGCATCAAACTCTTCCGCGCACTTCACGAACTTAGCTGACGCGCGCGCATGCAGACCCTTTTGATTTCGGATTGTCACAAGCTGACTATGCACAGTTCCATCAGTCATAATTGCAGGTTACTTGGCCTTATCTTCGAGCAGCTGGCTCGCCACCGTGATGTACTTGCGCCCAGCTTCTTTGGCCTCGTCCACGGCCGTCAAGATTGATTTGTCTGCCCGGACGGTTGCGAGCTTCACTAGCAGCGGCAGGTTCACTCCCGCGATAACCTCGACATTGCACTCATCCATGACAGAAATGGATAAATTCGACGGGGTACCACCGAACATATCGGTTGCAACTACCACACCGTCACCACTGTCGACTGTCTCAATGGCGCGAATAATGTCCTGACGGCGCTCGTCACCATCATCATCTGGCTTGATCTGTATGGTCGCAATCTGCTCCTGCGGACCGACAACATGTTCTAATGCTGCGCGGAACTCCACTGCCAAGGAACCATGCGTAACGATAACAAGGCCAATCATTCAGACAATCAATCCACCTGGTAACCGCAACTGCGTCTCATATCGGCATTTCGAGAGCCGATTTGTTATCCGGCGAAGACTCTACCTAAGCTGCCCAAGCGACTTGTCAATCACCAACTCGCAGCTGCGGTGCGGAGTATCCACCATTGTACACGATTTCAGAAGCGGTTTTTCCCTCCGGAATAGAAACCACAATTCTGTCAAACACTCGCTAACCTAGCCTTTCGATCATCGCGATCGGTTTCGGCGTCTTATTGCGACTTGCGACAAAAGTTTCATAGTTCCTTCGCGCCTGCTCGCACCTGGAGCGCCATCGCAAGCTTCATCGGAGCACTGGCCTCAAAAGGGCGCATGCACAGCAAGTCGAACCGCTTTCCAAGAATGTCTTGGTAGGCGGGTGAAAGCTCAGGGTATCGCTCAACTTCCCGATCAGTCAGTTGAACAACCATGCAAAGCCGGGCCTTCTTTGCATAGGGCACATCAATAATCCCTACACCGCGGACTTCCAGTTTACCGGCAATTGTACTTGGAGCGGTCATCATGACGGCCCCGTCCTCCAGCGACACGTCCGTGCGATCATCGCTTACAAGTTCAAACGGCGCGGTTAGCAGCTTGCCAGCACTCACTGAGAGGCATCGCAACGCAAGATCTGATTTACCTGAGCCTGACGCCCCGCAGATTAGAACTCCGTTTCCACCGATTGAGAGCGCAGTTGCATGAATAATTTCACTGCGATGGCAGGGCACTACGTGATCGCCTTTGCTTTGACTTTATGGCGTCGATTGCTGCGATACGCACGGTAAAGCGAGCGCCTATCACCTCCTCACCCTGGCCGCCTGCGTAAATGTTCTCGGCCCAGATCTCTCCGTCATGAGCCTGAACAATCTCGTTTGAGATCGACAAACCAAGGCCTGAATTGTTGCCACGACTGCTCGATGCAGTGGGTCGGTAGGTGTAAAAACGGGTAAAGATCTGCTCCAACTTGTCAGGTTCGATGCCCATACCTTGATCGGTCACGGTGAGTTCGACATGGGAGCCTTGTCGGCGAATACGGACTTTGACAATTCCGGTATTGGGAGAAAACGACAAGGCGTTGTCAATGAGGTTCGTCAAGACTTGCGCCAAGCGCCCGCCATGTCCAGACACAACATAGGCACCGGACGCCATCGCAGCAGCATCAAATTGCAACTCCAGTCGCTTATCAGTATCGGAGATAATGTCCTGGAACGTCTCTGTGATGGCCTTGGCAATTTCAGCCAGATCAATCGGCTCCGGCGAGTGGAGCGCAAGCTCGGCATCCATGCGTGAAGCATTCGATACATCGGTAATGAGACGATTGAGGCGCTGCAGTTCCTCTCTGATTTGAGCAACCAGCATATCGCGTTGCTCGTCGGTCTTCGCATAGGTCAACGATTCAGCCGTCGATCGGGCAGCTGTGAGTGGATTCTTCAGTTCATGGGCCACGTCGGCCGCAAACCGCTCACTAGCGTTTATTCGACGGTACAACGCCGTGGTCATTGAGCGGAAAGAGCGCGCAAGTTGGCCGACTTCATCTTCGCGATCGCCAAACCTCGGCAGTTCCTCCGCCGCCTTGATATCCCGCGTTACGTTCTGAGCGGCCTCAGACAACTCTCTCATGGGGCCCGCAACCATGCGAGCCAGAACATAAGACGCAAGCATGGCAGCGCACAACGCGACCAGCGCAAGCGCGAAAATGCCCAGTCGTTCCTCCGCGAGGGCATCATCGACCTCACCAGGGCGGGTCGACAAGAGAAGGACACCCTGAACCTTGTCCGCAATCTTGATAGGGGTCGCCACAGAAACGATCTGCTTACCGCTTCGGGTCAACAGCAGGAGCCCTTCAGTCCTACCTTCGAGTGCAGTTCTCACTTCGGGATAAAGCTGCCCGTTGGCATCGCGCAGATCTTTGTAGACTTTGAGATCTGAGCTCAGGAACCATTGCCTGAGTTTGGTCCAAAGATCCTTGGTGTTGGGGCGATCAACAATTTCGCCCTTCTTGTTGGTGCTCAACAACCCACCTGGCGGAAGCAGTCGCATGGAATCTGCAACGACATTGCCATTTCTATCGTACACGCGTGCTCTGTCGTTGCCGGTTAGCAGACGACGCAACATCGGTGTGACCCGCTCGGGTCCAAGCGAAAACATGATGTCCGCAAATGGATCATCGTCAACTGGTGTACCCAACGAGCCAGGAGAACTGCTTGCGCCACCCGGCGATAGGCTGGAGGCTATTGCACCGGCAATAATGCGACCCTTGGCTTGCAATGCTTCGCGCTTCGCGTCGATCAGCCAAACGTTATATTGACTGAGATAGAGTACGCCGAACAGAAGAACGACAAGACCGAGCAGATTAGACACGATAATTCTGCGCAGCAGATTACTCGTTACGAACCGACCAACAGCCGTATCGCTCAAACTTGAAAGCGCAGCATCAATCTTCTCGGAAACAGGATGGTAGTAAGGACCGACATGTTTAGCGATGCTGTCGTAGAGAGCTACGGTACGCGTTAATGCAACCCTCGCCAGCTTGAGAATACGAATGCTGGTGTTACGTGAAGGTTTAACGTCCGGCTTTGTCTCAACGGCCATCGCCCAAGTTTCCTTTAGCGCTGCTGGCAGCAACTTAGTATTTGTTGAGCGCCGCCGCGCTGCTCCCACCTGAGTAGCTTAGGGGCGACACTCAATCTTCACCAAAACGGCCACCTGAACGTTTGCTGCCTTCGCCGTCAACCGGTCAACAATCGCTCACAGACAGCTCGCCAAGCCAGAACAAATGATCCTGGCATCAGCTCTTCCTCATCAGCAAGCTTAGGTTTCCTTGAAGCGATACCCAACGCCGTAAAGCGTCTCGATCACATCGAAGTCGTCATCTACCTGCTTGAATTTCTTCCTCAGGCGCTTGATGTGGCTGTCGATCGTGCGGTCGTCGACATAGACCTGATCATCGTAAGCGGCATCCATGAGAGCATCGCGGGTTTTCACGACACCGGGTCGTGTCGCCAGCGCCTGTAGGATCAAGAACTCGGTCACTGTGAGTGTGACAGACTTACCGTCCCAATGACACGTATGACGCTCAGGATCCAACTTCAGCATGCCGCGCTCAAGAACCCGCGCGGCTTCTTCATCGGTTGGCGTGCCATCCCGAGCTTGTGCTCGGCGCAACACCGCCTTCACACGCTCGACAACAAGTCTCTGGGAGAATGGCTTCGCGATGTAATCATCAGCCCCCATCTTGAGGCCAAAGAGCTCGTCAATCTCTTCATCCTTGGATGTAAGAAAGATCACCGGCATGTCAGACTGCTGTCGAATACGGCGTAGAAGCTCCATACCGTCCATGCGTGGCATCTTAATATCAAATATACCAAGATCTGCCGGATCCTCGGTGAGAGCTTCCAGCGCTTGTGCGCCATCGCTATAGGTTCTCACCTTGTAGCCTTCGGCTTCCATTGCCATGCTTAGCGAAGTCAGAATATTGCGTTCGTCATCTACGAGAGCAATTGTGCTTTTTTCTTTCATCGTCGTCCCGTCCTTGGCGTGCCGCAGCAATGCTGCCGTTATGCCGTTAACTTGTACGAAATGTGGCATCCCGCCGACTAGGGCACTTGTCGCCTGAATACTAGCTGAATGCTCCATTCAACACAAAGCAGCACGACGGAAATCCCGTGGATCTTCCACATCCCACTGGCAGAGGCATGTCCAACTACAGCGCCAACGATTGAGATTCTTAACCTTCCAACCGCTGTGCCAGCGACAACGCGTCACCCACGCATTAATAGCATTGAAGCCAGCGCAAGAATATAGATTCCGGCCTGCCTTGTGATACCTGCGGCGCCCCACTTGAACAGCACATCGCCCGCGGGTTAGCATCATCGTTTACCATGCCGGCACGTACGAGAGTCTAGGGAAGCATACGTTGCAAAACAATCGGCAACAATCTTGCAGGCAACTGGTAATCCCCTCAGGGCAGTTCTTCATCAATCACAATGGGTTAACCGGGAAACGGCCATAAAATGAAAAGCGAAACCTTCCCATTTTCCGCGGCAGCATCGACAAAACGTAATAACTCGATCGCAGAGCTAGTAGAGTTAGCCGTTTGCCGTAAGGAAGGCCGATTGGCCAGAACGGGAGCTTTTGTGGCCGAAACCGGGGAGCATACCGGTCGATCAGCTCGGGACAAGTATACGCTCAAGGACTCGCAGACCGAGAACACCATCTGGTGGGACAACAATCAGCCGATGTCCCAGGAGCATTTTGATACACTCTATTCCGACTTCTTGGCCTATGCCGCTGATAAAGAGCTTTTCGTTCAAGACCTATTCGCGGGCGCAGACGCTGACTATAGACTGAACACCCGCGTGTTCTGCGAGAAAGCCTGGCACGCGCTGTTCATAAGGCACATGCTGCGCCGACCGGAGCCGAGCGAGCTTGAAAGCTTCTCGCCAGAATTCACCGTCGTCAATTTCCCCGGCTTCCGAGCTGACCCAGAGCGCCACGGCTGCGGCTCAGAAACTGTCATCGCCTGCAACTTCACGAAGCGCCTCGTTCTGATTGGCGGCTCGCTGTACGCTGGCGAGACTAAAAAATCCGTCTTCTCATTTCTCAACTATTACATGCCGGACCAAGGTGTCATGCCGATGCACTGCTCGGCCAATGTCGGTCCGGATGGAGATTCAGCCGTATTCTTCGGTCTATCAGGAACCGGCAAGACAACGCTTTCGGCAACATCTGATCGCACTCTGCTGGGTGACGATGAGCATGGCTGGTCCGATAATGGGATCTTCAATTTCGAGGGCGGCTGCTACGCTAAGACAATCAGGCTTTCAGCTGAAGCTGAGCCAGAAATCTGGTCGGCTTCCAATCGCTTCGGCACTGTCCTGGAAAACGTCATCCTCGATGACCAAAACCGGCAGCCAGATTTTGATGATGGCCGCCTGACGGAGAATACGCGGTCCGCCTATCCGTTGCATTTCATCTCCAATGCCAGCGAAACCGGCACGGCCGGCAACCCCCGCAATATTGTCATGCTTTGCGCTGATGCATTCGGTGTGTTGCCTCCGATTGCAAAACTGACCCCCAGCCAGGCCATGTACCACTTCCTTTCCGGCTATACCGCGAAAGTCGCGGGCACGGAAAAGGGCATGGGCAATGAGCCGTCAGCAACGTTCTCAACATGCTTCGGCGCACCGTTTATGCCGAGACATCCAAGCGTTTACGGCAACCTCTTGCGGGAACTGATTGCGAAGCACGATGTCTCCTGCTGGCTTGTCAACAC
>JBCDBQ010000477.1:0-5987 GCA_039183375.1 Pseudomonadota bacterium
CGCGCCATCAATGACCCGGTGATCGTAGGAAACGCAAACCGGCAGCATCATGCGCGGCTTAAACTCCTCACCATTCCAAACCGGCTTCATCTGAGACCGAACAACACCCAGGATGGCAACCTCCGGCGCGTTAACAATCGGTGTGAAGTGCGTACCACCAATACCGCCGAGGCTTGAGATCGAGAACGTGCTGCCCTGAATATCGGCCGGTGTAATTTTACCGTCGCGCATCCGTGTCGAGACCTCACCCAGTTCCTTGGAGATTTCGATTATGCCCTTGCGCTCAACGTCCTTGATCGCCGGCACGACGAGGCCATCGGGCGTGTCAACAGCAACGCCGATGTTGTAGTACTGCTTCAAGATCAGGCTGTCGCCGTTCGGGCTCAACGAAGCGTTGAAAGCCGGAAATTCCTTCAAACAGGCAACCGACGCTTTCAAAAGGAATGACAGCATCGTGACGCGGTAGCCTTCCGCTTTCGCCTTTGTATCGAGCGAACGCCGGTAGTCATCGAGCTCCGTGATGTCAGCCTCATCGGCGTGCGTGACATGGGGAACGTTGAGCCATGCTCTGTGCAGATGTGGCCCCGAGAGCCTCTTCAATCGCGACAGCGGTTTTTCTTCAATTGGGCCGAACTTGGAGAAGTCCTGGGCGGGAATCGGTGGAATGCCGGTGCCAGCACCAGCCGGAGCAGCCGAACCACCGCCGCTGCCGGTCAAGGTGCGCTTGACATCATCCTTGGTAACACGCCCCTTCGCGCCGCTCCCAGTGATTTTAGTAAGATCAATTTCAAGTTCGCGCGCGATCATCCGCACTGATGGGCTCGCATGGACGTTTCCAAAGTCAACAGGCGGCGGCAAACTGGGCCGCTTTCCTGATGATGCGCCATCATCATTAGCTGGCGCAGGCGGAGCAGCAGGTTCAACGGCCTGCTTCGGTGCCTCGTCGGCCGGTGCAGCAGCGGCTGGCGCAGGCGCCTCAGCAGCTGCCCCTTCTGCCTCAAGTGTCAGAATGGCACTGCCTTGGCTCACCGCATCACCCACGGCGACCAGGATCTCAACAACTTTGCCGGCCTGCGGCGCTGGCACCTCCAAGGTCGCCTTGTCGCTTTCAAGCGTCACCAGCGGGTCTTCAGGTTGCACCACATCACCGGGGCTCACGAGAATTTCGATCACCGGCACGTCCGTGAAGTCGCCGATGTCGGGTACTTTGATTTCGATTGCTGCCATGAGAGACGTCTCAACTAGTCTGGTGTGTTCATTTTCTATGATCTGTTCAGCATCACGTGTCAGGCACGCGCCGGATCAGGCTTGTCAGGATTAATACCGTACTTCGCGATTGCCTCGCTGACGGTCTTGGATGGGATTTTGTTTTCCTCGGCCAACGCCTTGAGCGCGGCAACCGCCACAAAGTGACGATCGACCTCGAAGTGATGGCGCAGCTTGCGGCGATAGTCGGATCGACCAAAACCATCCGTGCCGAGAACATGATACCGGTCCTCAATGTAAGGACGGATCTGCTCGGATAGCAGCTTCATGTAGTCAGTCGATGAAATCACTGGACCATCACACCCTTCACGCAGAACCTGCGTGACATAAGGCACACGAGATGGCTCTTCCGGATGCAACAGGTTCCAACGCGCCACGGCATCGGCCTCGCGCGCTAGCTCCGTGAAGCTTGTCACGGAGTAGATATCGGCACTGATCCCAAAGTCCTGCTCCAGTAACGCGGCACCGGCGATGACCTCGTTGAGGATCGCACCGCTGCCCATCAGCTTAACAGTGTGTCCGGACTTCGCAGCATCCGCCGCCTTGAAGCGGTACATACCCTTGATGATGCCCTCGTCAGAACCTTCGGGCATAGCCGGATGTTGGTAGTTCTCGTTCAACGTTGTGATGTAATAGAAGACGTCTTCCTGCTCCTGCACCATCCGGCGCAGGCCATCGCGAACGATAACCGCCAACTCATAGGCGAACGTGGGATCGTACGAGACACAGTTCGGGATCGTTGCTGACAGGAGGTGACTATGGCCATCCTCGTGCTGCAGCCCTTCGCCGTTCAATGTTGTCCGGCCGGATGTGCCGCCGATCAGGAAGCCGCGGGCACGACTATCACCTGCCGCCCAGCACAGGTCATGAACCCGCTGGAAACCGAACATCGAATAGAAGATGTAGAACGGGATGGTGATGACGTTCGACGTGGAATAGCTTGTCGCCGCCGCGATCCAGGACGACATGGCACCGGCTTCATTGATGCCTTCCTGAAGCACCTGCCCGGTTTTATCTTCCTTGTAGTACATCAGCTGGTCGGCATCCTGCGGCTGATAGAGCTGTCCAACCTGCGAGAAGATGCCGTACTGGCGGAACATGCCCTCCATGCCGAACGTCCGGCTTTCATCCGGCACAATCGGCACGACGCGCTTACCAAGCGTCTTGTCACGCATCAACGTGTTCAAGATGCGCACAAAAGCCATGGTCGTGGAGATCTGGCGCTCACCTGTTGCTTCCAGCTGCGCTTTGAAAGCATCGAGCTGTGGAACTTCGAGCGTCTCCTCGGCTTTCTGCCGACGGCTTGGCAGATAACCACCAAGGTGCTCGCGGCGCGCGTGCAGGTATTTCTCTTCCGGCGAGCCTTCCTCCAGCTTGATGAACGGCAGCTCCGAGAGCTGCTCGTCGGTCACGGGAATACGGAAGCGGTCGCGAAACTGCTTAAGCGCATCCTCATCCATCTTCTTTGCCTGGTGGGCACCCATCTGTCCTTCACCAGCTTCGCCCATGCCGTAACCTTTAACGGTCTTGGGCAGGATCAGCGTCGGCTGCCCGACATGATCAACCGCGGCTTTGTAAGCCGCGTACACTTTCCTAGTGTCATGCCCACCTCGGGTCAGCGACCAGATCTTATCGTCTGACCAGTCCGCCACCATAGCAGCCGTCTCCGGGTATCGGCCGAAGAACTTCTCGCGCACATACGCGCCATCCTTGGATTTGAAATCCTGATAGTCACCGTCGACGCACTCTTCCATCAACTGACGCAGGCGGCCGGAATAGTCGCGGGCAAACAATTCATCCCAGCCCGATCCCCAAAGCACCTTGATGACGTTCCAGCCTGTGCCGCGGAAATTGCCTTCAAGTTCCTGCACGATCTTGCCGTTACCGCGCACCGGACCATCGAGACGCTGCAGATTGCAATTGATCACAAAGATGAGGTTATCGAGCTTCTCACGCCCCGCCAGCGAAATGGCACCGAGACTTTCCGGCTCATCCATCTCGCCGTCACCACAGAAGACCCAGATCTTCCGGCCATCGGTATTGGCAAGCCCGCGATGATGCAGATACTTGAGAAAGCGTGCCAGGTAGATCGCAGTAATCGGCCCGAGCCCCATCGAGACGGTAGGGAACTGCCAGAAGCCTGGCATCAGCCAGGGATGCGGATAGGATGACAAGCCATTGCCATCGACTTCCTGGCGGAAATTCAGGAGCTGCTCTTCGGTCAGGCGCCCTTCGATGAAGGCACGGGCATAAATTCCCGGCGAAGAATGCCCCTGATAGAAGATCAAGTCGCCGCCATGATCATCACTGGGCGCACGCCAGAAATGCTGGAACCCGGTGTCGTAGAGCATCGATGCCGATTGAAACGACGCGATGTGACCGCCAAGCTCAGAGCTTTCCTTGTTGGCTCTGAGAACAATCGCTGCGGCGTTCCAGCGGATAATCGCCCGGATCTTGCCTTCCAGAGCAGTATCACCCGGGTGTTCCGGCTGACGCTCGGGCAGTATGGTGTTGATATAGGCCGAATGCCGGGCAAACGGGACCTTGGCGCCTGATCTTCTGGCCTCGGCAACGACATCCTCAAGAATGTCGTCCGCGGCGCCGGTACCCTCGAAAGCAATCACGGAATTAATGGCATCAGTCCATTCCGCGCGCTCAGCGACATCATCCAGCTTGCTCATTGCAACCTCACAGCACCAACCTTGTTATTCAATTGGTAAAATAAATTGACCAACTTTGTCAATTGGATCATTATGTCACCAAACATTAGTCTATGGTCCGGTAGCAGGAGCGATGGAGTGGCACGCGTAAGTGCACCGAACGAAGAACGCGAAATAGGCCGTGCGATGCGAAATTCCGTACAAGTTCCAAAGGCCGCCGATGCCATCTCAGAGCACATCGAGCGGCTCATCCTCGAAGGCGTCCTGCGTCCGGGGGAAAAACTGGCTGCCGAGCGTGATCTCGCGGAGAAACTGGAAGTCTCGCGCCCAACGCTGAGAACCGCAATTGCCCGGCTGGCAGATCGCGGCCTACTGACCACGTCTCGTTCGGGTACACGTGTCGCGCAGTTCTTAGGGCCTCTGATGGACCCGCTGGCCGCACTGCTAGCTGAAAAACCGCACGTGGTTGATGACTACCTGGAATTTCGAAGTTCAATCGAAGCAGAAGCGACCGGCCTCGCGGCAATGCGGGCAACCGACGTAGACCACGCAGCCATAAAGCGATGCATCGAGCGCATGAAGGCGGCCCACAAAGCTGAGGATCCCGCCGAAGAAGCCAACGCTGACCTGGAGCTGCACCTCTGCATTTACGAGGCAAGCCACAACGTCCTTTTCCTTCACATCATGCGGGCGGTCGCTGAGCTGCTCCACCGCGATGTCTTCTACAACCGGGAGCATCTCTACCTGCGCAAGGGCGCACGCCAACATCTGCTTTCACAACACATCGCAATCGCTGAAGCGATCCACAACCAGAATTCAAAAGAAGCCAAGAAGGTTGCCGCTGAACACATTGACTTTACGTCACGTGCAATCGCAGAGATGCGCCGCAGCAACGAGCGCATGGAAGCATCGCTCCATCGCATCGGCAGGGCGGATTTCCTGGCGAGTAACGATTAAGTTAACCGCGAAACATTGGCCGTTGGCTCACATCAGTGATTATTCGAACCTTCTGCCGTTTCCAGGATGGCGTCGCGATATCGTTGTGGCATAGCCTGATCATCTGCGCGGCCAGGGGGTCCACGCAAACCGACCTTTCCCAGGGACAATGGTTGCCGCCACTCTTCACTGACAATCGGCATATTGGATCGAGATGAGCGACGACGCCGTCTACAAGATGACTACGTTCCAAAGAGCGATGCTTCTTGTATTCGTCGCGCTCTCAACGATCCTCTACGCGTCGTCGATTTTAATCGTCTCAGCCCTCCTCCCGAAAATGCAGGGAACGCTCAGCGCAACGCAGGACGAGATATCCTGGGCGATGACGTTCAATATCGTCGCGACAGCCGTGATGACCCCCATGACAGGCTGGGTATCCGAACGTTTCGGCCGCCGCAACACGATGGTTTGGTGTTGCTCGATATTCGCCGCATCAACGTTCCTTTGCGGAACTGCAACCACGCTTGAAGAGCTAATCTTGTGGCGCATCATTCAGGGTATTGCCGGCGCCCCACTCATTCCGCTCGGTCACACGTTGTTGCTGGATTCAAGCCCGAGAAGCCAACACGGCATGGTGCTGGCAATCTACGGCATGGCCAATGTTGTCGGACCTGTCATCGGGCCGACGATTGGTGGCGAAATCTCCGAGCTCTATGGCTGGCAATGGGCGTTCTGGATGATCGTACCATTGGCCATCATGACGGCCGTGGGCTTTCGCTTTATTCTGCCAATTCGCCCCAACAGAGAACCACCAGGCCTTGACTGGAGTGGCTTCATTACGCTTTCGATCGCGATTGCTTTAGCCCAACTCGTATTTTCAAGAGGCCAGCGACTGGATTGGTTTGCGTCCCATGAGATTGTCATCGCCACCTTGGTTGCCTGCATCGCATTTTACATGTTCGTTGTGCACAGCCTGACCGCAGACAAACCGTTCGTTCGGTTGGCGCTCTTCAAGGACCGCAACTACGCGATCGGCATGTTGCTCGTCTTCTTCTATGGCATGCTGAACTTTGCACCGGTTGTTCTGCTCCCGCCACTCTTACAAAACCACGCCGACTATACCGA
>JBCDBQ010000478.1:0-5987 GCA_039183375.1 Pseudomonadota bacterium
CCTTCCTCTGACCCACGTCGAAATAAATGACGGCTTGCCCCCGTGATGAGGTGACGCCCGCCACCTCACCTGCGCGATCAACCGCAATCGAGCTGACATATTGGCGAAGTGCCCGATTGGTCTCCGGCACGCCAGACAAAAATTCGAGTTCCCTGCCGCGCTGGTGCAAGCCTATCAGGTCCACTGTCTCCCACTTCGGTCCTTTGAACTGACAGCCAAATACAATGGTGTCATTCTGTGCGACATCGAGATGACGAATGGATAGCTTTTGACGGTCGCCTGCGAGCTCATATCGTTCCAGCAGATCGCCGGTTTCTCGATCGATATAGGCCAGTGATGATTGCATCGTTGCAATGTTGAGTGGTCGGCGGCCGCTGTCGGGATGCGTTTCGATACCGCCGTTGGCCACGACCAAAGTGCGGCCGTCACTGAGCACAGCGATATCATGCGGTCCCACGCCGTACGATCTGTGTTCACCGATGCGCTTGAACCCAGCGGCGACATCGTAGACCCCGACAATCCCCACAGCATTCTCAAAATCGTTCTCGGTTGTATAGAGCAGCCGGCCATCCGCTGAGAAAACGCCATGGCCGTAGAAGTGGCGGTTCTTCGGGGTTGTGAATCTTTGTGGCGGTCTGTCTTTCTTGTGGTCAAAAGCGACAGCGAAGTTACCCGGTCTGCGAGCGAACGCCACCAACAACCCGACAGTGCGATTGTAGGTGAGGTCGTGACCGCGACCCGGCAGCGGCTGCTTGTGGAGGAGACCACGCTGTGAACTGTAAGCGACAGCAGCAGAAGCTCCATCGCGCTCGACAATGTTGGATGCAAACAGCGTCTCGACACTGCCATCTGCAGTGGCGGTTCCCGGAAGGAGCGACGTTGCGAGACCGCCGATGAATGTTCGCCGATCAATCACCATCGGATGCATTGAACCCTATCGCCAGCCCTGCTGCGGCTTTGATTTCAACGACCGCGTTGTGGCGAATATTGCGCAAGGGAAAACCAATTGGAACAAGACGGGAAAGAATATCCTCTCTCGCGAATGGATCAGGCTCAGCGGCTAGTTTCCCAGACATACCCAACGTCAGCTCAAACTCACTTTTGATACTCTCCATCAAGTCTTCGGCGCGCTCACCTTTGTAGGGCTTGCTCGTAATGTAAGCGTCCGCCAAGCCACCATTGAAGAGCAATTGGTAAAGCCCTTGGATGTTGGCATGGATCAAAATCATCGAGGTCTTGCTGCGCCACAAGACCGGCCGTGACTTGCGACGGCGGTTTTTGCCGAAGCCCAGAACCGGTGCAATGCGCCGATCGCGAAGATTTTCCAGACCGTGGTCAAGTGCCTTGACCAGTTCGAGAGAGACTTCGCTTGGTTTGAGATAGACCGAATTTTGCGGCCCAGGTGAGCGCCAGATCTTTTCGAACTCTCCATCCGGCTGCCATTCCTTAAGCAGCGCTAGGTTGATGTTCCCAACGTTATCGATGATGGAGGTTGCATAGCGACAGGTAAAGCTATTCGGATTGCCGTTTGCCAGCTCGCCGGAGGTTTTGCCAAACAGTACAAGTTCGAGCGCCGTGAGGCCCTGAACAGCAACACTCTTTCTCGCCAAGTTCTCGGGCTTAAGTGCACTGTCGTCTTGTGAAGCAAGCAGGCGCAGAACCTGCCTGCGGCCTCGCCCCTTTCTATCGGGCCAATAAAAAATGCGCTCATAACGGTTCTGGCGCGTCACAGGACCAAAGCGGATGAATTCGACATTACCCCAGGCCGAGATACTTTTGCGGTATGCGTTTCGGGCCAACTGCAATTGCTTCGATGTTGGTGCCCGACAGAGCGCCCCGACTGCAGCTTTCAACGACTTCAGACGTTGGCCGAGCAGTTCATATCCTGGGAGGATGAATTTCACTCGCGCAGTATCCGCAAGTTGACGATGCTTGAAGTCTTCTGGCGCAGCGTTGGCCGGCACGACAACACACATAGTTATAATGAGGCCGCTCAGCGCCCATAAACCAAGTCCAAGCTCGGCGGGTCTGGCCCGGTTCATCAAAGTGACTCCAGAAAGGCAATCAGGCTCTCGCGGTCGGCCTTCGAGAGCTTTTTGAAACGCTTTCGCGATGGGGCAGCCTCGCCGCCGTGCCACAGGATTGCCTCCAGTATGCTGCGAGCGCGACCATCATGCAAAAAGTAGGTGTGGCCGCTGACAATCTTTGTTAGCCCAATTCCCCAAAGTGGGGGCGTGCGCCACTCGCGGCCGTTGGCACGGCCCTCCGGGCGATTGTCCGCAAGACCTTCCCCCATGTCATGCAGCAGGAGATCGGTGTATGGCCAGATTTTCTGATTCCGCAAGTTGGCATCCGGGCTGCTCGCACCTGTCGTGTACGACGGCCGATGGCATCGCGCGCAGCCGATGTCTTTAAAAAGCTGCTTGCCTGCGAGAACGTTTGCGCTACCTGCGTTGCGACGACGGGGGACGGCGAGGTTACGGGAGTAGAAGGCCACAAGACGCATTAGCGACCGCTTGATCTCCGGATCTTTCCCGCTCTCACCGTTCGGCGCATTCACGCATGCTGTTTGTCTGGGAGTGCAGTCACCATGCGGCACCCGCACGAGATCACTGGAAATACCGATGTCGCCAGCGAAGGCGTCAGCTGACTGTTCGAGAACGCTTGGCGATCCAGCTTTCCACCCAAAGCGACCGAGCATCAACTTGGTTTGTACGCTTGACCAGACGCGGTTGGCCCGGCCCGATATACCATCGCCGTCGCGGTCATCCGGATCTGCCATGGCCATGATCTCATCGGCAGGAATGGCCTCAAGCAGACCGAGGCCGATCATCTGTGGTGCAACCCTTGGGGATATCATCGTCTGCGGGTGCAACGGGCCGTAGCCCAGATCGGTGATCTTATAGCTTGGTACGCGCAGAGAGACCGTTTCACCATCGCCCAGTGTCACCTGGCGCTCGCCGTACGTGATATGCATGCGGCCTTCGCCGGCGAGGCCTTGGACTGCGAGGTCTTGAAGCTGTGTACCGTAGGTCGGTTCAGCAATGACATTTATTCGGCCAGCCTTGAGGCGCGCGCGGTCCTTTTCAGATTGCGGCGGCACTGAAAGGCGTAGGAACATCGAAACGGCGTTGTCCTTTGGCCAGTTCGCTTCCGGCGGATGGCCACGCCCATCCTTAAGGTGGCACCGCTGACATGAACGCGCGTTATAGAGTGGACCAAGACCATCGGACGATCGCGTCGAAGCTGGTGAGGAGACCCACAACTTGCGAAACATCGCGTTGCCGATCTTGAAGTCGAACTCTTTGGAAAAGCTCAGGTTACCGGACGCGTGAGAAAAGGCATTGCGATTATGGGACCTGGCGCGCGCGGTTGCAGCACCGCCCGGCCGCTCTTCGCCAGCCTCGAGCGTCCTCTGCCCCGCGGTTTTTGTCCCGGCGCTCATAACGGACGTCGCTCCAAGGCAAACCGTCAACGCTATGACCGTGGAGAACGTTAGAGTCCTGTTCATGATAAGCGTTGCGCCCAATGCTGCTGCACGTTTGACCTCACCAATCTGACATCATGGAGGTCAACATGAAGGATGACACTTCGACCCGCCATACCATTGTCAACTCAATGCGTCGACAAATCGTCGACAACTGCATCTTCAGAACTTTCTTGTTGACGTCATTAGACAAATTCGAGGTTCAAAGAGTAGTCTAAACATCTCGATGCAGGGAGGCAGTCGCAATGGTTGAGCGTGGCAATGAGCGGTTGGCTTGGTTCAACGGCGAGTTTATGCCTGAAAGCCAGGTCAAAATTCCATTCAGAGATATGAGCTGGATCTACGGAGATGGTTGCTTCGACATGACGCGAAGCTTCGGGCACCGGCCGTTTAAGGTGAAGGAACATGTCGAGCGGCTGTATCGCACGCTCAAGTATCTGCGCATCGACCCGGGATTTGGTCCCGAAAAAATGATCGCCCTGACCGATGAGTTGTTTGAGCGCAACCGGCACCTTCTTGGCGCGGACGACGACTATTGGATCGGGCAGCGCATCAGCCGTGGCGTGCGTGTCGTACCGGGCGACAATATCGACCATTACGGCCCCAACATCGTGTTGGAATGCCTTCCGCTACCACTGCAGCAACGTGCCAAATCCTTCAAGGAGGGTATCCGGGTCGTAACCCCGGCGCATCGCCGGACGCCGCCCGAGTGCCTCACACCGCGCGCCAAGACCCATAATTACCTCAACATGGTCGTTGCCAACCATGAGGTGCAAAGCATTGATCCCGAAGCGTGGGCGGTCCTGCTCGACATCAATGGCAATCTGGCCGAAGGCATGGGCTCCAATATTTTTATCGTCCGTGACGGCACGCTTATGACGCCGAGCGAAAAGTACGTGCTGCCTGGTGTCAGCCGGCAAACCGTCATCGATCTCGCGCACGAGGCCGGTATTCCCGTCAAGGAAGACGATGTTGATCTCTACGACAGCTACAATGCCCATGAGATCTTCCTGACGTCGACGTCACTCTGCCTCTGCCCGGTGACCAGCATCAATGGAGTGGCAATCGGAGCCAAAGATCAAGCCTGGGGGCCGATCACCAAAAGGCTGGCTGACGACTATGTGCGTTTTGTCGGCCACGACTTTGTGGGCCAGTACATGAAGCATTATGAGGAAGGTATGGAGGCGCGGGCATTTTAAGATGCTTCAGCGCGTTACGACGCCTGCCCAATGTTTGACCGGTGTTTGCCCGGTTTGCCAGGAAAGTAGGCATCCATTGGTCTAGCCGTAGGCGCCAGCCGTCGCATATCCTGATTGCCAAATGTTATTTGCGCGGCGCTGACGGTGTGGATTGGATGGTTCGACAGATTGTCTTGTTTGGTGCTTGCCCAACGCCTTACGCTGCATTAGTGCCCGTGCAGAGAGGGCACGAATCACCGTCACCTTGAGCAATGGGTCCGGTCTATCCTTGCCGGGCCGTTCCAATCAGAAACCAGCACGCGAAAGCCATCGGCTATGTCCATCCACGCAGCGATTACGCATCGGACCACTTACACTTATGATCGTCGGATCAATATGGGCCCGCAGGTCATTCGCCTGAGGCCTGCCCCGCATAGCCGAACGCAGATCATCAGCTACTCACTCGACATCACGCCAAAAGAACATTTCATCAATTGGCAGCAGGATCCCTTCGGCAATTTCCTTGCGCGGATCGTGCCTCAGGAAAAGACGGATAAGTTTGAGGTTGCTGTCGACCTTGTTGCCGACATGGCGGTGATCAATCCGTTTGATTTTTTCATCGAGGACTATGCCGGTGAGTGGCCGTTCAAGTATCGCGAGACAGAACTGGCCGAGCTGGCGCCCTATCTGCAATGTGAACCGGTTCGTCCACGGCTGAAGGCGTATCTCGCGCGCCTAGCGAAACCTTCAAATGGAAACACCCTCGACTTTGTCGTGGCACTCAATCAGCAGGTTGAACGCGACATTGACTACCTGATCCGGATGGAAGCCGGTGTTCAAGCTCCGGAGCAAACGCTGAAACTCGCTTCCGGGTCGTGCCGGGACAGCAGCTGGCTACTCGTCCAGATTTTGCGCAACCTTGGTCTCGCCGCCCGTTTCGTCTCCGGCTACCTGATCCAGCTGACGCCCGACGTCAAACCTCTGGACGGCCCAGCCGGCACGGATGTTGATTTCACTGACCTTCACGCCTGGGCAGAAGTTTATCTACCGGGCGCCGGATGGGTCGGTCTCGACCCAACATCGGGCTTGCTGGCCGGTGAGGGCCACATCCCGCTGGCGGCCGCGCCACACTATGCCTCTGCGGCTCCAATCAGCGGGAGCCACGATCAGACGGAAGTCTCGTTTGACTTTGAAATGAAGATTACGCGTGTTCGCGAATCCCCGCGGGTAACCAAGCCTTACACCGATGGGCAATGGCAGGACATTAAAGCACTTGGCGATGTCGTCGATGAACAGCTGAAGAAAGGGGACGTTCGCCTGAC
>JBCDBQ010000479.1:0-5947 GCA_039183375.1 Pseudomonadota bacterium
GAAGTTCAAGCGCGAGAACGGCCTCGACTACTCTGCGGCCGAGGTCATGGTCTCGACCGGTGCCAAGCAGGTTATCTTCAACGCCATCATGGCGACCGTGGAACCGGGCGATGAAGTCGTCATCCCAACCCCGTTCTGGATTGCCTATGAACAAGTGGTCCAGCTCGCCAACGGTTCAGCGAAACTGATCCAGTGTTCCGCCGAGAGCGGTTTCAAGCTGGACGCCGAAACACTTGAGAAGCACATCACGCCCGCAACCAAGTGGCTCGTGCTCAATTCGCCATCCAATCCATCGGGTGCGGTCTACACACGCGGCGATCTGCGCGCCCTCGCTGATGTCCTGCTCCGACATCCACATGTCTGGGTCATGACTGATGACATCTATGAGCACATTGTCTTCGACGGCAAGACCTGCGCGACCATCGCTGCAGTCGAGTCTGCCCTGAAAGATCGCACCATCGTAATCAATGGCGTCTCCAAGACCTACGCTATGACTGGCTTCCGAATTGGATTTTGCGGCGGCCCGGCTCCATTGATGGCCGAGATGTTGAAGATGCAATCGCAGGCCACCTCCGGTCCGTCATCCGTTGGGCAAGCGGCAGCCGTCGCCGCATTAAACGGTCCTCAAGACGTGATCCGCGAGCGCGCAATGGCGTTTCAAGAGCGGCGAGACCTGGTTGTTTCCATGCTCAATCAGTCCACCGGCATTGAATGCAGATCGCCCGAAGGTGCTTTCTACGTCTACCCGAGTTGCAGTGACCTCATCGGTAAAACGACACCCGGCGGCAAGCGCATCGAAAATGACAAAGACTTCGTCATGTACTTGATGGACGAGTTTGGAGTCGCGACTGTACATGGCGCCGCCTATGGCCTGTCTCCGCACTTCCGCATTTCGTTTGCAGCATCAATGGACGACCTGACGCGTTCCTGCGAACGCATTCAGGAAGCGGCGGCTGCACTGCGTTAAATCCAAGACTCTGCCGAGTACAACACCTGCGACTTTCGCTCCACCAGACGCTGTACGACAGCGATCCGGGATCTTCCGCGGCGCTATTGGCCCTGAATTCAGCGATTCCATGCGAAGCCCCAGATGAATGCTGTCCCAATTTCCAGGAACGCAATTGCTATGGTCTGCGAAGTCTCTGGCTCCTAGATGAATCTCGGAGGCGCCTCAACCCGACACGTAGCCTTGCACCTTGTCGGTCTCCAAAGCGGCCGGTTCGCGCTCTTCCGTATTGCCAACACCAGCACCGCCTGGCGTGCGCAGCGTGACGACCTGGCCGTGCTTCAAGACAACATTCTTCCGATGGTCGATGGCTTCGCCGTCAATTAGAACCTGGCCGCGCGCGCCATCTCCGCCGCCGTCAATGCCACGAGCCGGAAACTTGCAGCGTTCAGCCATAAAGATCATACCAACCGGCGTCTTTGAGACGACTTCCAGCACGATCTCCTGTCCAAGACCTCCGCGATGGCGTCCTGCCCCACCGCTGCCCACACGCAACTCCTTGGAACAAATCCTCAACCCACTTTCACGCTCTATAAGCTCAAGCGGAACATTGGAAACGTTGCTCGGCCAGGCGTAGGTGCTTTGGCCATCATTGTTGTAGGTCGCGCCCATACCGCCGTTGAAGAACAGGACGGACGCATAGGTCCGCCCATCATCGCGCACACCGGTCTGAATAACTGACCACAGCGGAGAACCCGACGCCGCCATCAGTTTTTCAGGAATAATCGGCGCCAACGCACCAAAGACAATCACCGGAAGATAATGCCCGGTCGCCATGCGCCCGCCGACAGCAACCGGAAACTTCGGATTTACAATCGAGCCATCCGGCGCTTCGACCGTGACACAACGGAATATGCCTTCATTGTTCGGCAGGTCCGGCAACAGCGCACACTTAAGTGCGTAGCACGTCATCGCGAACGTATAGGTCATCGTGCAATTGATTGCATAGTCGATCTGATCCGATGTCCCTGTGTAGTCGACATGGATTTTATCGCCTCGGACATGGAGTGCGATCCTGTACTGAACCGGCTCCTCAATCCCATCGGTCTGCATGTCATAGTGATACGTGCCGTCTGGCAGGTCACTAATTGCACTGCGCATCGCGGTTTCGCAGCGCCCCATGATTTCGCCACCAAAGTCGATCAGATCCGGCAGACCGTATTCCTGCAACAGTTCCTGCACACGCTGTTCGATCAGATCGAGACCCGTAACCTGCGCCCAGACATCACCTTCGGTCTGATCCGGCGTACGAACAGCGGCACGCAGCAGTTTGAAGAAAGTCTTGTCCGGCTCGCCGGCATTGACCATTTTCATCGGCGGAATGTGGAAGCCTTCCTCGAACACTTCACGTGATTCAACCGACCTGACCTTGCCGCCGATATCAGGCGCATGCGCAGTTGACGCTGCAAACGCAACGATCTTGCCATTGTAGAAAATCGGCTTGGCAACCGTGATGTCGTTGAGGTGTCCGGTAGCAATCCACGGTGTATTGGTAACAAGAATATCACCCGGCACCATATTGTCGTTGCCGATCTCGGAAATAAACGCTTTCACCGACACCGGCAAAGTGCCAATGAACGACGGAATACTCTCCGTGTTCTGCGCCAGCGAGCAGCCGTCGGCATCGGTCACGACACAGGCAAAATCATTCGACTCGTTGACCAGCGTGGAAAATGAGGTCCTGCGCAATGCCTTGGCTGCTTCATCGACCGTTGAGATCAAGCGAGTCCATAGCACTTCCAGCGTGACGGCGTCGAATTTTGTCGGGACATCCTGCATCACTCGTCAGCCTTCCTCAATTGATCTCAACGACAATGTTGCCGCTGGCTTGCTTAGTAAACGTGCCGCCGGGACCGACGATGAGTGTTGACTCCGGTTCCTCGATGATAGCCGGCCCCTGATAGATCTTTCCATCTGCTATCGCTGCGCGCTGATAGACCGGCGTGTCTACCGTTCCTCCACTCTCCGGAAAATATGCGAGCCGCATTGTGGCGCATTGTTCAGACGCGTCCGAAGCATCGGAGAGCCACTCCGAGGCTCCGGAAACATCAAGCGTTGCAGAGACCCGAATATTAATGATTTCAACTTCAGTCGCCGGAGGCGTTCGTGTGAACGCATCGACATAGTTCGTCTCAAAGGCTTCCAGCAACGCCGCCTTGCTATCCACAGTATAGGGACCCGGTGGAAGATCAACGACCAGCTCAAACGCCTGGCCGCGGTAGCGCACATCAGCGGCCCGTTGGATGATCGCACTATCACTATCAAGGCCCGTCTCCGCGATTACGTCTTTGGCCCGTGTCGTCAGATCCTGAAAGCGTTGCTCAAAGTCGACCCAGTCGAGCGTAGAGATTTCTTTGACCAGCGTTGCGACACGGTCGACGCGCGCGGGCGCAATGAGAAGTCCGAGCGCCGAAGCCACGCCAGCAGATGGCGGCACAATCAGACGTTTCAGGCCCAGCTTTTTCGCCACGTGGTATCCGTGCAATGGACCACCACCGCCGGTCGCAAACAGATTGTACGACCGCGGGTCTTTACCATGCTCCGCGATGTGGACACGGGCGGCATTCGCCATGTTCTCATTGACAAGCTCGTGCACACCCCAGGCCAGTTGCTCGGTTGTTAGCTTTGTCTTTTCAGAAAGTGGTTCGAGTGCTCGTGTCGCCAGCTTCGGATCAACGGTCATGCTTCCGCCAGCAAAAAAATCTGGATTGAGGTATCCTAGCAGAAGGTTGGCATCGGTGACGGCCGGATCGTCGCCACCGCGATCGTAACATGCCGGCCCCGGCTCAGACCCGGCACTGAGCGGCCCGACTTTCAATAGACCTATGTTGTCGATATGTGCGATGGAACCGCCGCCGGCGCCGATCTCGATGAGCTCCAACGTCGAGATGCGCAGTGGCAATCCGCTGCCCTCGATAAAGCGTTTGGCACGCGCTGCTTCAAACGCGTAGGCAATCGCCGGGGCCCCATCGTCGATAACGCTGAGCTTCGCAGTCGTGCCTCCCATATCAAAGGCCAGGACATGATCGCCACCATCCGCGCCGGCCAAATGAGCAGCAGCGAGCGCACCAGCAGCAGGGCCTGACTCCAAGAGCTGAACGGGATTGCGCTTGGCCTCATCGACGTTGGTAAGACCGCCACTGGAGAGCATCATCAAGAGTTGCGCTGTGACACCGATGTCTCTCAGGCGTTGCTCGAGCGATTCGAGATATCGCTCGGCCAAAGGCTTGATATAGGCATTGCACGTTGTTGTGGACGTCCGTTCGTATTCCCGGATTTCCGGCGCCACATCGATTGAACCACTCAGGGGAATTCGGGGGAACGCTTCGCTGAGCAGTTCCAGCGCCCGCCTCTCATGCACCTGGTTGGCATAGGAATGCAGGAACACAACGGCCAGCGTTTCTGCACCTGCTTCGATCAACCGGCCAGCCTGCGAAAGCAGGTCATCCTCATTTAACGGAGTGGAGACCTGACCGTCGACCTCGACTCTTTCATCCACTCCAACTCGCAGGTTTCTGGCGACCAGCGGTTCAGGTTTCTGAATGTTAAGGTCGTAGAGTTCGTACTTGCGTTCGCGACCGATCTCCAAGACATCGCGAAAGCCTTTGGTGGTTATGAGGCCGGTCGGTGCGCCTTTCCGCTCGATCAAAGCGTTGGTGAACAACGTCGTCGCGTGGACAACGCGACTGATCTGCTTGGCATCGATCCCGGTCTGCTTGAGCAGGTGGGATACACCGTCCATGACACCGACAGTCGGGTCGGTCGGCGTCGTCAGTTGCTTATGGCTGAATTGGGTGCCGGATACCGTGTCGAACAGAACGACATCGGTAAACGTGCCACCGATATCAATTCCTAGGCCGAAACTTTGCAAAGGCTTTCCCCCGGATACCACCTACGACTTAGCCGTGATGGAACGGCTTTGGTCCAGATACGTCAAGGACATGTTCGGAATGATCCGTCATTTGGAGCTAGCTGTTCCTGACAACGGTGCGAATGCAGACAGGCGAGCAAGTACGAGCTCCATTATTCTCGCGGAAACAAGGGTCCAAGAGCGCATCCGAGGAAACAAGGATTTATCAGCGCTGCATCGCAACTGCCGCTCTAATAAAACAGTGTCAGCACGCCGGTGTAGCCATAGACACGGTTGTTTGAAATCTCGCCGTTGCCGAAGAAACCTGCCAGCGGGATATCACCAAGGGCATCGCGAATAGTTGTGAGTTCGTAGGACTCTTCGTCGAACAAATTGGGCCCGCGTGCCAAACACGAATAGTAAAGCGCAGCCTTGGGCTCACCGTCTGATCTTGCCTTCAGGTCATCCAGCATGCGGTTAAGATCTTTAGCGGCCGCCTCTGCATCACGCCGCACAAACATGATGCGCGATCCGGGCTCGACCACATCGGCAATTGCGACCAGGCCCTGCGAGGCATCAATGCCCACAAGATTGCGCACCAGATAGTCGCCCGTGTCCGAGCCACTCACCAAAACCGCAGCATGAATATTGCTGAGCCACGGTTGCGGATCAACGCCGTCAGCCACGCCTAGGTCTTCACAGAGCAATTCATAGGCTGGCTGGCCGTCTAGCGAAGCAATAATGTTTTGCTCGCCATGGCTGACAATGTGCGCAGGGCCGATCGGTGAACAGCCTTGGGTCAAGCCAACAGCAACCCGCACTTTACCACCCAACAGGACGCCGCTGAGACCACACTCCGACGCTGAGCCGGTGATTTGGGCGAAGTTCTGGTTCGCGGATGTCAGGCCACCAACCAAGAATGTTTGATGATCGTTGGCGAGATTGCTCACCAGATCCAGGATTTCGGTATTCCGCGGATCCGCGTGGACGATGCCGATTGCCGCGAAGAAGTTCTCGACCGGGAAATCATCAAGATCGCCGGTTGAATTGAGCTGCGGCAGCAGCTTCATCGAGGCGGCATCGAAATCGCA
>JBCDBQ010000480.1:0-5942 GCA_039183375.1 Pseudomonadota bacterium
CCGCCAAGGATCCGCGCCGTGTTGCCGAACTCATTCCGGTATTACGCGGTCCGGTGTTCGCCGAACCTGGCACCTTCGGGCTGATCAGTCAGCGGTCACTGTTCGGGCGCGGCATCGGTGGCGGCCGCTCTATCGAACTCAATGTTTCAGGCGACAAACTCGAAGAGATCCTCGGTGTCGCACTGCGTCTCACCGGTCGCATTGTCCGTGAGTTTCCTCGCAATAAAGGCAATCAGTTCCGACCCCAACCCGGACTGGAACTTGGCGCTCCTGAACTGAGAGCCATTCCGGATCGCGTTCGCCTCGCTGATGCCGGTGTCGGCGCGCAGGCGCTCGCTTTATCTCTCGACGCCTACAATGATGGGGTTCGCGTCAAGGAGATCACGATCGGAACCGACCGGGTTGATCTCATGCTCAAAGGCAAGGCGACCTTTGCGCAGGACCGCAAGACGCAGGATATCTCTGCTTATCCTGTCGTCGCTCCGAACGGCCGCGTTATTCCGATTTCCGCCCTTGCCGATGTGAAACTTACAGCAGGCCCCGTGGAAATCCGCCACCGTGAACGCCTGCGTACGATTACACTTCAAGTCCGGCCAAGTGATGCCCTGGCCCTTGAGTCGGCAGTCGAAATCATGCAGGACAAAGTCATCAAGCCCGTGAGGGACGAGGGACTGCCACCAGGTGTACGCTTGTCGATGACCGGTGCCGCAGACCAGCTTTCGAAGACCTGGGAAGCATTGCGCGTGAACTTGATTCTTGCGCTGATTATCGTCTTCCTCGTGATGGCGGTGCTGTTCGAAAGCTTTATCCTGCCACTTGTTATCCTAGTCTCTGTTCCAGTGGCTGGCGCTGGTGGTGTTGCAGGTCTCGCGATTTTGAACATGTATCAGACACAGCCGCTCGACATGCTGACACTACTCGGCTTCGTTATCCTGATCGGCATCGTCGTGAACAACGCCATCCTGCTCGTTCACCAATCACAGCATCACCTGCTTCACGACGGCATGAGCGTTAAAGATGCGATTATGGAAGCGACCCGCAACCGCATCCGGCCGATTTTCATGAGCACGCTCACCAGTGTGTTCGGCATGCTGCCGCTGGTCATTTTCCCGGGTGCAGGATCAGAACTCTACCGCGGACTCGGTTCGGTGGTGCTGGGTGGCCTTTCGCTTTCGGCGATCCTGACACTGCTGCTGGTGCCTCCACTATTGCGCCTGACTTTGCGAGCACCAAAACCTGCGGTATCACCAGTAGCAGCACCAGCTGAATAGCAAGCGAACCTAACTGTATCGACAAAAGGGCTTCGAGCATGAGCGCGAACTCACGCTTGATCACACGTAGAAACCTGATTGCAGCCGCGACGACGTCTCTCGTGATGGCTCAGCCGCTGATCAGTTTCAGTTCAGCTGCAGCCACGCGATTGCAGCCGACACCGCAGCAGACCAAAGGCCCGTTCTATCCGACGCAGTGGGCCGGCGACATTGACAATGATCTGGTCACTGTTACCGGTGTCGACACGCGGGCTATGGGGAAAGTCCTGCATATTCAAGGGCAGATCCTTGATGTCCGCGGTGCGCGACTTCCCGATACAATGGTCGAGATCTGGCAGGTCGACAACAATGGCGTCTATCTGCATCCGAACGACAATCGTGGCAACCGACGCGTTGAAAAGGGCTTCCAGGGCCGCGGTCGCACGCAAACCGACCGCGATGGCCGGTATTCCTTCCGAACCATTCGGCCAGTCGCTTACCCAGGCCGCACACCGCATATCCATTTTCATGTGAAAGCGCCGGGTCGGCGTGCGTTGAGCACGCAGCTCTACTTCAAGGGCGAGACAAAGAACAAAACAGATTGGCTGTTCAAGAACGCGGGCAACGCCGAAACACGTGCCAAACTCATTACCGATCCCCAGCCTTATGATCAGGTCGAGGCCGGCGCCCAGATCGGCCAATTCGACATTATTCTTGCCTGACTAACCGGAGGAAAACCGTGTCCTACCGAGTGGCATTGATTGCCGTCTATCTCCTATGCGCACTTTCGATAGCAACGTACGCGCAGGAACAAGCTTCGCCGACTGCGCTCCTCACCGAAGTCTACAATTCCGACACGCCACGCAAGCAAAGCTTCACGGATCAATTCTTACAGAAGATCCCACTGGAAACACTGTCGTCCGCAATTGCAGGTGTCCGCGCAAAGTACGGAAAGGCCATCCGCGCAGAGGGCGAGGCTGGCTCCTATCACATCATCACCGAAAAGTTTCGCGTGCCAGCAACCATGGCGCTCAACGCGGACGGCCGGATTACATCACTCTTTATCCGTGCAGGCTTTGCCCGCATTACCAGCTCAAAGGAGCTATTAGAGCAACTGAAACAACTCTCTGGCACGACAGCATTTCTGCTCACAAAAAGCGAGGGGACAGTGCTGGCGCATAACGCCGACAAGAGCCTTGCAGTCGGCTCAGCCTTTAAACTCGCCGTCCTCGTCGCGCTTCAAGAGGCCATTGAAGCTGATAAGGCGAAATGGTCCGACGTCATCAAACTGGCCGCCCCCCACATTTCGCTGCCATCCGGCATTCTGCAGGACATGCCGGTCGGCGCCCCGCTAACGCTGCACACGTTGGCGTCACTGATGATTGCGCGGAGCGATAACACCGCCACCGACATGCTCATGCATCATCTCGGCCGGCAGCAGATTGAGGCGGTGACCGCTCTGGAACCGATGCTCACAACACGCGAAATGTTCCAGCTAAAGGCGGACCCCGTTCTCTACAACAACTACGTAAGGCTGAGTGTGGAGGGTCGCCGCGCATTTCTACAGGACCTGGCCAGTGCCCGCTTGCCCGACGCAGGCAAAGTTACGGCGCCCCTGCGTCAACTCGATGAATGGCACATTCCTCTCACCAGGATCTGCAACTGGCTTGCCCGGGTACAGAAGCTTGATCTGATGCTCATTAACCCGGGACTTGCGGTCAAATCTGACTGGCGGCGGGTCGCTTATAAGGGCGGTTCCAACGTCGGCGTGCTTAATTACTCAACCTGGTTCGAAGATGAGGCCGGTGACCGCTATTGCTTGGCCGCAACCTGGAACACGGCCGATACGTTGCAACCGGAAAAGCTGAGCAGTATCTACACCGCCATGATCGAACTCATTCGGCGCAAGCAGGTTCAATAACCTGGCCGCAGCAGTCGCTCCGGATTATTTACAAGCTTCGCAGGACCGGCACCGGTTTCGCAGCCAACACTCGCCATGTCCCGAACATACCGAAGGCCAGGATCAGGAACACCGACACGCCAAGCGCGCCTGCGACAGCGACCCAGGAGAAAATAAACGTCCCCTCAAGAATGAACGTGACAACCAACCATGCCGCCAAGGACCCAACCACTAACGCCACCGCGGCAGTGAGAAAGGCCAGCAGCCCGTACTCAGCAAGATGCGATACCAAAAGTTTACGCCGCGTTGCACCGATACATTTGAGAACCACGGCTTGTAAAATTCGCCGTCGCTGGGCCGTTGCGAGCGCACCGGCAAGCACTAAGGCACCTGCGAGAAGGGTAATGCTGGCAGCAACCCGAACCGCGATCATCACCCGGCCAAACACTTCAGCAAACGCGTTAATCGCATCCTTCACACGGATCATCGATACGTTCGGCAACGCCTTGCCAACGGCACGCGCCACCTTGGCCTCGTTTTCCGGGGACGTCCCTTTCGGCAATTTGACCGTGGCAAGAAGATTGTGAGGTGCCGCGCGCAGTGTGTTTGGTGAGAAGATCATGACGAAATTGATCGCAAGACTTTCCCACTCAATCTCGCGCAAACTTGCGATCCGTGCCGTAATGTTGCGGCCAAGGATATTCACCGTAATGGTATCACCGACCTTGAGACCCATCTCCTCGGCCAAGTCCGCAACGAAGGAGACCACCGGCTCGCCACTGTAATCTTTATCCCACCATTTGCCGGCAACAACTTTCGAGCCCTTCGGGATTTTCTCGGAATAGGTCAACCCGCGATCGCCATTGAGGACCCATTTGGCTTCTGGCCGAACCTTTGCTTCGTCGGCTGCAATGCCCTTGATCTTAATGATCCGACCTCGCAACATCGGCGCTGTTTCAATGGTCGTGTTGGGAACGTTACCCTGGACACTTCTCTCGAACGTCGCGCGATCCTGTTTGGCGATATCGACCGCAAAGTAGTCGGGACTGTTCTGCGGCATTCGCCCACGCAATTCGTCGATCAGCGACGCATCAACCAAGGCGACTGCAACGAGCAATGACAGCCCGGCACCAAGAGAGAGAACAACGGCCCGCGTCAAGCCACCAGGAGCAGCCAGTCCGACCATGGCAAGCGCAAGTTCCGGTCGCCGCGGTCGCGGCATGCGTCTGGCGGCAAGCGTCACGCCCCATCCAATCAGCCAGAACAACAATAGAATTGCTGCTGCGCCGCCCAGGAAGCCAAGCGACAGGCGCATGTTGCCGGATGCCCAGATCGTGAAGCCAATCAGCAACGCGGCCGCAATGGCAGTGAGGATCATGACCTTGGTTGACGGCAGGCTCTCGCCACCACCAACTTCATCGCGAAACAAGGCCGCCGGCCGGATACGCTCCGTCTGACCGAGGGGCCAAAGAACAAAGAACAGCGCGACCAACAGGCCATAAAGCGATCCGATGGCAACGTTGCTCCAGGAAATCGCACCACCGACGGAGATCGGCAGCGCTTCACCAAGTGTCTGTCCCAGCAACCAGGGCACCAAACTGCCAATCGTCACTCCAATCAGAGTTCCCAGGAACGCAATGATCATGACTTGGACAAGATAGATGCCAAACACCAAGTTGCCCGCTGCCCCAACGCTCTTGTAGGTCGCAACAACCTTGCGGCGGCGTTCAATGAAAGTCTGTACGGCATTGGCCACACCGACACCGCCAATGAGTAGTGCTGCCAACCCCAAGAGCGTGAGAAATTCTCGCAGACGTGTGAGCACGCGCGTAATCGAAGGCGACGGATCCCGCCGGTCGCGAACAATGAAACCACCCTCCGGCAGCTGTTCTTTGACCGACTTACGCAACCCCTCGACGGTTTCCAGCGGCCGCGTATCGCCGTCTGGTGACAACACGGCATAGCGCCAACTGATCAGCGTTCCTGGTTTGACCAACTCCGTAGCAGCCAGCGCTTCATGTGAAAGCATGATCCGAGGACCGAACGCCAGTCGCGCGCTAATCTTGTCGGGCTCATTCTGAATAACGCCCGTAATTGGCACGAGACCGCTACCAAGCTTGATCTTGTCCCCGACTTTGAGGCCGAGACGATCAAGCAGGCTTTGCGCAACAACAGCGCCTTTGTCCTCACGAACCGCCTTGTCAAAACTGGCGCCGCCGACGAGCGTCATGTCGCCGAGCAATGGATAGGCCGGACCAACAGCCTTGATCTCAACCAATGACTGATCGGATCCATCCGGCAATCGCGCCATCGAGCGCATGGTTGCCGTTTCAGCGACAACCCCGAGTTGACGCATCTGCGCCAGTTCTTGCTGATTGGCGCGCTTGTGGACCCGGCGCAGCGTGATGTCACCGCCAAGCAAAGTGCGCCCCTGATCGGCAAAACCGTTGAGTAAGGAGTCCGTGAGGGCGCCAACCCCCGTGATCACGGCAACGCCCAGCGCGATGCAGGCGATGAATACACCAAAACCACCAACACCGGCTCGCAACTCACGCAACGCAAATGTCAGCATAAGCCTCAGGCCACCCGAACCAGTCGTGGACGACCGGTCGGCTCTCGCGTCCAGCGCCTCGGCGGCACTCATTGGGCCGCCCCCGCCAACTGCTTCTCAGCAATTCGACCATCAGCCATGCGGATCACATCATCGCACTGCGCTGCCAGAGACTCGTCGTGCGTCACAAGGATCAGCGTGGCCGCCTCGCGCTTTTGCAATCGAAACAGCAAATCAACCA
>JBCDBQ010000481.1:0-5940 GCA_039183375.1 Pseudomonadota bacterium
AGGTTGGTGTGTCGCCAGTCTTAGCCGCGCGTCGCTCGCTCAGCGGGTCTTTTCCTGCACAAGCAGCAAACGTTGAACAGCTGCCGTCTCCCTAGCGTTGGCTAGTGAGACGCTTGTGGCGCTGCCCAATCCCATCTCGCAGTGTTTACCGTCCGGACGCCGACGGTAAAGGAGCACCCACTTTTTGGCACCTGCTTTCGTGATTGAGAGTTACAGGTCTTTCCCATCAGCATGGCGGCCAGATTTCTGAAGTGTCTCTACCGTGCGTGCGCGCAGGCGATTTAGTTGACGTGGCATTTAGTGTTCTCAGACTTGGTCCCAACATTAGCCCTAACAAGATACAAGGCTCAGTGTGAACGACTGTGAACGGATCCGGACGAATAGCCTATTTATCAGCGATATCTGCTTGGGAAATTGGACCGCTATGAATTAATGTGAATGCTTGTTTTACGGACACCCTCCGCCACAAGCCTAGCTCCCTAGCTGGGTCCTCTCCCTCGTCAGCTGAATGATTTTTCCTACGATAGATTTCTCACGTGTCGACTATGTCGCCGCTATCCGCATGGTGAAGCTGGATTTTAGCCCCTGTTCCATAAAAAAAGCCGCTGGTCGGGGGAACCAGCGGCCTTGGGCAAGGGAGGAAGATCAGAGCGGAAGGGAGGGAGAACGCCCTGATCTGATGAAGGCATTATGGGCAATGCGCGCACGTTATGCTGTTACCTATGTCACAACTCGTCGATTTTTTTCGATGATCGATTGGTTTCTCGTTCGGCTATCGCCTGCAGGGCCTGGCAATGATGGAGCAGACCCAGCGACCGTTGGAGCGTTGACAGCGCTGACGCTTGCCGATGGCTAGTCTGAGCTTGCCCCAGGCTTTGCCGTATTCCCAGGTTGTAAAGCCTTCCCACTGGCGATGGGCGTAGGCGATGGCTCCTTTTTTGGTAACCCATGGCGGGCTTTGCCCGTAGTGCTCGTGGCTTTTCATGCAGAGTTTGCCTTGAACGCGAACCTTCTCCCACATTTGATGGTTCTCGTAGGCGTTGGTTGGAGTTGCTATTGCACTAAACAGTCCGATAGCGAGCATTAGTCGCCATACTATGCGTGCCGGTCTTATTAGAGTATTGGCATGCTCACTAGAAAAGGGCGAAACGGGTTCCATTCTGATGGCTTTGTTCATTGAATTTCTCTCAATATTTCAGCGGCGCAAATACATTGTTTCGCGGAATGATATGTTCAGTCTTGGCAGCCGGCATTCGCGGCGTTCATTCAAGATCAATAGGTTTCTTCTACCATAATACATTCGTGTTGCAGCGGCACAAAAGTGCTCTGTCGGAAGATGTATATGCGTATTGGCAATCGATGACCTCAACTTCAGACTCATTCCTGCCCGCCCTTAATGTGAGCAACCTCGTGAAGTCGTTCGATGACTTCAGGGCGGTCGACAATCTCTCGTTGAACATCCGACAGGGCGAATTTTATGCGCTGCTCGGACCGAACGGCGCCGGTAAGACGACAACGCTGCGGATGGTTGCTGGATTGCTGCAGCCGGATGCAGGGTCAATTGCGGTCCTGGGAACCGATGCCCGCGCGGATCCAATCGCAGCGAAGCGGATCATGGCCTGGGTTCCGGATGAGCCGATGATCTACGACAAGCTCACGCCGATTGAGTATCTCGAGTTTATAGCCGGGCTATGGAGCATGGATCCGAACGTCGCACAGCTCAGGGCGGTGGCGCTGCTGGAGCAGTTTGGGCTTTCCAAGCATGCTGGAGATCGTTGTCAGGGCTTCTCCAAAGGCATGCGCCAGAAGGTGGCGCTGACGGGCGCACTGTTGCATCAGCCACAGGTGATCATTCTGGATGAGCCACTCACTGGTCTAGATGCAGGGTCGGCGCGCCAGGTCAAATCCGTTCTCCGAGAGCTTGTTGCCACGGGTGTGACGATCATAATGACGACCCATATTCTCGAGGTTGCTGAGCGGATGGCTGACCGCATTGGCGTCATCGGCAACGGGCGGCTTTTGGCTGAGGGTGCACTGGATGAGTTGCGCGCTGGAGAAGGTCGGAGAGATCAGACACTCGAAGAAATCTTCTTGCAAATCGTTGGTGTAGACGAGAGCGCGTCAGAGGCGTTACAGGGCAACACGGCGGTCGCATGAACAGCTTAGCGTCTCTGCAATGGTTTGCGGCACATGAACTTCGCCTTGCCTGGCGGGATTGGTCGTGGCTGTTTGGTCCCGCACATCGATGGCGGAACATCTGCATCGCCGGCATGCTTCTGGGCCTGACGATTGGTTTGCACGGCCTTGCCTATCACATTCTAAACGGGCATCTCGCGAACGGGTTTGTTGTCTCAAAGTCGGCTTTGCTTGTGCTGACCTGCGGCGCGCTTCTCGCCTTGACGATGATGCTATCTCAAGCGTTGGAGATGGTGACACGGGCGTTTTATACACGAGACGATCTCGACCTCATCCTGTCTTCCCCATCACCTGCTGGCCACCTCTTCGCCGTTCGTCTCGTCATGCTGGCAGTTAGCAACGCCGCAATGAGTGGCTTGTTCCTCGCGCCATTTATCAATGTGGCCATTGCCTTAGACGGTTGGCATTGGATCGGCGGTTATCTTGTAGTGCTGGCGCTAGGCATGATATCGACAGCTATCGCAACAGCTGTTGTTCTTTGCTTGTTTTCGGTGATTGGGGCGCGGCGAACACGGCTCGTTGCGCAAGTGACCGCAGCAATTGTCAGCGCATCGTTTTTGATCGGAATTCAAGCAGTTGCCATAGTTGGGATGGGCAGTGTTTCGCGCCTTTCGGTGTTATCATCTGACTGGCTGAGATCACTGACGCCAGATAGTGGTTCCACCATATGGCTGGTCGGCAACGCCATTGCTGGTGAGCTTGGTGCGGTGACCTTGTTATTGATGGCAGCCATCATAACCTTGGGCGGCGCTGCATATTTTGGAAGTCAACGGTTTCGCGGCCATGTCTTGTCAGCGGCAAACATCGCTGAGACGAAGCGGACATCAAGCGCTCCAACCCGTCCAGTCCAAATCCGTTCAGTCCGCGTATCGCTGATGATCAAGGAATGGAGATTGCTTGCCCGCGATCCATGGTTGGTCTCACAAACCCTGATGCAGCTCTTCTACCTACTTCCACCAGGTCTGATGTTGTGGGTGTCGTTTGGTGAAAACAATCCCATGTCAGCCATTGTCGGTCCTGTGGTGGTGATGGCGGTCAGCCAGTTGGCGGGTGGCCTAGCGTGGCTTGCCATATCAGGTGAGGATGCACCAGACCTGATGGCAACGGCTCCGGTGTCCAAGAACAGCCGCGTGACTTCGAAGCTCTATGCAGTTCTGCTGATTGTTGGGCTGGTGGCTCTGCCGTTTCTCATTGGCATAGCCTGGTTATCCCTTTGGGGAGCTCTTGCAGCCCTCTTTGGGACACTGCTTGGCGCATCATGCGCGATTGGCATTCAGATGATGTTTCATGTTCAGGCTAAGCGCAGCCTGTTTCGTCGGCGCCAGGCTGCGTCCAAGGCTTCAACGCTGTGCGAAGCTTTTGCTTCAGTCCTTTGCGCAGCCATCGCCGGAGTTTTAGCTACCGATTACTATGCTCTTGCTGTCATACCAGGCGTGTTCCTGGGTTTAGTCATGACAACAGCATGGCTGTTACGACCGAAGCCATAGATTGATTGATACTAGCTAACAGCCAACGACTGCGCTTCAGTTGCTTGTCCACTACGACAAGAACAGTGATAGTTGTGGCTCGTGAGAGTTAAAAGCGGTGTTTGATAGAGCCGCGAATGCGCAGATCGTCGGATTCTTCATCTTGCTCTGTGACATCGGCATTCGGCTGGTTCGAGCCGTATAGCAGCTCCAAACCAAAGTCCATCTTGGGTAAGACACCGACCGTACCAAGTCCGGGAATGGATAGCTTGGCACCGCTTTCTTTCTTGCTCTTCGCGGACGATGTATCTGAGCCGGTCAAATTGCTGTTCAGCTCGCCCGAGTTTGCACCAGCAGCTGTTGTTTCAGAAACTGCATCGGCTTGTGAGCCACCCACACGTTCCTGCTGGAAGGCCAAAGCTGGCGCTGCGCCGAAAACGCTCAACATTACTAAAGTACTGGCTATTGCACTTAAATACCGCATTGGTCTTGGTACCCCAGATGGCCTTTATGGCGGCCGTCGTCTGATATTGAACTATTACCTAATGTTTCAGCAATCTTGTTTCCACAGCACTTAACATCAGATGAAAGTTTCACCGACTGAGTGTATCAGATATGCCATGTTGCAGAGCAGCAACTGATCGATTGCATGGTCGTAGACGTCGAAAAGGGGGCCATAGCCCCCTTTCCTATTCATAGACTGTCAGTAGACAATCTTAGAACTTGATCCGTGCACCTGCGAAGACAATGTTGAAGTCTTGCAAGTCGCCATTGGTGTCATTCTCAGCTGACAGGTGGTGCCACTGAACGTAAAGCTCCATCGCAGCAGCATCGATATCTTGTGTGAGGTTCAAACCAAAGGTCTGTGCCTCACGGCCGTCATCACGGAGATCGAAGTTGCCGTAAATGCCACCAAAGTGAGTCTTACCAAGCGAATTGACCTTCCGACCAATGCCGGCACTGATGTGCCACTGGGTATCTTCACCTGCTGCTGTACTCTCTTCACCGTAACTACCAGCAATGTAGAGGCCGGTCGGTACGTGGGCAACAGTAACAGAGCCACCGGTGGTTTCGCGGTTGGCTTGGTCCTCATAACCAATACCAGCCCCGACGCGGAAGGCACCGAATTCGCCAGCGTAGCGCAGTGCGATCCCGAAGCCGTCGTTTCCAACAGCTTGATCAGCCCAGTTGGTACTTAGGACGAAACCTGCAACAGTTGGCGATGTCCACTTTACAACGGCCTGGCGCGTACCTTCAGCAGATTCGAAGTAGTCGCCGACTGTTGTATTAGAGTCTGCACCAGCTGCAGTGCGGAGTGCAAAGCTATTGGCGATGTCGTCCATGGCCGTGCTGGCATAGTTGCCCATCCGACAACCCAAGCAGATCTGGGTAATGCCGTCAGTTGCATCTGACGTATGGCCAACATGCAAAGTACCGTAGGTCTTCGACTTCAGGTACAGCACCTGGTGACGAACATCCATGCCGTCGCCGATAGTATTGGTGTCATTATCGGCATCTACGTTCAAGCTTGAACCTGGGCGCGTCATACCGATTTCAATCAGGAAGCCTGCGGACCAGTCAGACGTGATTGTCGCGCTACCCCTGAAACGAAAGCGTGTACGTGACTGAACGTTCGTTGTGATGTAGGCGTCGCTATTTACGCCATCATCCCAGAACATCACGCCTTCATTGACATGACCCGATACGGTCAGTGACACACGGCGATTGCCTTTACGAGCTGTTGTTGCTTCGAGTTCAGCAACACGCTCTTCTAGGTCAGCGCAGCAGTTGCCGCCAAGGTCGGCAGCCATTGCACCGGTTGTAGACATCGCGCCTGCAGCGGCGACGATGGCAAACCGGCTGACCGTTTTCTGTAGTCCCCCAATCATAATATTCTCCACATCTGTGGTTGCGGTTGTTGCAGAAAGCATCACGCGCTGCCCGGCGACAGCCCGTGCCCAGACCAAACGGCACGCACGCGCGTGTGCGCACGCGGTTCGGACCGGACGCGAATAACAACGCTCTACATACTCGGGAACTGTGAGTGCGGCTCAAACTACGCCGGGCTTGCTCCCTGCGATGATCAGTAAGATCAAGAAGCCGTCTTACGGATCACATTGCGACCCTGTTGGGTTGCCGCACGACTCATACTGTGGGTTCGGTTGTATGCGAGGATTCCTCGGCAAGCAAACTAGGTTGACATCTTATGCCGGTAATTCGCCCTAATGGTTGCATTGTTGCAACTGAATGCCGTTCTGCCACAGTCATGGCGATGATG
>JBCDBQ010000482.1:0-5936 GCA_039183375.1 Pseudomonadota bacterium
CGTTTCAATCAAAGTGAGATCGAAACCCTGACCGTGAGAGAACCGGATCAGCTCATCCAGCTCATCATCATTGACGCCCTTGAGTGCCACGGCATTGATCTTGATCTCAAGCCCGGCATTCTTCGCCGCCTGCAAACCGTCAAGAACCTTGCCAAGATCACCCCAGCGCGTAATCTCCTTGAATTTGTCCGGCTTCAGCGTGTCGATCGAAACGTTAATGCGACGCACACCACAGTCAGCCAGCTCAGCCGCGTACTTGGACAGCTGACTTCCATTGGTCGTCAAGGTCAGCTCTTCAAGCCGGCCACTGTCCAAATGCCGAGACAGACCGCGGAACAGTTGCATAATGTTGCGTCGAACCAGCGGCTCACCACCGGTGATGCGCAGCTTGCGGACACCTTTATCAACGAATGCCGTACAAACTCTGTCGAGCTCTTCAAGCGTGAGCAAATCCCGCTTCGGCAGAAACGTCATGTTCTCCGCCATGCAATAGACGCAGCGGAAATCGCAACGGTCGGTCACGGACACACGGAGATACGTCACGTGCCGGCCAAATGGGTCGATCATCTGTGCAGCAGGGTTGGCGGACGGCAGGAGCTCAGACATGTTTCCTCTACTCGGCATTTTGGAGGTTTTGCCGCATTCACCGGCGGCTTTCCCCTAACTTAGCTATTTGCCGCGCCGCCGCAAGATGGGAGCCAACAATGAGTGAAGATGCCGGAGCTGTCACAATCGCGCTTGAAAGCCCACAACAACCGGAAGTTCTGGCACTTTTTCATGCCTCGGATACCTACCATCAGGCCCTTTATCCTGATGAAAGCAATTACCTGCTGGATCCGGCATCACTCTCAACGGACAACACTCGCTTCATTGTCGCACGCATCAATGGCGGGGCGGTTGGCTGCGGAGCGGTGGTCCTGGGCAACGAAGGGAGCGCCGAACTCAAGCGGATGTGGGTCGACGCAAAGGCACGGCGTACCGGACTTGGCCGGCGATTGCTGAACGAGTTGGAGGCAATCGCACGAACCAACGGTTGCACCCTCTTGAGGCTCGAAACAGGTGTCTCGCAACCGGAAGCTATCTCACTCTATAAGTCTTCTGGTTTTAGCGTTTGTCCGCCATTTGATGACTACGTCGAAGATCCCCTCAGCATCTTTATGGAAAAGCACTTGCGTCAGAGATAACCCAGACACATCCAAGACCGGTTTCCGGTCACGGCTTTCCGATGAGGAAGCGTTTGACGTCAGCAGGGGGCAGTTGAGGTTGCTTTGATAGAAGCTCCGCAGCCGCAATTGCCATACTCAGGACAGCAGCCCGATCGTTCAAACCTTGGGTGGGCGCGGCAAAAATAACGTTATCGCCAGCTTTGCCCGCATCTTCCGGCCGTACGGGTCCAGGGACAATAAACAGGCGATCCTTAAAGCGCTGCGCGGCTTGAAACAGTACCGGCCAATCCACGCGCTCCGGACGGCCATCAGGCCAGGCAACGATACGCGCCGGCGTACGCACAACAAAAGTCGACATATGACCGATGGCTGCAGCGTTGTTGCCTGCAGGCTCCTTCACGATCACCAGGCTCACCGCGCCAGACGCAGAAATTATGTATTCGGCGTCCACGGTACTCTGACCAGCCTTGGCATAGGGCCGGATATCGTTATCGACGAAATCCCAGGCGATCAGATCACCCTCTCCATCACGGGCGAGTCGCTTTGCAAGCTCTGGCTTGGTGTAGTCGACGCCATCTCCCAGCAACGCAATGGCAACACCACCTGGATCGAGACCAGGAGGAACTTTTGGCTCTGACGCCAGCACACCCATTGGCCACGACAACATCAGAATTGCGACAGTTGCAATGAACAGTTGCCGGGATGCTAATGGAGCTCGTGAACTCATGCGATAGCCTTCCGCACCCTCTGACTGTCAACAATAAAGTCAGCGATCTTTGCCACATCATCGAGTTCAAACACTGGCAGCGGTGAGTCGCTGATATCGTAGTCTGCAGCGATAGCCACAACTCGTTCATCCTGCTCAGACAAGCGTGCCCCTGGAGCGGATTCTTGCCGCCGCGCTTCGATCTTAGGAATGGGTTGCGATTTGTAACCTTCGACAATGATCAGGTCGCAGGGATCAAGACGTGCAATCACGTCCGAGAAATCTATTTCCGGCCCGCCAGGGTCCTCGGTCATGAGGGCCCATCTCTGACTGGACACAACGGCTACTTGGCGTGCGCCGGCGCGCCTGTGCCGTGCACTATCAGTATCGTCATCATCTAGCCTGAGATTGTGGTGCGCATGCTTGATCGTCGCCACCCGGTAGCCACGACCAGAGAACTCCTCAACGAGCCGCACGGCCAATGTCGTCTTACCGGAATTCTTCCAACCAACAATGCCAATGATCGGCGCCGGCGCATCAAATGGATGGCGTGTCAAACAGTTCAGCCTTTCATACGAGTTGGCTCATTCGCGTCTCAGGCCGCCTCGTTGCACCAATTCCCGGGCTCTGTCCAATTCTTCCGGTGTATTCGCATTAAAGAACGGATCAACCTCCTCGCCGCCAACAGCAACAAAGGGGAAGCCCACGGCAACAATTCCGTGCCGGTCCGTCCAGTGCAACACCTTGCGGACACCGTCGTGCAACGCCGCCTCTAGATCATCGGCAAGTTCAACCGGCCACAGCCCGATGACAGGATGCAAATGCCCTCCGGAGCGAGCAAGCGCAATGGCTGCATCTTCGCGATCCAGCTGGCCTCGGAGTTGCTCGACGAGCTGTTCAGGAATGAAAGGTGCATCGGTCGAGGCTGTCACAACCCAGCGAGCAGGCTCCGCGAGCGTTGCCGCCCAGCGCATGCCGGCCAGGACACCGGCAAGCGGACCAACAAACCCATCAATGGTATCCGGCACAACCGGCAATCCAAAGGCCTGGAACCTGTCAGGGTCACCATTCGCATTGATCGCCAGCTGCCTCACCTGCGGCGACAAACGATCGATGACGTGCTGCATCATCGATTGCCCTGCCACGTCGAGCAGGCTCTTATCGCCACCGCCCATGCGTCGCGACAACCCGCCCGCAAGCAACACGCCGACAATATCTGAATGCGTCGTTGTCATCTTCCCGGGCTCACTCGGCCGCGCTTTGCGTTACCATCGGCGCAATATGAAACGCCTGAGCCAGAAGCTCATAGCTGCGACGGCGGACTTCAACATCGTGCGCCCATGTCAACACGACAACTTCATCAAGCTTGGCGCTCTCGGCAAGCGACTTTAACTGGCTCGCGACCTTATCGACACTGCCGACAATGTGGGTCTTGCGCATCTCCTCAATGGCGCGCTCATCCAGCAATGAGAGTTCGTAAGGCGGTGCTGAATCAGGTTTTGCGATCGGCTGACGAATCCCGCGATCGCGCAGCAGGCGAGAATACGCGCGCGGTGTGAACTGATACTGCGCTTCGTCTTCGGTTTCCGCCGCCAAAGCCCACACGCACACTGAAGCGATTGGCTCGGGAAATCGCTCGCTCGGGCGATAGACTGAACGATAGAGATCGATTGCCTGCTCTGCCCCGGCACCGTCGGTAATGAAGTGCGCAAAGCAATACGGCAGCCCGAAGTGCGCTGCCACCTGGGCCCCGTACTCTGAGGTTCCGAGCAACCAGATGTCCGGCGCCGTCTCAATTTCCGGATGGGCGCGAACATTCTTGAAGGGGTGATCATCAGGCAATGCGCCGCCGGTGGTCCATGCCAAGAGGTCACGGATCTGCTGCGGAAACTGCTCCGACGCCCGCGCCGCGTTGGGATTGAGAGCAAAGGCGGTTCGACCGTCGGAACCAGGAGCCCGCCCGATGCCAAGATCGATACGACCCGGCGCCAGTGCTTCCAACGTTTTGAACTGCTCGGCTACTTTGAGCGAAGAATAATGCGGCAGCATCACGCCGGCGCTGCCGATTCTTATTCGTGTCGTCGTCGCGGCAATCGCCGCCATCAGGATTTCCGGCGAAGATCCAGCAATCGTTTCATGATTGTGGTGCTCCGAAACCCAGAACCTTGAATAGCCGAGTTGCTCGCAGAATTGTGCCAGCTCCAAAGACTCGCGAATTGCGGCAGCATGATCGCGGCCTTCGACGGCGATGGATTGATCCAGAACGGACAGACGGATCATCGTCATTAACCTCTGAGCGGAGTGTTACGAACTGCGTTCGACGTTGGCGATATGGGTTGGCACACCAAATTCACGATTGCAAATCTCGGCCAGCTTGGCGACGCCGGACCTGATCGTCTCGATCGGAGGATTGGCGTAGCAAATTCTGAGCGACCGCTTGGCTCCATCGCCTTCGATCGACCACTCCACACCAGGATTGATCGAGACACCTTCGCTGCCCGCAATCTGCATCAGCTTGCTGGTATCCACCTGCTCCGGCAGCTTGACCCACAGGAAGATCCCGCCGGGCGGTTGCTCGAATTCCGCTGCGGTGCCGAAATTCTCGCTGAGTGATTCGGTCAACGCATCAAGTTTCGCTTTGAGCACTTTGTTCAGCGACGTGACATGGGCATCGAATTTGTCCGGGCAGTACTCAGCGAGCACCATTTGCTCCAGCGCTCCTGATCCCGCATCGGTTTTACAGGCCAGCAACTGGCTGATGAGCTGCCATGGCGCAACGACATAACCAACGCGCAGGGCCGGCGAGATCGACTTCGAGAACGAACCAACAAATACCGTTCTGTTGGAATCATCCAACGCATGGATCGCCGGCGGCCGCTCGCCGCTCCAAATCAGGTCCGAATAACATTCGTCTTCGAAGATCGGGATGTCATGCGCCTTCGCGAGCTCAATCAGTTTCTTGCGCCGCTCCAGGCTCATGATGGTCGCGGTTGGGTTCTGCACTGTCGGGATCGTATAGATGTACTTTGGCGACCGTCCTTGCGCTTTGAGCTCATCAAGTGTCCGCGCCAGGGCATCCATGTCCATGCCATCGCTGTCACCGGGAACACCAATGGCGTCCACACCAAGCCGTTTGAACCGCGAAAAACAGCCGCCGTAGCACGCCTCTTCAACAACAACGGTATCGCCTTTTGTCAGAAGAACCTGATTGATCAGATCAATCCCTTGTAGTGAGCCCGATGTGAGAAGGATTTCGTCGGACGTGCAATCAATCCCCGCCTGGCGCTTGAGCTTGGCAACCAGATACTCGCGCAATGGTCGGTATCCCTGAGGTCCGCTCTCCAAGCTATAGGTCGCCAGCGTCGTGCCTTCGCGCGACAGCACCTTGGTAGCCGCCGCAATCAGATCATCAACCGGGATCGTCTCCGGTGCATTGTGGCCGCCGACAAAGTTGAATTGCGGAAACCCACCCCACTTCGCCGCCGGTGCCGGCAGATCTGCGCGGGCCACTGAGGAAAAATCGAAATTCGCGTTACTCAAAGTTGCATCTCCCCGATGTTGCTCTTGTTGCCGGCATCTTATAGGCGCGGCTTGGTCTCCCGCCGCCAAACTATCGCATTCTTGGCGCTGAAGGAATTCCCCGGAAACTTATAAGGACTCTCGTGCAAGGAACTCTCGTGACATCCAACTGCTGATGCTGCTTTCTGGCGCTTGCACCACCCGCCCGCTTATGCTGCATTCTGAGCAACTCGATACAAATCACACAATAAAAGGAAACGCCCCATGAGCCTTTCACGCGTCTTGGCGCAGCGCGCTGCCGACGGAAAGCCGATCCGCATCGGCCAGATCGGAGCTGGAAAGTTCGGCACGATGTTCCTTTCACAGGTTCGCCTGACCAAGGGCATGCACCTTGTCGGCCTCGCTGATCTGCTACCGGAACGCGCCAAGGACAGACTGACAGGGGTTCAATGGCCCGAGACGCAAATCGATGCGTCGTCCCTCGGAGACGCCATCAAGACCGGCAAAACCCACATTACCGATAACTCGATGTCGCTGATCGAAAA
>JBCDBQ010000483.1:0-5911 GCA_039183375.1 Pseudomonadota bacterium
CCGTCCGGTTGCACGATGCGTGCAGGTGATGTTGCGGCATTGGCGTAGAACGGCGAAGGAATGCCATCTGTATCGTCGTCCTGTAGTGTGTCGATATAAGCAACGTCGTGTAGCGTTTCTCGTTCACCATAGAACTCTGGCAGGGCAGAGAGCCCCAGGGCCTCGAACTTGGCCTCCAGTGCTTCTGTCCAGAACTCAAGCATGCCGCTGTCGGTCGGAAAGCGGTGCCCCGGCGGCGCACCCACCGCTGTCGTACCCTCCTCGTAGAGGGTCTCGATCTCGCTTCCATCGTCTTCTCCGACGGGAAAGCGAACCCAACGCCACGGCACGGAGTGCAACCGTTCCTGAGTGATACCGCGCATTTGATCATTCTGAATGAGAACCTCATCCCAGAACTTGGCCGGATCCTTATACTCCTCCTTCATCACATCGGAGAACCCAAGCCGTTTGCCAAGCTCGGTCCAGATCCAATCGTCGGGCTGGGCATTGCCTGGCGGATCGATCATGCGATCAATCCAAACAATCCGTCGGTCATCATTGGCCCGACCGATTTCACCTTTCTCGATGCCTGTTGCAGCGGGCAAGACGTAGTCTGCAAGCGCGCTGGTCTCATTTGGAAACAAGCCAATGTAGACCATGAGCTCCAATGCCTTGAGCGCGTTAGTCGTGGCGTCACGATCAGGCCAGTGCGAGAGCGGGTTATTACTGGCAATCATCGCTGTCAGTGGATAGGGGCGATGCTCGGTAATTGCCTTCAACCAGCCTGACGGACTTTTACGGATTTCCGGTCGGGTAATCTTGGCGCGCCGTTCTGCAGGAGCATTGGCTTCGATGGGGACGCTCGCAGACATGTTCATATAGGCGCCGCCCTTGCGGCCCCAGTTGCCCGTGATGGCGGCGATAAACATGAAGACGCGATTGACCTGGGTCGAATAGGTGTGCTGGTTCAGTCCGCGGCTGCCAAAAATAACGCAGCCGTTGGCACGCGCGATCTGTTCGGCAAGCTCGCGAATATCTTCGGCCGGTATATCCGTAATCGGGGACGCCCAGTCCGGTGTGTAGCCCTTAGCCAGAATGAATGCACGCCAGCGCTCCCAGCCGAGTACCCAGTTTTGGCAGAAATCATGGTCGTGCAATTCATGCGCGAAGATGTGGTGGATCAGCGCCAGTCCGAGCGCCATGTCCGAGCCGGGTCGGCAAGCCAGCCACTTATCAGCTTTGCTTGCCGTGACGGTCAGGCGTGGATCGATGACGACCATGCGGGCGCGGTGTTTGATGCGCCAATCATTGATCTGGCCGAAGTAAACCGGACGGGTCTCTGCCTGATTATCACCAATGTAGACGTAGAGTTCCGCACTGCCGAGGTCAGTCTCGGTATAGCTGTTGCCGCAACCCCCATTGCCTTGCGTGATGCCAAAGGCCAGGTTCTTTCCTGCCGAGCAATAGGGTTCGGTGCTTTCGATGTTGGCTGTTCCCCATAGCTGGGTGAACAGCCTGATGTATCCCTTGTTGGTCAAGATGCCGGTGCGCGTGCCGGAGAAAATCGATAGCGTTTCGGACCCGTACTCATCGCGCAGGTGTTTGAGCTTGTCTGCAATCTCATCGAGCGCCTGTTCCCAAGTGATCGGCTTAAACTTGCCGCTGCCCTTTGGGCCATCTCGCTTGAGTGGCTGCGTCAAACGATTGTCGCTTGCGTAAAGTTGGACCGTCATCTGCGACTTGGGGCAGACTTTGCCTTTGAGCAGTGGGTCCTCTTCATTGCCAGTGATGCGGACGAGTTCATCACCTTTGAAGTGAAACTTGGTTGAACAGCAGTTGAAACAGATATTGCAGCCACCTGGCACAACGCGATCCGGCGTACGCTCTTCCCGCGGAAATCGATATGGGAAGGCGGTAACGTCGCCTCCGAGGTCGCGACGTGCAACGGGATCGTCGATCAATGCCGGTGTCGCGCGCGTCTCCAGTGTCGCGCGTGAGTTATCATCCGCGGCGTTAATTCGATCCAGATAGACAGTTGCCGGCCCTAGCAGGAATGGGTCGTGATCACGAACGCTGCGGTCTTCTGCAGCCGCATGGGCGAGATGCTCGTCTCGCCGGCCGAAGCTAATCGCGTAGCCAGGGCAGACACTGGCGCAGGCCGTTGTCTGGCCAGCACCTCTGCGGTCCGCACAAAGATCGCACTTAATGGAATGGTGATCCTGGGCGTCATAACCCATCGCGCCATAAGGACAAGCAACGATGCACTCGCCACAGCCCGTGCATTTGCTTTCGTCAACCGAAACAACTCCCGTAGTCGGATCTTTGGTGATCGCTTTCGGGTTCACGGGACATGCGCGCAGGCAGGCGGGACGCTCGCAATGCTGGCAGGCGACGGTCAGAAAATCGAGAACAGGTTGATCACTGGCACCTAGCCAGATAACCCGATTGCGATATTCACCCGGGCCAAGACCATGCTCCTGTTTGCAGGCGACCTCGCAACTCTTGCATCCAATGCAACGCTCCAGGTCAATCATCAGTGCAAGGCGATCAGATTGCGCCGCGCTCGGACCATCAGACGTCAACGTCAAGCAGCGTCCCTCCCGTCAGAAATCCCAGGCCGACACATGCCACCAGGTGACTGGACCGCCATCAGCGACATAACCAGCAAAGAACGTCACCATAACAACATGGATGAGGAGACCAAGAACGAATGTGGCAGCCAAAGTCAGATGCAATGGTCGCCACCAAGCTTGCACCCAGCCCACAGAGGCGCGTGCGCCGATCAACTGTTGCTCCTCTTGAACTAACCTCTGATAGGCAAGCGCAATGAATGGTCGGCGAAAGTAGTGTGCAAGCGTAACGGAGAAGGTTGCCTCATGCGCATCAGGATCCAATTTCGTTAGTAGGTTTGATTTTCGCTCAATCAGTTCCTTCAGCTCGGCGCGCCGCTGGTCATTGCCCGCTGAAAAACCACGCAGCTTGTTGCCGAATGTGTCTGCCATTGCACGCGATGCGTGAAGCCGGGCCCAGATCCCGAGAGCCATCAGAGCAACGAGATTGAGCAACAGCAGCGCTGGCATCTGATCGAGCTTGCCGGTGGTATGTATCGCAACCAGAACAAAGCCGATGTTGCTGCAAATCACATGGGCAATGAACCAATTGACCGGGGAGCCACCACGGCCCGTGCGCTTTACGAAAACAAACACGGCGGCCACAAGCAGTAGAGCTGATCCTGCGGCGCCGAACAGATAGATAGCCGGGCTGCCCGGCTTGCGCATGAATTCAGGGAGCGCCGGGAGTGAAAGAAAGTACACGACAAGCAACCCCAACAGGACAACTGAAGTGACGGTTAGTCGCTTGTTGGATAAGTCGGGACGCTGCGACACGCTCTGCAATGGTGGCGAGCTCGGCGAAGCTTCAGGTGAAACCGAAGACAAAATTTGCAAACCTTTGAATAGTCGACGTTGCCGAATTGAGATGTTGGAATGGCCTGCAGCGACAAAGATAGTTGGGAGCCAAGCCAGTTGGTGAGCCCGCACACTATTAATCTGCAACTAAAACAAGCATACTGCAATGGCCCGACCGACAACGAGGACAACATGTTGGAGTATTCACCCATCAACGGATCGCTCGGCGCAAGAGTGCGCGGGCTTGATCTTGCCCAACCACTTGGCGACGATGTTGTAGCTTCTCTCAAAGAGCTTTTCTATCGCCATCTGGTTCTGGTGTTTAGCGAGCAGGATCTGGAAGCAGCCGCGCATGTTTCTTTCACCGAGCACTTTGGACGCGTGGAGCCGCATCCATTACGCACTCGGCGGACGGTTGAAGGTTTCCCTGGTGTCCTGATCCTTGAAAACCAACCCGACAAACCGGGCGCACGCAATGACTACTGGCATTCCGACATATCGCATTCGGAACGTCCACCGATGGCAACAGTGCTCCATGCCAAAGTCGTACCCCGGGGCAAAGGGGACACTATGTTCTGCAACATGTATCAAGCCTGGGATGATCTTTCTGCTGGTATGAGAAGCATGTTGGAGGGGAAACGCGCCTGGCATAGTGGCGCCGCCACGAAACGGCGCAACAACCAGGAACACAACGACGGTCACGAGATCAAGGCGGTTCCGGATCCCAGGCTGCATCCCGTTGCGCGTACGCATCCTGAGACCGGACGCAAGGCGCTCTTCGTCAATCCACATTTCGTCACGCACCTTGAAGACATGACACCGGAAGAAAGCAAACCGATCCTCGATTTCCTCTATGCTCAGGCGACGCGACCTGAAAACATCTATCGCCACGGGTGGCAGGCAGGTGACGTCGTGATGTGGGACAATCGCGTGACAATGCACTACGCGGTTCGCGATTATGAACCGGAAGACAAGCGGTACATGCATCGCACGACGGCGGCCGGTGAGGCGCCCCTTTGAGTGGACGTATGAGGCACTGAGACGAGGCATCGCTACAACGGGCTGGCGATCACATCGTGCAATGCATCTTTTGGATCTTGAGGATCAATTGGTATGAGCCGATTTAAGATCGCGATCGATATCGGAGGGACATTCACCGATGGCGTTTTGTACGATACAGGCAGTGGCCGGATCTGGCTCGAAAAAGCACTGACAACACCGGCCGATCCCGGAGAGGCTGTGACAACGGTCGCCGGCGCACTCCTGGCAAAGCACGTCGGCAAGATCAGTCCAGAGGCGTCAGCCATTGAAGACGTTGTCCACGCAACCACATTGGTGACGAACGCAATCATTCAGCGCAAAGGCGCTCGCGTCGCTCTGATCGTCACCCAAGGTTTTGCAGACACACTCAGGTTGCGGCGCGAGGATCGATACGATCTCTATGACCTCGATATAACTTTTCCGGACCCGTTGGTCGCCGACAGCGATATTTTAGAATTGGGAGCACGGCTTGGTTTCGACGGTCTAGAGATAACGCCTGTCGATACAACTTCTGCGGAGGCCATAGCCAGCGAAGTCGCAAAGCTTGGCGCAGATGCCACAGCCATATGCTTTCTGCACAGCTACGTAAACGATCAACATGAGCGGGCCATGGCTAACGCCGTAGAGGCAGCCTTGCCGGGAAGGCCGATCAGCATATCATCTGACATAGCTTGTGAGATCCGCGAGTATGAGCGCATGTCAACGACGGTAGCGAATGCTTATGTTCAACCGTTGACGTCTGAATACCTTCGAAGCCTTCAGTCCCGTTTGACTTCACTCGGTGCCGAGGCTCCGTTGCGCATCATGGTCTCGAGCGGTGGATTTACGACCGCCGACATCGCGGCTAACACGCCCGTAAGATTGTTGGAGTCAGGCCCGGCCGCAGGAGTTCTGAGCGCGATTAACACCGCGAAGGCTGCCGGCGTCGATCGCGTTCTGGCATTTGATATGGGCGGCACGACTGCCAAGCTATGCGTCGCGGTCGACGCAAAACCAGAGATCTCCAACCAATTTGAAGCTGGGCGTGTGCGACGGTTCAAGAAGGGAAGTGGCTTGCCCATCATGGTGCCATCGATCGACATGATCGAAATTGGCGCCGGCGGTGGGTCTATCGCTCATGTCGCAGACCTAGGCTTGCTGAACGTCGGCCCCCAGAGCTCAGGCGCGGTTCCGGGTCCGGCTTGTTACGCGCGCGGCGGCGACCAGCCGACGGTGACCGATGCGGATCTGATACTTGGCTATCTCAGTGCGGATAACTTTCTCGGCGGACAAATGAAGTTGTCAGAGACAGCCGCGGCCGGGGCTATCGGACGGCTGGCAGATGAACTTGGCATGGGCGCTAACGACGTCGCCTACGGCATCCACGACTTGGTCAATGAGAATATGGCCTCGGCCGCCCGCGTCCACATCGCCGAGAAGGGTATGGATCCGCGTGGCTTTTCAATGGTGGCGACGGGTGGCGCTGGGCCGGTCCATGTCGTTGA
>JBCDBQ010000484.1:0-5906 GCA_039183375.1 Pseudomonadota bacterium
GCGTTGTTCTCCATGTAGATGGCGACACGGTCACCGCGACTAAGCCCAAGGCTGCGAAGGAGATGCGCAACCTGGTTCGATCTTGCCTCATACTGCGCAAACGAGACGATGCGATCGCTATCTGCGAGTATGATTGCAGGTCGGTCAGGAGTGCGCGCAGCAAACACGCCGGCATGCGCTTCATAGTCCTGAAATGGCATGGCTACCGCCTGCATCCCTGTTGATCGACCTGAAAAGCTTGCATGCGAAGGCGTCTATTTCTTCTGGCCGGCAAGGAACTCGTAAATAACCGAAAAGTCCTTGTCAGCGTATCCGCTGTTGACCAGCAGCTGGTACATTGCCCGGGCCTGTGCGGCAAGTGGTGTTGACACACCTGCCGACTGTGCAGCCTGCTGCGACAAGGTCATATCCTTAGTCATCAATGCCGTTGCAAAGCCAGGTTCAAAATTGCGATTGGATGCTGCGGCCGGGACTGGTCCGGGGACCGGGCAATAGTTGGTTAAGGCCCAGGACTGACCGGATGACTTGTTGATGATCTCGAACATCACCTTGGGATCAAGACCTAATCCCTGGCCAAGATGGAGGGCTTCGCACAGAACGGCCATGTTAGTGCCTGCCAACATGTTGTTACAGATCTTCGCGGCCTGGCCAGATCCAGCCGGTCCGGCGTGAATGACGTTCGTTCCCATGCCTTCCAGGACCGGCTTTGCCTTTTCGAAAGCCTCCACCGTACCGCCGACCATAAATGTCAATGTACCTGCGATTGCGGCTGGCTGTGCGCCGGAGACAGGCGCGTCCACCATCATATAGCCGGCTTCCGTGGCTGCCTTACTGACGGCACGCGATGTGTCGACGTCAATCGTCGAACTATCGATCAGCAACGTCTCCTTCGCAGCGTGTACCAGAATACCGTTCTCTCCGAGATAAGCGGCATGAACGTCGGGACCTGCCGGGATCATTGATACGACCGCATCGGCGTCCTTCAACGCTCCCTCGAGGCCATTGGCGATGCGACCACCCTCCGACGTGAAGCGATCTCTTGCGGCGGGCACCAGATCCCAGCCCAATGTCTCATTGCCCGCTTTCTGCAAATTGAGAGCCATGGGCCGCCCCATGTTTCCCAGTCCTATTACCGTGACTTTGGCCATGGAAGGTCCTCCCAGTTTATTGTTTTCTTTGCCAGTTGATACCGCCTCAGGACGGGTCTCATCTTATGTCGCAAAACCTACACGGCGGTCGGCCGGCTGCAAGTGAATGGGAGCGCGGGATGTCCGTTTTACGGATGCGCGACAGTGCGCTATCAGGTAGATGCTTAAAAAGACTTCGTTCCCGGGAGCCACATTATGAATCAAGCGCTTGGTCGCCTTTCGGAGATGCCGCGGTGCCCCCTGGCGCATCGTCCAACACCAATCGAGTTGTTGGGCAATCTGAGCGCCACCACTGGTAAGGCGAATATCTACGTTAAGCGCGATGATTGCACGGGCCTGGCCCTGGGCGGGAACAAGATCCGTCAACTCGAATACTACGTTGGTGCTGCCGAGGCCAAAGGTGCAGATACGCTGCTGATCACAGGCGCCGTTCAGTCCAACTATGTTCGTTCGACAGTTGCAGCGGCAGCCAAACGTGGCCTAGCTTGCCACGTTCAGCTGGAAGAACGCGTGCCCGATCCAACGGACTTGTACCGGACATCCGGTAACGTTCTCCTTGATGAGTTGATGGGCGCAACAGTTCACCACTATCCCGATGGTGAGGATGAAGCCGGGGCTGATCGAAGGCTCGGTGAAATTGCCGATGATCTGCGTCAGCAGGGGCGCCGCCCCTACATCGTGCCGCTATCACCCGGCCATCCCCCGCTTGCAGCCCTCGGCTACATCGATGCCGCGGAAGAACTGCTTGAACAAATCGCATCCATGGACGTTCACGTTGACCGCATCTTTGTTGCATCCGGTAGCGGCAACACGCATGCAGGATTGTTGTATGGCCTGCGTGCCTTTGGTTCATCGATTCCTGTTACTGGCGTCTGCGTGCGCCGCACAGCGGACCTGCAGCTGCCGCGGCTCGCCAGGCGATGCGAAGAGATTGCCAATCTCTTGGATGCTCAAAACCCGGTTGCAGATAGTGATATCGAAGTCGACGATGACGTACTGGCACCGGGCTACGGTCGTATGAACGATGCTGTCACGGAAGCCATCAATCTCGCTGCACGCAAGGAAGCTATCCTGGTTGACCCCGTCTATACCGGTCGTGTGCTGGCCAGCCTGATCGCATACGCGCGAAACTTAACTGACAAAGAGAACCTGCTCTTCATCCATACAGGCGGCACGCCGGCCATTTTTGCCTATGAGCACGAGCTGCGCGCGGGACTGACTTAACTTTCGTTGTCTGACTGTCGAACAGTTCACAGTTTGAAATGCAGTTTCATGTTATGAAGTTCGCTCTGCTGTTGCGGACCGGCTGCGGATGTCTCTCACACTCGTGCAGCATCCTGGAGAACGTTTACAAAGGTTGGATGAATGATGGACCTGACACGACATAGGTGCTTCCTGGTGTCCGGTATGGCAATCGCAGCCACCATCCTTCTAAGTTGGACAATTTCAGCTGCAGCTAACGAGAAGACCAACACCAAAGAAGGCTCATCGCAGAAAGCGGAGGTCAAGAAGCCCGGTAAGGTCCAGCCCGCAGGGAAACCGATGACTATGTCGATTTTCCTTGATCGATTGATGATGGCCGAGTCGGGCGGAAACGACTTTGCTCGCAATCGGCGCTCCACGGCCACCGGGTCGTATCAATTCATCGTCTCGACTTTTCTGAGCGTTGCCAGGCGCCACTTTCCGGCGGAAACAAGTAAGCTCTCACGCACCCAGATTCTGGCACTGAGGACGGATAGGAAATTCGCCCGCAAGGCCGCCGAGGCCTACACGAAGGATAACGCGGCTCATCTCGCTGCAGCAGGTCACAAGCCGACGTTTACCAACTTGCGGCTGGCTTTCTTGCTCGGCCCAGGCGGAGCGAAGCGTATCCTCTCAGCACCTCCCAAAGCGAAGGTCGGTGTCTTGCTCGGACGGGCTGTTATGCGCGCCAATCCGTTCATGAGCGGCATGACCGCATCGGATCTTGTTGCGCGGGCGGCTCGCGATATTGCGACCGATCCGCGATCAACAGCTGGAATCAAGGCTGGCAAACTCGCCAAGCGTGGACGGCGGCCCAGAATTCGAGTCAGATGCAATCTGGCACGGCCGAGCTGCAAGCGCTGGCTTGCTCTGAAACGCAGACGCCTTGCCAGAACCGCCTCCAAGGCGAATCGAGCCAAACGCAAGGCCAAGAACTAGGTTCGTGGCGATCCGGTCACAATTCGTCGTCCAACGGTCGCCTTTTGACCAGGAACGCCCCATTCATTTGCTATTGTTCGACTAATCACAATATTACGTGAAACTGATTTTGGCGCGGAGACCTCGTTGGTCACCGTCAAGATTTCGGGAATCTCGTGTTGGACCATAACGTTATGAAACTGGGCAACTTGAGTTGAGGCTGGCGAAATGGAGAGACGAATGCATCGGATATTCATCGCGGCGCTTTGTGCTGTCTCCTTCGGTCTGACCGGTGCCGCGGTTGCAGACAGTTGCACGCCATCACAGTTCGGCAAAGTTGTTGACGACACAGGCGAGCGACTGCGTCAGGCCAATGCTGCATCAGAAAAGGACATGCGCCGCAAGTTCCTGCAGCTAGCCAAGCAGAAGGGCTGGTCAAAGGATGCGGCTGTCGAACGCGGTTTTGAATTGCTGACGGATAACGAGGTTCGCACGCTGGATGCGCAGGCCAGCGAACTGCTTATTCGTCTCGACCAGCTCGGAGATGCCGATGACGCCAGCGCGACCTGTCCACGGCTTTCGCAACTCAAGGAAGTGTCAAAGCAACTTCTCGAAGTGACGGCGGCCAAGCGCGCTCACATTTCCGCAAAACTGAATGTCGCTCTTCAGCCAAAACTGAAGTCGCGGCCTCAGAACCAGAAGCCCAAGGTGGCGACCAATGACACCCAGGCGCGTCCAAAGCCACCCAGCCCGCGCACGAACAATGCGCCTCCTACCCCAACCAAGCAGTCCACCAACCGAGCTTGGTCAACAAATACGGTCGCAGCCAAGGTCCCGCCGCGTGAAGTGATGGCGGCCCTGCCACCAGTGCAGAATGCCCCGGCCAACTACACATACGGTTCACATGAAATCCGCGCCGTCGGGCAGGACTTGTTCGGTAGCACGTCTGCTGAACTTGCCAGCGTGCTCAAGTTTGCATTTGATAGCTATGGCAAGCCCAATGGCTACGTTCTTGGCACAGAGGCAGGCGCCTCATTCCTCGCCGGGCTCAGGTATGGCCATGGCCAGCTGGTGACGAAGCAATTCGGCCAACGCAAGATCTACTGGCAAGGTCCATCAGTTGGAACAGACTTTGGAATTACCGGCTCTCGGGTGATGGTGCTGGTTTACAATCTCAAAGATCCTGAACGCATCTTTAGCCGTTTCGTCGGCGTCGAGGGCGCCGCCTACCTCGTGGGAGGCGTTGGAATTACCTTTCATAAGCAAGGCGATCTCGTTCTCGCCCCTATTCGCACGGGGCTGGGTCTGCGTTTAGGCGCCAATATTGGCTACCTCAAGATTACGCCCCGTCGGAGCCTTAACCCCTTCTGATGCCGCGGCAATCAGATGAGCTGTTTCTTGGCCGCGAGGCCTTGTTCATCGTGCCGGTTCGCATGCTAGAATTGACTGGCTTCTACATTCTACAGAATTGGCAAAGGGATCCCGCATGAACTTGGTGGATCGATTGCGCCGCGCCCAGGACGGCGCGATTGTAAATCGGATGGGTGAGCGTGTCGGCCTTGATAGCGATCAGGCCGGTGCCGTTCTTGAACAGGTCATCCCTGAACTGACGCACAACATTGAGCGCAATACTTTATCTCGCGGCGGTCTTGCCGATCTTATCGACACACTTTCGCAATTGCACCGCTCGGACTACCTCGGTGATCCCGACCTGGTCGGCGGTGAGCGCGCCCGCGAAGACGGCACGGAATTGCTCGAGCAGATTGTTGGTACCAAGCACCAAAGCCGTATCATTGCAGCACGCGCCGCACGCCAGACCGGAGTGCCGGCTGATAAGATCGAACGCATGCTACCTGAAATCGCGGCGGTCTCTATGGGCGGACTTTCCCAACAGACCTTCGGCCCGATTGGAGACATCTTAAGCAAATTGCCGGGTGGACCTGAATTGGGTAGTGCACCAACAGGGGGAGGAGGCTTTTCGGGTCAAAGCCCATTGCCAGTTCCCGGCCAGAGCACGCCGAGCAGTCCGATGGATCAAGGCCCCTTGGGTAATGGATGGTCTCATGACAGCAGCAGCGGTGCGCCGAGCTTTCCCGATGCTGGTGGCCGCGGTCAATTCGAGAACCAAAGCCCCTTACCTGTTCCTGGTGGCGCACCGGGCGGCAATTGGGGTGGCGGCTCAGGTGGCCAAGGACAGCGCGGTGGCTATAGAGACCTTTCTGACATACTGCGCCGGCGCGGCGGCGGGTTGCCAGGACAAGGCGGCGGATCACTGTGGTCGATCGTCCGCCAAGTGATTGGGTCAGCGCTTGGCTTTCGCAACGGCGGCGTGATGAGCTGGATCATCCGGTTGATCCTGTTTCGGGTCGCTTGGCCGATGCTCAAGCGGGTTCTGTTTGGACGCTAAGCACTCTATACGGCAACCGGTGCCTTGATATGCGGATGCGGGTCATAGTCCACGACTTCGAAGTCTTCGAAGACGAAATCAAAGATATTGTGGACTTCCGGATTGATTTTCATTTGTGGTAGCGCACGAGGCGCGCGCTTGAGTTGTTCCTCGGCCTGATCAAGATGGTTCAGATAAAGGTGCGCATCTCC
>JBCDBQ010000485.1:0-5904 GCA_039183375.1 Pseudomonadota bacterium
AATACATCGAAAGCTCAATTGACGTGATCATCCATGCCGCGCGCCATGCAGGCGACCGCGGGATCACGGAATTCTATTTGCCCGGACAGACGGGAGGAAACGCAACATGAAGACCTTTGAACACGAAGTCCTGACGTTTGATGCCAGCGACAAGAAGGGTTTCGAGACGATGAAGAGTACTTTGTCGACCTGGGGTGATGCGGGATTTGAAGTCGTGTCCGTCGTCGGATCCTCGGTCAACGCTTCATACTTCACAGTGTTCCTGAAACGCCCACGGTCGGCAGATGAACCATTCGCTGAGGAGACTGGAACATGATGTTCAACAGGTTTGCCTTGGCACTTGCGATTGTCCTCTCCGGTGGCCCGGCAAAGGCGCAACTTGTTTCAGAATCCGGAGACGAACTCTTGGTTTGCCCGGACCGTCCACCTGAACCCGCATTGGTATCCAATATGGGTTTGAAAGAGTCGCACAAGGCCATCCTCATTCAGCGGATGTATCGTGCGACCTCGTATGTCGCGATACTGGAAACTGGAGAGTGCTCCTGCGCGAACCGTTTTCCAGCCTGGGACACAGTGGTGGAGTACTATCTGGCGAATTACGCCCGGCTCGAAACCCGTTTTGAAGTACAGGAGCGTACCAAACACTACCGGGGCTCTATTGATCAGAACAGGTCAGCAGTTCGGGATCTTTGCATTGCGCAAGACAACTGGGACTGATCGATGAGCATAGTCACCTTCTTTGTCGAAACGGCGGATGGTTTTCTCGAAGATGCGGCGGAGACCCAATTTGGCGCAGTAGCGTCAACGGTAGGCAGCATCCTTCTGGTCTCGATCACACTCTTGGTCATCCTCGTAATTGTCAACATGGCGTTTCAGGTGCGCTCAATGGACGGCCGAACTGCTTTCTGGTTAGGGGTGAAACTTGTGCTCGTCGGCGTGTTCGCCACGAATTGGGTCCAGTTCAATGCCTTCGCGACAGCCATTCTGAACGGGCTCGACAGTATCGCTGGCTCATTGGTGGCCGCGGTTGGTGGTGGCGCTCCAGGACCCTCCGGCACATTCGCTGAGGAGTTCGACGCCATCATTGCCGAGTTTGCCGCGTACCTAAACTCAATTGGCGACGGCATGCATTGGATGGCCGGCGCCGTCATGGGAGTTGTCGGTACAGTTTTGCTGTCGCTGCTTGGTGGACTTGCAGCATTCTTCCTTGTCGCATCCCGTTTGATGATTGCGCTGCTTGTCGGTCTCGCGCCGATCATGATCTTCCTTACGCTGTTTGACGTCACAAAAGACTACTTTGCACGATGGTTGTCCGCGCTGATCTCGTTTTCCATCTACCCGATCGTGATCGCTGGGGTCTTTGCGACAATAATCGGCGTTTCCGACTCTTTGATCCGAGAGCTGGGCGACCCTGAAGGGGCATCTACAATTGGGGCGGTGGTACCCTTCTTCATGATGATCTTCATGGCCAAGGGGTTTGTCGTTGCGACGCCATTCCTAGTACGTGCGATCTCGGGGAATATTGTTATGCCAGCACTATCAGGGGGCCTCGGAGGGGTCTACGCCTTCAGTAGAGCCGCCGCCGGTAGTCAGCAAGCATACAACCGTTATCAAGTCGGAACAGCATCTGCCATCGAATACGCGGCACTACGCGGTCGGCAAATGTTGGGCATTCAAAACCTCTCCGGGAGAACGGGCTTTCCACAGTCAGCAAACAATTCTGCCCCCGCTAACCCCAATCCTCCGTCGACGGGTACAGCGGCTCGCATGGAGGCTCAGAAAGCCCGTGCTCAGCGTTTGGCAGACGCTAAGAAAAGTTAGACCCGGAATTCTTCTTTGATTGTTGTCCCACTATCGAACTATTGCGGAAGCAGACCTTGAAACGACTTGCGGCGAATGACTGCTTAGATGAAGATTTTCTGATGCGGGCCAGAGTGCAGTGTTTTGGCTTGGCCGGACTGTGGCCCGCGTTGGAAAATCTCTCAGGGAGGAAGCCGCGGGGGCTGGGTGGTGTCTATGGGGAAAGAGTGCTGTCGGTTGGGTCTGTTACTGCATCGGATGCGCTGTTGTTTAGACTGAAGGTGGCTGTTTTGGCGTTCCGCGAGAGCGTTTGCCCCGGGTTCAATCCGTGTTGCCGTTGGTTTGCAGGTTTTGTGCGATCTGCCGGATCGCTGAGCATAAGGGGGGTTTGGCCGGTGTGGCTGAGCCAACCGGTATTCGTCGGTAGAGATGAACGGGCAATCGGTCATGCGGCCTGTTTCCTTGGTGGAGCACGGGATCGTGGAACCTGCCCGCGTTTGAAGGTCTCGATGATGAGCATTGTACCGCCGCAACATGGGCATGGCTCACGCAGTGTGAGTGGAGCGGGATCGTCGTTGGGCGGTGGTTCTTGCTCTGGTGCGCTTGCCCCAATCAAGGCGCGGACCTTTGCAATATTGGTTTTCCGTTGCGTGGAGGCCAGCATGCCATAGTGCCGGATCCGGTGGAATCCGTCAGGCAGAACATGCATGAGAAAGCGGCGGATGAACTCGTCCGTTGTCAGGCGCATCACCTTCATTCGGTCCCCTGACTTGATGCGATAATCCTTCCAGCGGAATGAAACGGTGTTGGCGTCGGCGCTGACCAGGCGGCTGTTCGAGATGGCGACGCGATGGGTGTATCGGCTGAGATAGGCCAGCACCGCCTCGGGTCCGCCGAAGGGCGGTTTGGCGTAGACCACCCATTCGGTTTTGCGGAACGGGTCGAGCCATGCAGCAAAGGACTTGGCATCCACCAGTCCGCTCAGGTCGCCGAAGAATGCGAGTTCTCCTGCGCGGTGCAGCGCCATGAGCCCTTCGATGAACAGCCGCCGGAACAACCGGGACAGCACGCGGACATGCAGAAAGAACCCTGGCTTGCAACTGATCCACCTTGTGCCATCCAGTGACAGACCACCACCAGGAACGATCATGTGAATGTGGGGATGATGCGTCAGCGCAGATCCCCAGGTATGCAGCACACTGGTCATGCCGACACGAGCACCCATGCGTTTGGGATCAACGGCGATGGTCATCACGGTCTCGGCGGACGCCCGGAACAGCAGGCCGTAGACCGCCCGCTTGTTCCAGAGGGCGATGCGGGCAATCTCAGCTGGCAGGGTGAAGACCACATGGAAATACTCGACCGGCAGCAGGTCCTCGGCACGCGCCTCCATCCAGTCGCGCGCGGCCGGTCCCTGGCATTTGGGGCAGTGCCGGTTCTTGCAGCTGTTGTACGCAATGTGCTGATGATCACACTTCGTGCAGGTCGCCACATGCCCGCCGAGCGCCTCGGTCCGGCAGGCTTCTATCGCCGACATCGCCTTGAGCTGGCTCAGGCTGACATGCCCTGCATTGGCCCGCCGCCACGCGTGACCATGCTTGCGGAATATGTCAGCAATCTCCAGCCTTGCGCGCGGCAAGGCCCGCGCCTCACCCCGGTCGCTTTTTGCGGGTCTGGAGGTTCAACTGCTTGAGGGCCTCGAACGGGCTAGTCGTATCTCGGATCATCTTGGTGGCGACTTTGGTATATTGGGCGGTGGTCGTCAGTTTGGCATGACCCAGCAGCACCTGGATGACCCGCACATCCGTCCCCGCTTCCAAGAGATGGGTGGCAAAGCTGTGCCGCAGTGTGTGCAGCGTTGCGGGCTTGTTGATCCCGGCCATGCGTTTGGCCGATGTGAAAGCCCGGTTGAGTTGACGCGGTGAAATCGGATTGATCTTGGGTTTACCCGGAAACAGCCATCCTTCGGGCCGTGCCTCGCACCAGTAGTCCCGCAGAAGATCGAGCAGATCGGACGACAGCATGACCTTGCGATCCTTACGTCCCTTGCCCTGAACGACATGGATGAGCATCCGGTCGCTATCGATATCGCTCGTGGTGAGATTGCAAACCTCGGAAGCTCTCAAACCTGCACCATAGGAAATGCTGAGCGCGGCACGGTACTTAAGCCCAGGCCCGGGTGCTACCGCCAGAAGCTCGGAAACTTCCTCGGCGCTGAGCACTGCGGGCAGTTTGCGCGGCTGAGTGCGGAACTGCATGTACCGCTTCATCTCCTCGCGACCACAGGTCATCGAGAAAAAGAAGCGCAGGGCGGTGATGCGCGCGTTGTAGACCGAGGGCGTGACCCCGGTATCCGTCATGTGAAGCTGGTATGCGCGAAGCTCTTCCGTCGTCGCCGTATCGGGTGACCGCCCCAGAAACTCGGCGAAATCCTTCACCGCCCGGATATGCGCTCGTTGAGATTGCTGCCCCAGACCCCGAATACGCATATCCTCAATCATCCGCTCCCGAAGCGGTGTTGTTCTCTCCTCTGTCATTGGAACCTCCTGTGTCGACTGAGAAAGCCCCAATCGTCAAACAGGTCAGCAAGATCGCAAAATACGTCGGTCCATCAAGTTGAGATCAACACCAGCCACAAGCGCCATTGCCGCGCGAGCGGCTTCGTCCATGAGCCCAAACTTCCAGATGCTGCAGTTGGAACGAACGGCCGCTAGTCGGCAGTCCTTTGGCTGAGGGCTCGCTCCAACAAATCCCTCAGCACCCGCTCTTCAGCCTTAGAAATTGGCGTTAGAATTTCGCCAATTGTTTCCGCGACAACACTTTTGAGTTCATCGACTACGCGTTCTCCAGCCGTCGTTAACGAAACGAGTGTTACCCTTGCATCGTTGGGCGACACTTGTCGTTCGACCAAGCCCTTCATTTCCAGCGACCTTATCGTCCGCGTCATCTGAGACTTGTCGCGCGCCACCTGTTTTGTCAGCTCGTGCAAGCTTGGGCATCCCATGTCCGAAAGTGTCAGCAGTATAATGCCGCCACCGGGGCCTACCTTTTCTGTGTCAAAGGAATGCGATTTGGACTGAAGTCCAAAATGTATGCGCCGCATGAAGCGGTCGATCAATAGAGCGAGTTCAGCGTCTTGCATTAGACCTCATTAGTTGACAAAGTCCACAAATCGTTAAAAGTGGACAGCATCAACTAAGTACCACGCAAACCCATGCAATAAAAAGGACTTTCAAATGACCGAAGCGAACAAGCGACTCCTCAAAATATCGGCTGTGCTTTGGGTCATCTGGGGCTTGGTCCATATGTTCGCTGGTATCATGACAATCTTTCAGAATACCGCTGGGTCTGTTGCAGGGATCGCTGATGCTGTGGACCCGGCATTGCTTGCAGCAGAATACCATCCGGCCGTTGGCGCAGTGTTAAACCAACACGGCTTTAACCTGCTCTGGATCGGAGCCTTCACTGTCATCGGCGGGGTGTTGATCTGGCGCCAGTCGGTCACGGCTATTTTCATGACAGGGATTGTCGGCTGGGTCACAGATGTTGGCTACTTCATCTTCATGGACTTAGGCGGGTTCGTGAACTTCGTGCCTGGAACAGTGATGACAATCATCTCTTCGGCGGCCTTGGTCCTTAGTCTCTGGGCGTACTTCGCCGGAATGCGCCAAAATGATCGTAACGCGTAAATCCACTCAGCGGACATTCAGGCCCAATCACTAAACGGCAGCAAAGTCCCGCGATGCTGACCTTCGTACAAGGATCTTCAAAGGTCCGCTTTGATACTGGGTGGCCAGGCATCTAGACCTTGTGTGTGAGCGCCTGATCTCTGAACTCTGCCTCGATATCCTCACCATCCCGTACACGATGCTTCGTGATTTCGCCGATGTCGACGCCATCCTCAATACCCACGCTCACGGGAGATGTATCACCATCACCTTCTGAATCGGTCTCTGCATCGGCTGCAGCCACAATTGCCTTGCCCGACGCTGCGCCCCCGCCCTGCCCTGCCGGGTCCTCCGCACCAATTTCGGCAAGTGCAGAGATGGTCGATTGGACGGCGGCTTTGGCCTCTGCTTCGACACCGGTAATCATGTCTGTCAG
>JBCDBQ010000486.1:0-5894 GCA_039183375.1 Pseudomonadota bacterium
ACCGGGATAGCTGTTGATATGGATAAGTGACGGCGGCAGCATTGGTCTCAGTTTCTAAACACGAACCTCAAGATGCTACGCGTCTGGATCATAGATGGCGACTTGAAAGCAGCCATAGAACGAAGCTGGCCAAACGGCCGCTCAGTCCGCATTGCGGTTCTCCGTGCGACTTGCGGCGAAAGGCCCGAGAGAGCCCAATTTAACCAATGCTGCGCGGTCAATGGATGTCGGCTTTGACGAGGAAGTGGCATTGCGGTCGCACACAAAAATTGGCCATAGCCGTCAGTTGGCCACCCGTTCAGCCAAATCAAACACAGATACGGCTCGTAGTTCTTGTTCAAATAGGTGCCTTGCTGCATCCATAGCAGCCCTTGTCGCATCGGCCGCGGCGTGTTCGAGCAAGCAAGGTGAAGATGGTTCGGGCGCGCCAATTGCAAAGACTTTCGGTGAACCGAGGGCGACATACACATCCATCAAACTGATCTCAGATGTCGGGCGTTGCAGGTACCAGCCGCCGCCGTGTCCTTTGATGGACGCCACCAGCCCATGCTTTCGCAGGCCACCCATCATCCGCCTGACCAAGGAAGCGTCCATGCCGAACATTTCTCCCATGCGTTCAGACGTCACCGGGTCATCGATTTCATCGAGGTGAAGCAGGATATGTAGCACTCTTGGTAGGCGTGTGTCGGTTCTCATAGGCAAACCATATCTCTAATCGCATCACGTGACAATTGATATCACAAGAGATTGACAAGCAACTCATGTGACTTTATGTGTCACGAAAGAACTTCAATCTCGGAGCCGCCGCAATGTCTGATCAAGCTGTTGACCTTTCTTCCTCCTCGGCACGCCCTTGGACGGCTGTGTGGGCTCTTTTGCTGGGGGCCTTCGTTTCGCTTCTGGATGTGACGGTTGTGAACCTCGCCATTCCCGAAATCGCGCGCGATCTCGGGACGTCGGGAACGCACGCTCAATGGGTCTTGCTGGCCTATATTTTGCCACTCGCGGCCCTGCTGCTGCCTATGGGGCGGTTTGGTGATGCCCTTGGTCGCCGCCGTTTGTTTTTGGCGGGAATCGTTGTCTTTACGCTTGGAGCCTTTTTCGCTGGCTTTGCGCAAAGCATCTCAACCCTGATCCTCGCGCGAACGTTTCAAGGTCTCGGTGCGGCAACAATGATGCCGCAAATCCTGGCTCTGATCCAAGTCATCTTGCCACCTGGCCAACGCCGTCGTGCCATGGGGTATTTTGGCATGGTCAGTGCTCTGGGTGCGATTGCTGGACCCATCGTTGGTGGTGTCGTGCTTGAGGTGAACCCCTTCGATCTTGGGTGGCGCATTGTTTTTCTCATGGTCGTACCGCCTTGCGCGGTGTCTGTCCTCGTTGCGGCATGGTGCCTGGACAAAGACGTAGCCCATCCACGCAGGACGATTGATGTCTGGCATGGCTTGATGATTGCTGCGGCAATCGCAGGATTTGTCTTCGCTGCGGTGCAGGGACGTGCGCTCGGATGGCCGCTCTGGCTGATGGCTTTCTTTCCAGCAACCCTGCTTCTGCTGCGTCATGTGCTTCGGGCGCAATTGAAAGGACGCCCAAAAACTGTTGAACCGCTTCTGCCGCAAAGTCTGCTGCACTCGCGGGACTTCGTGCGGGGAACGTCGATCATCCTGATCCTCTTTTGCGGTATCGCGGGTGTTCCCTTCCTGTTGGCGCTGGCATTGCAGGCCGGACCTCAAATGTCGCCCGGTTCGGTCGCTCTGGCTCTTGTCGTGCATCCGGTATTCGCAACCCTAGGTGCCTTCCTTGCCGGACGGGTCGCGCCAAAAAACCACTGGGTTCTTCCCACGGTCGGCTCATTCGCAACCTTCTGCGGGACTGCACTACTCGCCGTAATCTTTTGGTGGTTGGGCAACGAAATCAGCGCACAGCATTTGCTCGTCCCCCTCGCGCTGGTCGGCTTTGGCATGGGGTTGAGCAATGTCGCCTTGATGTCATTCACGCTTGCCGCAGCGCCGAAAGAGAGTTCTGGCGCGGCCTCAGGTGTAATCCAGACCGCGCAACAGATCGGTATCGCGCTCAGCATCGCAATCGTCGGCGGGCTGTACCTTGGACAATCTGAGGGTGCCAGCATGCAAGCCGCAACGGTCACGATCCTGTTTCCGGCGGCCATCTTCGTGTTGGTCAGCCTTCTTTGCTTCGCGGCCACTCAATCTCATAGGAAAGGGGCCCGCTCATGAAACCGAAGTCAGGACAAACGCCGCGCGCCTTCTGGGAAGATCTGTACCGCGATGCTAGCGCAGAGACGAACGGTCGTCCTTCCGCCATTCTCGAACGATATGCGCAACAATTGGTCCCGGGTCGTGCATTAGACTTGGGCTGCGCCAAGGGCGACGACGCCATCTGGCTTGCGCAACAGGGATGGGACGTATGCGGGGTCGATATTTCTGAGGCAGCCCTAGTGATTGCACGGAGCAACGCTCTCAAAAAAGGCGTCGCAGATCGCACGACCTTTGCGTGCCACGATCTTACTGTGTCGTTCCCCGAAGGCGGGTTCGATTTGATCTCGGCCATGTTCTTGCAGACGCCGTTCGAATTTCCACGTCGTGACGTCATTTCAGAGGCCTATTCGCTACTCCAACCAAAGGGTCTGTTGCTGTCCGTCACACACGGATCGGCAGCACCGTGGTCATGGAGCAGCCATGACCACATCTTTCCGACCGCAAAACAGGAACTAGACGAGTTGGGCTACGCTGACGGTGATGCGCGGCTCGCATTCGTAGGGTCTGTTTCTCGAACAGCATCTGGTCCCAGTGGTCAAACCGCTAGCGTTTTGGACAACGTGATCGTACTCCAAAAGAACTAGCGGACATTGAATCCATCAATGAGAATGTCGGCTTCGTCCGCAGTGCGGCCATTTCATCGGCTTGGCCCATTTTGTCTTTTGGGCGGCAAGGTGAATTTGGTTTCAGATGCGAGGGAGGTCGGTATTAGGCCAGAAGTAACCGATGCCGTCGATCACCGGAATGTCTTCCTACGCTTTGCTTTCGCCAACTACTCTGCTTTAGGCACGTCGGCCAACAACTCTTCGGTGGCACTCATGAAGCCTGCAACACGTTCAGGTGTGAGGTTTTTGCTCGGTGACTTGCGACGTCCTTTGGGGTCGAAAATCAGCCCGGACACCGCGTCGAGTTCCGGCGCCACAAGAGTCGGGCCAATCCTGGCTGCATAGCCCTCGGGTGACGGATTCAACCGGCCAATTAGCCATTCGACAACCTTGAATCGCAGTGAGTCTGAGCCTCCCAAGAAAGGTGCGCGGATGTCTCCGGAAGCGACAAGTCCGGGGTTGAGACCGAACACGCCAATTTTCGGATAACGATGTGCGGCATCTAGTACGAGCGCTTCGTTGCCGGCGACCGTCTGCGTATGGGCCGCCATCTGAGAATATGTCCGTTCTGCGTTCAGGTCGCTCAGATCGAAAGAGACGTTTTTACCTGGCGCCGCCATGACAAATACCCGCGAGCGTGTCCCGAGATTTGCTCCTAGTTGTTCTGCCATACCGTGCAGAATGACGTACCGGCTAAGGTAGCTGATCGCCAAGTCGATCTCGACCCCATCGCTGGAAGTCTCTCTACGTTTCGAGCTCAATATCCCGGTCGTAAAGACCAAAAGATTCACTTCTTTCGCCGGCAACACCTGTGCAACACGACGCTGCTCCGCGACGGTCGACAAGTCAGCCTGAACGAATTCGATCTTGTCCATGCTTTCGTCGCGAAACGATCGGCCAACGGTGGTAACACGCGCGCCTTGAGCGACTAACCAATGGGCAAGGGCACGTCCGATGCCGCCTGTTCCCCCAACAACAACCGCCTTCTGTCCGTTCACCTGTAACCTCCCACCGAGTTGAAACCGGATCGCAAAAACTCAAAGCTGGCTTGTCGTACCTACCAATTTCGTGCAATTTGCATGGTCGAGTATCACAGACTGGTTTGTATAGAGTCAATACAGACCGGTCTGTATTTTTTTGACGAAAAGGAATGGCCCGTGAGTGCAAAAACGAACATTCTTGACGCCGCGGCAGCGCTAGCGAAGGAGGAAGGCGTCACTGCGCTCGGTGTTGAACGGGTGGTGCAGGAAGCTGGCGCGAGCAAAGGCGCCTTCTTCTACCATTTCAAAAACAAGGAGGAGATGGTTAGCGCCTTGCTCGATCATGTATCTGAGCAATGCATGCGCGACGTCGAACAGGCTGTTGAAGGCGGAGATAGGTTTACCGATGCATTCGTAGATATGGTCATCGATCAAGTTTGCGGCAACGGTGCGTTAATTGCTGTTCTCGTGGCGAGCGTCTCGCTTGACCCAACACTGAAAGACAGACTTACCGAACGCCGCCAGCGGGCCCGCAGTCGAATGGTTTCCGAAGACGGGATGTCTCAAGATCAAGCCGACACACTTTGCTTGGCGATTGACGGTGCGATGATTGGAACCGTCCTTTACGGCGACGCTATCACGGCCAAGCGAAAGAAATCGATTGCTTCAACACTGCGCCGGATAGCAAGCGGCAACGGGTGACGCCTTAATCGACGCGATACAAAAGTAAATAAGTTTAAGTGTCTGCGTGAGGACTGGCGATACGGGATAGCCAACGTCCGCAAAGACAGCATTCCAAGCTTTCACGATCTTCAATTGCACGAAAATCCTGAATTGAATGGTTCGATTTCACTTCGAACCTTTTGCAATCGACGCCGTCCGGCGTTCGAGCGTACGCTTCCCAATACGCCGCAGCCATTTGACCCGGATCATGTGCAATACCGTTGTCTGGTTCCGTCATAGCACGAACTGGGTCGCTCGGTCGAAGAGCAATGCCCTATTCGATCTCTGTCTAATGATCGAAAGGCAAACAATGGAACTCACAAACAAAACCTTCATCGTCACCGGAGCGAGCAGTGGGATTGGTGCGTCAGCTGCTCTCCTGCTCGCCTCAAATGGGGCGAATGTGGTGCTCGGCGCTCGTAGGAAAGCTGAGTTGGATCAGTTGGTTACGCAGATCTCGCAAAGCAAAGGAAACGCTGTTTCCCTATCTGGCGACGTGAGCGACGAGGCTTATGCCAAGGCCCTTGTCCGCTGTGCGCAGGAGACATTCGGCGGTCTTGATGGTGCGTTCAACAATGCCGGCATAATAGGAGACATGGGACCGGTTCCCGACATGCATTCTAGTAACTGGGATAAGGTCATCGCGGTCAATCTCAGTAGCGGCTTTTACGCTGCGAAGTATCAGGTACCTGCATTAATTGAAAGCGGCGGCGGTTCTATCGTTTTTACCTCTTCCTTTGTTGGACACACTATAGGACTGCCAGGTATGGCGGCCTATGCGGCGGCGAAGTCGGGTTTGATCGGCATGACGCAGGTTCTGGCTGCAGAGCACGGTGCAGAAAACGTTCGAGTCAACGCCCTATTGCCGGGGGGCACACTGACACCGATGGCGGGAGACGATGCCAGTTTCCACGAAGTCGTAAGCAGGTTCCATGCGTTGAAAAGGATGGCAGAACCGTCGGAGATCGCTCAAGTCGCTCTGTTTTTGCTCTCTGATGACGCCTCATTCGTGACCGGCAGTGCAATGATCGCTGACGGCGGAAACTCCATAACAAAGGTGTAGGCCAACAAAAGCGGACATTGCCAGGGCAAATCGCGATGTCCGCAAATGTCCGCTAGCAGACGTTCGGCTCTTCTTGCCTGCTAGCAAGCGCAGCGAATGTCCGTTCCGAGCCGATTCTGTGGAAAAACAACGTGATGCGAGTGCAGAAAGTGGAGCGCTGAACGGCACGAGCGCGCCTTTCTGGTCAGGCCTGTCGTGGATGCTGCGGTGCAGGAAAGATCTTCGCCAGTTTGCGGAGGTTCTGGGC
>JBCDBQ010000487.1:0-5880 GCA_039183375.1 Pseudomonadota bacterium
GAGGTTCTCTAAGGCGCCCTCTACACCATCGACCGTCACTTCGCTAATCGTTGCGCCCAGCTCCTCAAATTTTCGAATGGCTGCTTCGACGGCACTGGCGACATCAGGGTCGAGCGACTCAAAGTAGTAGTTGCGCGGCACCGCAATTCGCAGGCCTCTGATGCCGGCACCCAGTGTGGGCAGGAAGTTGTCGAGCTGGCGGTCCTCAGATATGGGATCAGCGTCTTCGTAACCAGCCATAACGGCAAAGAGCCGGGCGACATCACTTACGGTTCTGGCCATCGGGCCGATTGTGTCGTGAGTGGCGCTAACAGGAAAACTGCCATGATTGGATATGCGCCCTACCGTTGGACGCAGGCCAGTGATGCCGTTGATCGATGCTGGTATGCGGACGGATCCGCCGGTGTCGGTGCCGAGTGCCATGTCAGCCATGCCGGTGGCGACAACGATGCCGGAACCGCCACTGGAGCCACCGGGTATGCGCGACGTGTCGTACGGATTTCTGGCCTGGCCAATGACCGGATTGAAGGAGCGTACACCGAAAGCGAACTCATGCAGGGTCGCTTTACCTAAGATGATCGCACCTGCCTGGCGCAAACGCGTGACCACCGGGGCGTCCTGATTGGGGACATGCCCTTGAAAGAAGGTCGACCCGTTGGTTGTATCAATGCCTGCTGTCTCTATGTTGTCTTTGACCATGATCGTGACGCCGTGCAGCAAACCGCGCCACTCTCCGTTGGCGCTTGCAGCGTCGAGCGTGTCGGCTTCCACCAATGCCGCATCGTCGTTACGGGCCATCATGGCGTTCACGTGTGGATTCCAGGCCTCGATCGCATCGATCTGTTTCTCGACCTTGTCACGGGCAGAATTGGCATGCGGCTTCATAAATGGATCTTTCTCTCGGATAGGCGAACCGATACTGGCAAGTCTGTTCGCGGCGAACAAGTTTCAGGTCGCCTGGCGCCGCAACCTATCCTAGGTACGATGCTTCACGTTGCGGGAGCCTTAGATGACATCGACCCATGTCGGCATTCTATTCCTGTTGTTGTTTGCAACAGCTCAGGGTGTGCGCGATGCCTACTTCGGTAACGTGTTCCAGTCGGTGAGTTTCTTCTTCGTGGCCCTTCTAGCTTTTGGCACGTCGACCATTGTCTTCCTGGCATGGTCACTGATTAGGAAGCCAGGAGATGTCGCACGGTTGTTCGCGGAGCCTGGCAATTTGTTTGTCGTGAATGCAACCACAGCGGCTGCCTGGCTGTTGTTCTTTTTCGGTTTGCGCAACCTGGAGCCAGCGGTTGTTGCCACGCTTTTCAACGGGATTGGGCCACTTGTGGTTCTTGTTTCCAGTTGGATTGGGTGGACGTCCGACCGCAACAATCTGGGCGGTCTCGAAAAGGCTCTTTACATCTGCCTGGCGGTGACCTTGACTTGCCTGTGCGCCATAGTTCTGAGCAATGCATCCGGCTTGCAGACCAGCAATATGGAGATGCAGCTTCTGGCACTGGCCGGCGTGATCTTCGGCGGGGCCATGATCACCACAAGTTATGTTTATACCCGGGCTATGACGGATCGCGGCATAGGCTCCGACGCTGTCATGGGCGTTCGGTTTTTTCTGACACTGCTCATCGCTCTCGCAATGGAGATTGGCACCGGAGATGCCGCTTATCACCCGACGCCGCAGCTTATTCCGATACTCGCCGGGAGCGCATTCCTGCTGATCGTCATCCCGTCGTTTCTTGTGCAGTCCGGTGTCAGCCGAACGTCCCCGCTTCTCGCCAACGTGTTTCGAGCGCTTGGTCCGGTGTGTGTCTTCGGCTTCCAACAGTTTGATGGACGACTGCAATTCTCCGGCGCCACGCTCGCCTGCATCATCGCTTTTAGTGCGATCACTATCGCTGCCAGTCTCATTCGCGGGTGGCGTGAATCCAACCCGACTTAGAACAGACTGACTGCCCGAACGGTTGATTTGATCTTCCGCTAATTCAGAGCGCTTTTATTTGTGTCGAACAGGCCCTAACCGAGACGACGATTATTGCTTGCACGACCAAAGCTGCGCGGCGCAGCCTTTGCGCTGGCGGCCTTCTTGCTATCGGCAGTGTTGCGCTCAGGCTCGCTCTGCTGCTTGGCCGCGTGCGCGCGGAATTGGCCGAGATATCGCACACCGCAATGCCCGTCCTCTGTCCACATCACTTCGCATTCAACAGAGGTGTTTTCTTGTGCCGACGTGAACGCAAGAGTGAGCTTGTCTCCTATGGCGACGTCATCAATCTTATCGCTCAACTTGCTACGGATGATCTCAAGTTGGGCGCCGCTGGATGACTTGTCATGGACGTAACAGGGGCGAACGTGCGTTGAGTCTTCGAACGTTACGCTTGCGCGCATGCTCGCGCCCAATCGCTTCTCTTTGCGCGGTTTCTTTGCTGCTACCGGTTTCTTGGCGGCAGGTTCGGCAGGCGCTGCGGCATCGTCTGTTTGAGGCTGAGTTTCGACAGGTGGCTTCTTCTTCCTGCGATTGACGATGACAGGCTTATCGGTGGCGTTGCGGAGTGCCAAGAGGCGCTCTTCTTCTTCTGTCGCCGCTTTCGACTTCTTCCCGCCGCGTCCGTTTGCTCCTGCAGACTTCGCTTTCTGCGCAGCCTTCAGTGTTACGAGTTCCTGCTCTGCCTTTGCTGCCCGCAGGAGCGCTTGGTCGCGCTCGTCTTCAAGCTCTGAGCGCAGGTCCTCAATGTGTTGCTGACCGTTTTCAAGCTCGTCCGCACGCTCGTGCAGCTGTGCTTCCGCCGCTTCTGCACGTTGAACTGCCGCGTCGCGTTCAGCGATCATCGCGTCAAGGTCTTCGCCACCCGATTGCGACTGGGCCAACTGCTCTTGTTGGGCCTGCTCCCGTTCGCGCATCTCGTTCTGAAGCTCAGTAGCTTTGCTCTCGGCCGCATCCACGCGGGCGAGAGCTTCCTGCAATTGCGCGTTTAATTGATCGCGAAGTTGCTCACTATCGACATGACCCGATTGAAGAAGTCCGCGGGTTTCGTCGAGTTTGCCACGAAGTTCATCGCGCTCTGATTCGAGTCCTTCTTGAACCTTTGTATCCTGTTCGAGACGCCGCGCCTGCTCCTCAATCTTCGTTTCGAGGGCGCCCAACTGCTCCTGCCGTGCTTGGAGATCGCCCTCAAGTGCTTCGACCCTGCGCAGGGCTTCATCGCGCTCTACAGAAACTTGGGCGCCGTTGGCCTTATCATTCTCGCGCTCGGTGGTCGCCGTTCGCTCGGTCTCTTCCAGTTGGACAATGCGCTCTTGCAGCTGCGCAACTTCAGCTTCGCTCGATCGCAGACGTTCAAATGCCTGTTCCCGCTCAGCTTCGACCGCCTGGCGATACGCGGCCTCATTCTGAAGTGCGGCCGCGTCAACGCGCTGCGCGTGCTCTTTTTCTTCGATGCTCTTGCGTAGATCGCTTAGCTCGGCAAGGACCGTCTCGGCGCGCTGCACGGCTTCGTCGCGTTCGCGTTCCACGGATGCGCGTCGCTCGGCTTCTTCCTCCAGGGAGGCGGAACCTTCCAGCTCACCTTTCTCAAACTGATCGATCTTCTGGTAAAGCCGATTGCGCTCGACATGCAGCTCGTCGATTTCGCGCTTTGCATAGTCGCGTTCAGTTTCAAGCGCTCGTTTAGCCTGATCTTCCAGCCTGAATTTCTCTGCGTTCTCGCTACTTTCTTTTTTCGTTCGTTCGAGCTCGTCGCGCAGCTCTCGCGCCTCGGTTTCCAGCGCAGAATGCTGCTCAACTGCCTGATCTCTTTCAGTTTCGGCAGACTGCCGCAACTGCAATTCATGTTCGAGAGCCTCGGCGTCTGTCTCGCGCGCCTCAACCTGGCTTTGTTGCGTTTGTTCAATCTGAGAACGTAGTTGCTCCATTTCATGCACGTACGACTCGCACTGATTTTGGAACTCGTTGCGCTCATCTTCCAATTGCGTTGCCCGCTGCACCGCAACATCGCGTTCAGCCTCTACCGCCTGCCTCTGTTCGAAATCATCGGCAATCCGGCGCTCATAATCAGCCTGATCGTTCTCGTGGCGCTCAAGTTGCTCCTGAAGCCTGTTCGCCTCGTCCGTCGCAGCCTGGACATTCTCTAGTGCTGCTTCATGTTCGGTTCGCAGGTGCGCCAGAGCCTCCGCGCTATCCTGTTCAGCCTGTACGCGTTCTGCAGCACCCTCGCGTAACTCGCTGAGCTCAACCTCAGAGCTTTCAACCAATTCCAGGGCAGCGTCGCGCTCGTCGACCGTCACCGTCAGTTCCTGGCGAAGCGCATCTCGCTCTGTTTCGAGCTCGCTCGATTTCGCCTGCAGCTCGTGGATCGTTTGCTGCAGTTGTTCGTCACCATCCTGCTGGCTGATTGTCGTCAGTTGGCCTTCGCGTGCTTGTGTATTTGCCTCAAGCTCCAGGATGCGTTGCTGTGATTCCTCGGTGAGCTGGATCGCGAGATCACGTTGTTCTTGCGCCTTCTTCTCCGATGCTCGCAGTTGTTCAACTTCGCCTTCTAGCTCGGCGTATCGAGTCCGCTGCTCTTCGGCTTCGCGTATGGCTTCTTCTTCGCGCTCCCGGGCTTCCTCTTCCTGCTTTTCTGCGAGCTCATAGCGCTCTATCGCGAGCTCAAGCAGTTCATACTCTTCGGCCCCGACTTCCTTGTCCGCTGCTGGATCGTCGTCAGGTAGTTCTTCAGATGAAAGCTCGACTGGTGCAATCGCGTTGTCCGAACCCAGCTCAACGGCCGCCTCTTCACCAGTCTCAGCATGGACAAGTGGCTCGGATGTTTCTTCGGCGTCGGGAGCTATCTCACCGGCAGCCTCTTGGTCGGTCCACTCTTCGTGGGCTTCCAACTCAACGTCTGACGGTTCATTGTTCTGGTCGACGTAATAGGTGTCGATTTGGACGCCAGGCTGCTTGCGCTTGAACGACTGCTTCGAGCGCTCGGAGGTCTCGACGACAGTATTTAACCGCGCGTCGAGTTTGGCATTTTTCCGCCGCCAAAACAGTCCGGGCACCGTGGAACTCCTAGAGATTGCATTATTCTTGGAAGTTCCACTTTAAGCTCTAAAAGCTAAACCGATTTTAATTTTCGGGCGCCTTCTGTCAGAAAATTACTTCTAATTCATGAACTTGCGTCCTGATTTGAATAAAATCTGAAGGATTAGTCATTAACCGGGTGCAAACGCATCTAAGGCAGCGAAGTCCGCCCCGTTTCCACCGTCAGGCGGGAAGGTCTGCAGGATAACCTGATCGGCTCCTGCGCGCTGGTGTGCTTCAATGCAGTCTCGAATTTGGCGCTCGCCACCCCAGACCACCATCGCATCCTGGAACCGGTCACTGCCATCACCGTCGAAATCAGCCTCGGTGAAGCCCAAACTCAGCCAACAGTTGCGGTAGTTTGGGAGAACCATGTAACGGCGCATGTGTTTGCGTGCCACGCTTCGCGCCTCGGCTGCATCAGTGCTCAAGCAGAATTTCTGCTCGACGCACAGCCAGGCGTCCGGTCCCATGATCTCCCGTGCCCGGGCAGTGTGTTCCGGCGTGACGCAGTAGGGATGAGAACCTTTGCTGTCCGTCGCAGCGAGCTTCAACATGTTGGGACCCAGGGCTGCGAGCACGATACTGCGATCTTCACGCTTGATAGTTGGATCGATTATGGCCTCGGACATGGTTTTAAGGTACGTCCGCATCGTGGTGACGGGCTTGTTGCTGTAGGAGTGACCACGGGCGCGCTCGACCAGCGGTACATGTGAAACACCGAGGCCCAGGACGAAGCGATCGTTGTACATTGCGTTGAGGCTGTCGTGGCCTTGTGCAGACGTCAGAGCATCACGCGCATAAATATTGGCTATCCCGCTCGC
>JBCDBQ010000488.1:0-5818 GCA_039183375.1 Pseudomonadota bacterium
CCGCTGCCGCAACAATCCGACCATCGCGCACGATGCTTGCGGCAGCATCTGCGTGAAAGGCATTAACTCCGAGGATCAGTGGCATTGAGACTTTGGCGGATCGGACGACAATTCTGATAGGTGAGCGCTGGAGGATGAGAGAGCAATCGAAGGGCTAATCGAGCAAACGTCTCATGCCTTCTCTTCGGCCACTGCTTTCAAAGCGGCGTCAACCAGCCCAAGCATCTGCGAATTGCCGGTTCGAGCGTACCCTGCCCTGGGCAAGGCCATGGCCTGCGTCACAGCTTCGAGCAAGTTGTCCGGCTGTTCCAGAAGCACTACCTTCCCCATTTCCTCAAGCTTCCGACAGATTGCTAGCTGGTGATCATCAACGTGCTCTCGCCATCCGGCGAGCCTTGGCATAACCACCGGCACCTTACCAATCTTGTTGGCTTGAAGTATGCTGCCACCACCACCATGCAAAACAATGACGTCAGCCTTGATCAAGCTCTGCTCGAACTGCTGCTGACTCACAAAGGCACGACTTTTCACCCCAGCACAATCGAAAGGCGTATGGCCATGCTGAACAAAAACAGGTTGCGGCAGGTGCTTGGAGAAATTGCACACCGCGCTTAACAATCGATGCATTTGATAGCGAGAGTTACCCACGGATACAAAGGTGCTCATAGCATCGGCCCACCGCAAACACCGCTTGGAAAATACTTGCTCTGTGAAGGCCAGTGATAAAAGAAATCATGGGCCAGCCAATACATGATGCGTCCCGCTAACGACGGTCGTCCAACACGCGTAAATGTTTCGACAAAGATGATACGCGAGTGAAACAGCCATCTGCCGACCAATGCGAACGGAACGACCGGACCGGCTCCGGTGCTTAGTATTGCTGATGGTCGCTCACGCTTTAGTATAATGTAAGCTTCGTAGATGTTGAGAAGTAGTCTCCAGTCCCGTTCCGAATGCGCTATAAAGTAAGTTCTTTGCTTCATATCCTCCGGCAGAACGACTCGATCGTTGAGCACATAAAAATGTTCATATCGACCGTAAGCAGTTTTGAACTCACGGACTTCGGTTAAGTGCCCCCCGCAGGAAGACACCACGCAGACCTTCACTGACGCTCGCCCATTCGTTGAAACAACGCATTGGTGCATTCTTTGCCATGGATCATCGCACCGTAGACCTTCAAGAATCGGTCACAAACGTTCGACCAATCAAACTCCTCCAGAACCCAACGTCTTCCATTCAAGCCCATGGCTTGGCAGTCGCGACGGCTCATTTCGAGTATTGCATCAGCTAATTTTCTTGGACTGTTCTCGGTCGAGATCCCACAGTTCCAAGCTTCGATGTCGGGCCAGGGCACACCCTTGCTGACAATAACCGGCAAGCCGTGTGCCAACGCCTCGCCTACAACCATGCCGAAGCTCTCGATATGCGACGGGACAACACAAACATCCGCTTCAGCGAATGCTTGAGTTTTTCTGTGCCCATCTACGTGCCCCTCGAACTCCACCTGCTTCTCTAACCCGGCTGCTGCAACCAACTTCTTCAAGTGCTTCTCGTAGGCACACTGGCCGGATCCAAAGATCCGCAACTTTGCAAATCCATACGGTAGTTGTGATAGCGATGAAATGAGATTATCGAGCGCTTTGATTGGATCGAGTCGACCAATAAACATAAGGCGCAATTCACTATCGCCTGGTCTAGCGACACGTATTTTCGGTCGACTCACAGCCTTAGGGATAACAACGCCGTTTGGGATCACGACGCCTCGCAGGCATGGCATTCGTGTCAGGCTGGCCGCAAGCTCCGCTTGCGATGTGGCATGAACCACGGTGGAATCATAATTCAATGCTATCCGGCAAGCCGTCTCCCAAACGAATTTCAAGCGCGGCCGATTCACTGACTTCCAGTCACTGGCCGCAAGCAATGCCCCGCGAGGGGACCAGAGAACCGGCTTAACCGCCATTCGCGCGAGCAGTAGTGTTGGCACCGTCGGAAATGAATACACACCGGTCAAATGAACGATATCCGCTGTGTTGACGGCCCGCCATAGAGAACCTAGCAGGCCTGGGGCAACGTCCTTCCCCCACCAGCATTTTGAGTATGTCACCGAGTAATTGCTGGACGAATGCACCCGTAGTGTCTCATCGCTTAGCCTTTTCTCGGTCGACTGGCTTCCCATGTTCGTTGTCAGGACGGTCAGATCGACACCAGCCTTGCTTGCAAGTGCATTGCACAGACCGAGAGTCGACTGTATAGGACCGCCTAGACGGGTTGCCGGATAGAATGACGGCGTGACATGCAGAACTCTCATCGAATGGTACATCACGCTATGGGACCGACCGGTACTGCCCAAGAAACGTGAGCGCTTCTATGATGCGCAACAGCAGATAAGCTGAAAACATTATGGCTGATGCGCCTATCACGTCGGTCACGTAGTGACCGTCGACGCGGGTACCAATCTGAACACCCAACAGAGCAACAGGCAGATAAAGCCAACGACCTCTCTTAATCGTATCCACGCCAATGTTCGATATCATGCCGAGGATTACACCGTAAGGAAGCAGCAAGAGTGGCAGACCAAACCAGCCAAAGTTCCAGTAGGCTTCGGTAAACAACCCCGCACTAATCGATGTTCCGATCTGCCCTGTTGCTGCGCTGTAAAGATCTTGACCGCTTCCTGTCATGACGGGTTTATCTGGCCAAAGCAGTCGTGGGACGATAACGGTGAGTGCGTTGTCCAAAGTCGAACCTGCATGTCCTTGATCATACCAAGCCACCACCATCGTCATGGCATTGGCGTAGCTGATACGGTTCAGAGCCGGCTGGAAATCGTCAGTCTGGAGCAATGCTCTCTGAGGTTGTCTTATGTATTCGCGAACGATCTCGAAACGTTGACCGAGCGATGCTGCCGGCAGACCGCCATTTAAAATCAATACGCGATCTCTGCCGTACTCTACGAGAGGTGCAATCTGGCTAAAAACTGAAACGGCAATCACGCCTCCCACTGCCAGCCTAAGGCGCGATGGGCGGGCCTGATAGATTGCCAACACAACGAATAGAATGGTGACAATGAGATCCGTTTTATTGAACAGCAATAGGCCGATGAACAGCTCAATGACTGTCAAAACCACGGCCACGGCGAGAGCGCAACGACGGTTGTGAAGTCCGTACAATAACAACAGCATTAGGCCTGCGGAGTAGGTCTTCGCAATGGCTGCAACCGAACCAGTCAGAACCCCCGAACCACTCTCGGTGAGTATGGGAACGACACTGCCATATCGGGCAATGCCTCCAATGAACAGGAATGTGACCGCGGCAAAGGCCAAATGGCGCAACGATGCGTTTCCGTCGCTGGAGGATGCGCACGCGACTTTGTTTGTCACCAGCCGACTTGCCAACAGCACTAGGAAAACTGAGACCGCAACAACGCCATTTACCTTCAAGAGCTCGTCATCGGTGAATGGGTACAGGCTCTTGATGCTGAGCACTGTAGACTCCGAACCGACATAGGGGATAAGTGCGCCAAGCGCGTAGTAAATCGCACACGCAATACGGAACCAGATCAGCGCCCCCCAGATATCAAGTGGCTCAGTCCTCAGTCTTGAAAGCGTGCTCCAGAACAGGATTGCGCCGAGTGCGGTGCTGCCGACAATGTTTGCTAAACGTGCGTCGAAGGCACCGTCAAGAATTCCAACGAACGCGTAAAATCCAAGCAAACCGGCGAGAAGTGACAGTTCTGCGTACGAACCAGGCCGGGCCCGGTTGTTCTGAATGTCGTAGATCTGGATGATGAAGGACTTCTTCGATCGCTGATTGAAGCTGCTTAAGGCTCAAAGATATCCCCGCCCTCGACGCCATAGTTATTCTTCCGGGAGGCATCTTTCGGAGCAAGCCAGTGGACGATACACCGAACCTCGACCTTCCCTATCTCATGCCTGCGCAAGCGCAAAAACATGTCACGCACAATGAGGCGCTGCGCCAGCTCGATGCTATCGTCCAGTTGTCTGTCAGAGATCGCGACCTGGCTGCTCCGCCGAGCAGTCCCTCCGATGGTGATCGCTATATTGTCGCCGAGAGTAGCGAGGGAGAATGGGCAGACCAAGACGGTACGATCGCGGCATACCAGGATGGCGCGTGGGCGTTCTACGTACCGAACGAGGGATGGCTAGCCTGGATTGACGACGAAGACGTTTTGGTTGCCTGGGATGGCAGCTCGTGGATTGCCGCTGCAGCAAGCTCCGAGAACAGCGGCAACGGCGGCGGCTCTATTACAGAGACAACCATGCTCGGAATCAATGCAGCCGCCGATGACACGAACCGTCTCTCCGTCAGTTCAGAGGCCACACTACTGAACCATGAAGGCGACGGCCATCAACTCAAGATCAACAAAGCTAGTAGCGGTCAAACGGCAAGTCTTGTCTATCAAAACAATTTCTCCGGGCGGGCTGAACTCGGGTTGGCTGGCAATGATGACTTAAGCGTCAAAGTATCGGCCGATGGCACGACATGGCAGGACAGTATTGTTGTCGAACACGATACAGGGAAGGTTTCGCTTCCCAAAGGTTTCGCCGCGGCTGATACGGCTGAGTTCACACAAGAACATGGCGGGCTTTGGCAACGATCAGCCGATCAGTCGTTGAACGCGGTCAACTGGCGCCACATTGTCAATCAAAACACGTTCGACGATGGCAGCGGCGTTGATGATGAAGACTACGTCAATGAGGTCACGGCGATTGGTTGGAACCTCTCTGATACGGTCGGGGTCGCCGCTCAAAGCAATAAGGCCGCCCTGTTTGACACGTTCGAGTATAAATACAATCTGGCCGGCAAATACGTTGTCGAACGGCACATGGAAATGCTTGATACGGATGGCGAGCGCCATCGCGTCTTTTCCTGGATCGCGCCTCATGACGGCACCTCGGGATCTAACCTTGGCACTGTCATTGACGAGATTGTTTGGAGCGATTTTTCGAGCAACGTCAAGATTCAGTGGCAGCTGGATCGCGACCGTGCATTTTTTGGAAGTCCCTCTCAGGCCTTCGCTCTCCATTTTGAGACGATTGGTTCACCCTGGGGCTTCCAGTATAGCGAAGCTGAGCAGCGATACTGGAGCTTGCCGTATTTTGACAACCAATCACGTCTTGTTCTCACCGGTCGCCAACAAGCCAATCCCGGCAACGTCCCCGCTGGAGAAATCGGCATTGCCTACAATTGGAATGCGCAAGAACTGAACCATGGCTCAACGATGTTCGCCGTTGAAGGCGGCACCCAAACCGACAGTACTGTCTATGGTGTGAAATTTGATGTTCGGGCCAATTGGACGTTTCACAACCTGATCCGCAACAACGACGAAAACGGCGGTACTGAAGTCAGAATCCAAGGCGGTGGTGATACCTACATGCTTTTCGCTGACACCGCCGAGACCTGGCTGATCGGGCGGCGTGCCACTTCTGGTGACTTCGTTATCGGTAGCGATCCGCATCAAACCGACGAAGATATTCTAACGATTAATAAGACACGCGGCTCACTTGAGCCCAAGAACCCACCCAAACTACCGAGCTATAGCGTGAGTTCCTTACCCAGCGCATCGACATATGGTGCTGGTTCTCTGATTTTCGTGACCGATGAGAACGCCGGCGCCGTGACCGCATTTTCAGATGGCACGTCTTGGCGCAGAACAACTGATCGTTCAGTCGTCTCCTGATGCAAAGGAACGAGCAGCGTTTATTGCTGGCGCTGCAAAAGCCCGCAGTTCATGCTCTATTCGCCAAAGCAATTCTCGCGCGCGATGATCGGTTGAATAGCCCGATGAGAGACACCG
>JBCDBQ010000489.1:0-5796 GCA_039183375.1 Pseudomonadota bacterium
CCAAGGCGATTGATTTAGCGACGGAGTTTCTCCAGCAACACACAATTCAATACCTGGCCCAGGCCGCAGACGAAACGTTGACGTCGAGTGACAATGAAATCGTGGCACGGACCTCGAACGTCGCGTTGCCGAATTCAGCTCGGAGCATGATCGCCAAACTGCTGAATTGGAAAAAACACTCGAACGGCGAGATGAGCTGTTGCGGACTGCAGCAGACTTCCGCCGCAACCACTACGATGACAATGCTATTTACCCGGTTCGTTGAATACCGTGTGCGACTTTCGGCTACGTTCTGCTGCTGAGCCGGCTCTAACTTTCAACCGTTCTGCGGATGTTCACATTCGCAGCGGGTGAAGCATGCACGGGCCCAGACAGTCATCCCTACGTGCATACGCCAATACAATCACGTTCGACCGGACCAGACCCTCGGCATGCGCCCACCGGTGGCCGAGACGTTAGTAGAAAACGCTCAATTCAGTCGCACAGGCTGAAGCGGCTGGACAGTTTGAATACGAGCCCGATCCATGCAGGATCATCCTGACCAGTCTTGAACTGACTGGGATCAATGACGGTTGCAGCTAGCGCCGTCGCGCCCATGATGCCGCTCCCAGGAATGCTCTCCAGCCGTTTGCTTACGTCGATGGCGCGATGCTGCTCTTTGATGCACTGATCCAGTTCGTGGATCTGTTGATCGAGCGACATGATCTGATCGATGAGTGCTGAAGGCGCTGCTACCATCGGCTGCGGGAGTGAGCCGATTACGCTCCGCAGGCGCCAAACATCTCTGTTGTGGGCTCGACATTGAAGCGCTGACGCTTCTCCCTAAGGTCAGAAAAGCGGGACGAAGCTGCCACTCGCTCATTCAGCTGCAACGGTCGCTCCTGCAAAGAATGTTGTAATGGCCCATTTCGCGGCGGCTAGAACCGGATTGTCAGTTTGATCCCAGCGAGGAGTATCGGAGCGTGTCCTCGCTGGGACTTAACAGCTTGCTGAAGACCCGTATTAGGGATCGAGAGATTAAGAGAGGTTGTCCTTCACCTTCGTAAACGTACCTGAGACACCGTTGGTCACGGACTGCATGCCTGAAATCAGAGCAACAGCGATCAGTGCAGCAAGCAAGGCATACTCGATTGCAGTTGCACCAGACTCACACCTCGCAAAGCGGCAAACCAAAGATTTCATGATAACTCTCCCAAACTCGATCGTGTGAACGGACCTATTTTGATCCTCTTTTGATCGGAGTTGCTCCGAACGAAGAGGAGATTGCCGTGAACAGCATAACAAAGTCCGAATAGGCGTTGCGAGTTCGGTGGAAGGTTAATGATCTCGTAAGCTGTCTCCATCCGGGTATAAGAGTGTCAACGATCTACGCCCTCAGGCAGCCGGAAGGCACCTATCACCGCGAGCAATCCGTACATGGCGGCTTTGATCAAATGAATAACAAAAACAAGAAACCATCTGAGAAATCTGATCTCAAGCACAACTAACTTCAAATTCAGTTTTCGTAGCTAATCTGCCAGATCGAACAGTCGCCCAAACGCAGGATTAGCAGGTGCACCCCACTCACCTTCGAAATTTGTTTGTCGCATCCACGATCGCGCTGATGCCTATGTTAATCGTGGTTCAAGCGCAACTTTGGCCAGACGCTAATTGGGTGGTTGGCAATGGTAGCTTTGTCGGTGTTGACTTCACCAATTACTGGTTAGGCGGCCGTCTGGCCGTGGAAGGCCAGATTAACGTTCTGTACAATCTGGACGCATACAACGCGCACCGGTTTGAGATTTTTAGCCCATCAACTCATCTCTTTGTCTTCTCATACCCACCGAACATCCTACCGCTGCTTGTGCCTTTCGGTTTGCTACCTTACGGCCCTGCACTAGCTGTTTGGTCTGTTGCAGGCATTGTGGCCTTTGCCTTTGCTGCGAGCAATTGGGATGCCGACAGGAAAAGAAATTGGTTGTCCGTTTTAGTGATTGTGTCTGCACCTGTCCTATGGAACAACATCTTCCACGGCCAATTGGCTCTATGGCTGACGGTATTGTTTGTCGTAGGCCTTCGCTTGACTCCAACCCACCCAGTGGTTGGCGGTATTCTTATTGGCCTTCTGACGATCAAGCCCCAGCTTGGAATTCTCTTGCCCATCATCTTGCTCTCGGAGCGTCGATGGATAGCAATACTCTCCGCAACGCTGACTGCGATAGCCCTGGCATCGGCGAGTGTCATTTGGTTCGGGTGGGACTCGTGGAGCTTGTATCTTGTTAACATTGTACCCGTGCAGGAAAACTTCCTCTACGAACTCCGCGATCGCTACTACGGGCTTCTTAGCGTCTCAGTCTATGGCGGGCTTGTTCATGCGGGCGTTAGCTTCGCCTCGGCCATGGTCGCTCACTTCATCATTGCAGGCGCAGTGGTTCTTACTGCACTGCGGTATCTCTTCGATTGCAACGTAAGTTGGCCCCTAAAGGTGGCCATCACAGCAACAGCCACGGTGCTCGTTCCTCCCTACATGCTGGCCTATGACCTTGCTATTCCGATCGCTGCAATCGCCTGGTATCTCACCTCGCGAACGCTTTCCCCGACTCGCCTTGAACAGTTAATGATGGTGTCAGTTTGGATCATACCTTTCGGATTCCTAATGCTGTTCAACTTGTTCCACGTATCCTTGGGCGCCTTACCTTTGATGGCCTCGTTCGCTTGGTTGTGTCGACAGGGCCAGATGCAATCCGGACGGACGCTAATCGATGGCTTGCCGACCTTCAGACTGGTGGCAACAAAACCTTAGATGGTCGACGGCTGATCAAGGCTTTAGCGGTGCAAGACTGATCTATGAACTTAGTGATTTGACATTGCGCAGTCATGATGACCGATGCTGCCTATTAAAGGACCAAAGCCGCTGCAGTCATTCACAGATTCAAGAATGCGGAAATGAAACAGTAACTAGTTCCGTATAGTTTAGTCGTCTCCATCTGTATTAGCTAGTTGTTGGCTTCACGCGTACAAAGGAATGCCAAATGTCCCGAGCTCCCAAACTGGCTGCACTTGCAGCTATTGCAATTTTGCTCCCCACCCCTGCATTCGCATACATTGACCCTGCCGTCGGTAGCATGATGCTACAGGGACTTATCGCGGCTATCGCCATGGCTGGAACAGCCTGGTACACGCTGCGTCAGAAAGTAGGCGCTTACCTAAGCAATGCCAAGATGACCCTAGCCAGTTTCAAAAGCGGCAAGAAATAGTCCGGCCGTGACACTCAGTTCTGTAGAGTTTGAGAGGGTCTCCGGCTCCTTATTTACGCTGCAGACCAACAGATTGACAACGGTATCACGATATTGCGCACCAAGGTTGGCATCAATGCGTACGGCTTAACTTTGCGGATCGCACAAAGGGAGATGCGCTTGGCAGACTCCTGTTCGATCAAGATCTCCCGGCATCAAAGAGCATCTCAATGGAAGAGATCGTGAACGGGATCGCCGAGATTGCTGCAACGCGTGTGATTGAATTCGTTTGCAGTGTCGATCGAACGGTTGAAGTGATGCAGCGTCGGCGCGATGACATACTTGAAGCCACTCGCAAGAGAGTTTTGGCGGCTTCGCTTGAGTGCAACGGACGACAATCAATAACAATAGGTGACGTATAATGTCCGAACGCGTTTCCATCACACTTGCTAGTCTGCGAGACGTAGGCGGGATCTACTTTTTGTTCACCCCGCTAGGCGGGCTCGTCGCCTATGTGTTCCTGTTCCATGCAACAAAACCCTCTGCGCTACTTTTAGCTGGACAACTTGAGAAAGCAACGGCGCTCCTGACCCTCGCATTCTTCGCATTCGCCTGTGCTGCTTTGCTAACGGCCTTATTAGCTGCAGCAAACGCATCAGGAAATCACTCCATGCGCAAGGTTGCGGACTATGCGGGATTATTCTTATTCGCAGCATTCTCGACGATACTTGCTGTCGTAATGATCGAAAACTTCTCGTACACAATGTTCGGCATTGGGGCAAAGAACACGGACTCGATTGTCGCGAATTCAGTCATCCTGGCAGCGAGCCTTGGAGTCTTTTGTGCATTTATGCGAATTGGACCGAGTTATCGCAATGCTGTTGCCCGATGCCGCTTCCCAATAGCAAATCTGATTATGGCAATTGCCAGCGTTTTTGCACTGTTTAACCTGTCTGGGAACATCCAGGCGCGTGCCGACTTCGCTACTAAATTTCCCAGGGACTACAACGTCCTTATACTTTCCTCCGATGGTATCAACGCGAAGCGTATGTCGTTTTACGGCTATGAACGTGAGACGACACCGTTTCTCGATTCGATAAAGCACGAGGCCCTAGTGGCCCGTAGCCACTACTCCAACAATGGGCACACCACGGGATCGGTTGTATCTCTGTTGACAGGCATGTTGCCGACTCGGAGTAAAGTTGTTTTTCCTCCGGACAGCCTTAAGCATGAGAACGCCTATCGTTCGCTGCCCCGTCTGTTGCGGGAGCAAGGTTACCACACCAACAATATTGCTGTTCCGCATTATGCCGATGCTTCTGAGCAGAACATCCTTGCAGCCTTTGACATCAACAACAATCGCCGAATGGTGAGCTCGTCGCTTCCCGTCAAGTTCACCTACAAGACAACAAACTGGTTGTTTGACCGCGTGGTGAACGACACCACAGCGTTGTTGAGGGATGCTCTGTGGTTGGGGGAGATGCCAAATCCATACTCACAAGTAGACGGCAGTGAGCCTGGCTTGAGACCAGGCTTCGACGACGTGCATCGTCTTCGGGCTGTGCTATCAGATCTCAACAGCACTGATAGACGGTTTTTCATCAACACCCACTTTCTCGGTACACATGGACCGAACTTTAATCCGCGTGTGACCCGTTTTTCACTCGGATCTCCAGTGGTAGTCGGGAAATGGTCGAACGACCACTATGACGACGCGATCCTCTCATTTGACGCCTATGTCAAGCAGATTTACAAACGGCTTGAATCAACAGGCCTGCTTGAAAAAACGATCATAGTAGTAACCTCTGATCACGGAATTTCCCATGAACCCCGCTTCAAGATTCCGCTGATCGTTAGGTTCCCCAATCAAGACTTCGGGGGAACTGTCATCCGGGCCAATACACAGACCGTCGACATCGCACCCACTCTGGTAGAGTATCTGGGTGGCAATAAACCATCTTGGATGGAGGGTCAGAGTCTGATTGGTGATCCTCCTGATGCCAATCGGAATATTTTCTCGACGAGCGCTACTAACATCCGCTTTGCGCCATCAGTCGGTATTATCAGTATTTCGAAAGGACGCTACGGAAGCATCGACAACTTCTACCTTATGCACTGTGATATGACATACAAATTAGATGTCAGAACGAAAGCGCTCGACGCTGTTCAGGCTGATGATCCACAGAAAATGTGCAATAAGGGTGAGCACCTCAAGAAGCGTACTGCGAAGTCCATTATGCTGAAACATTTGAGCTTACGGTTTGACTGAGTTGCAAGTAGCTCCGATCGAAGTTGTGCAGAATTAGAAGTACGCTTCATTCGTACAAATATTTTATATCCTCTTTGTCTTGATCCGGATGGGAATCGGAAAGACTCGTGCACAGCCATCTTCAACGGATATTCACCAAACGCAAGTACGTATGAGATGGTCTGCTACCATCCAGAAAGCATTTTGCGTCGGCGATTGGAGATTCTTCGAGGGCATCATGTAAACTTCTAAAGTATTCGCATAAGCGTATCTCAGCTACGCCCTGAGATTAGTTTTCGTCTGCATCCTACTCGAACCAGTAATGAGAAATAA
>JBCDBQ010000490.1:0-5778 GCA_039183375.1 Pseudomonadota bacterium
CTCGTCCCACATCCAGCCGAAATCATAGTCTGCAACAGGAGAGCCGGTCTGGCGCGCGCTGCGGTTTTCGATTGTCTTCAGCCAGTCGATGACGTTTTTCCTGCCCGTCGTGCTGCGAACGGCTTGGCGCGGGGTCTTGCCATCCAGGGCCGGGATCGGCTGATCAAGCGTATCGCGGTAGTGATGGTCGAGATGTTCGTGGGCCATCTCACGCGCAAGGGCAGGGGGAATGTCCTCGTCTTCCGCCACGCCGCTTTCCAGGCCGTCATCCGCCATCATTTGCTCGACGGTCTGGATTGATGTCAGCGGTGACGTCACCAGATCCCCCAGGAGGTCGCGGACCAGGGCTTCGCCGCGTTCGGCGCGCGCTGCAGAATTTACAGACAGCGTGAGCGTCCGACCTTTCAGATCCAGGGATCCGAGCACAGAGGCCCCTGACATCGACTTGTCCAATACGAGGCCGGTGCCATGCTTGTTGTCAGACGGGGTATCGACGGCAAGCCAGGTCCAATCCTTCTGACCAGAGACCACGAGCTCTGCGGACTGGGACAGTTTTTGCGAGACCTGGCTTTGCGTCACCTTGCTGGCGAGGGGGAAGCGCATATCGTGAAAGAGCAGGTCGTCGCCATCACTGTTGCTGATTTGCGGTGGTTCCGGGTCCAGCAGGTTCGGCAGATGCGCGAAGAGCCAGGCATTGGTGAAGAGGGGTGCGGAGCGGCGAAGCTGATCCTGTGTCAGCCTCAGCGCATCGTCTGGATTCAATTTCAACACGGAGCGGAGCCCGTCTTCAAAAAACGCGACGGTTTCTGGCTCGAAGGGCAGCAGCGCCCCTGAGATCACGTTATGATCCCCCTGCGCGACAACCCGGGCCGCGATGCGATCCCACCGCTGCAGCATCTGCGTCGCGCTGTGTTCCCGGACGGTGACCGGCTCTGCATCTGAGAGCACGTCGCGCAAGACCATGGATTTGCCGGGGTCTATCTCGCTCACCTCGTAAAGGCTGATAGGCGCGTCCCGCAATCCTTTGATATAGTCGCGGGTCTGCGCATTCTCCTTGGAACCGCTCCCGTTCAGATAGGCATCTGCAGCGTTTTCGGCGTCCGGTCCGAATGTCCTGCCCAGCAAGTCTTCCAGGCCACCGCCCCAAAGGATCATTGGCCAATCCTCGCCTAGCAAGTCGCCCAAATCCTCGAACTCAAGATCGAAGGCCTCAAGCGCAGGCAGAAAATGCGCGTCCAACACACCCGCGAGCCGCACGTGCCAAACCTCGTCGCGAGTGATGAACCTGATGAGCCCAACAAGATCGTTCCCCGTTGTCATCGTCGCCTTCTCCCTGTTCGCCCGACAGAGGCGATTTAGCGCAGATTGCAACCGCCAGCCAGCCCACAAACGTGTGCAGATCAGCGTGACATGGAGGGTCTCGTCGCGGCGAATGCTAAGTCTTTGGCGCCCGCCTAAAAAGTTCTGTGAAAAGCTCTTCGGAACGGCGCAGGCCTTCATCGGTCAGCACCACCGATTTTGCCCTTCCAACCGGGTCCAGGATCAACCCGTCGCGGTGCAGGCGGTCAAGCGCCTCCCAGTCAAATCCTTTCCACGCGCGGCGCTCGTCATGCAGCGTCAACCAAAGCAGCGCCAGAACAGCCTCATCCACCTTGTTCTCATCTATGTCCATAACAACAGCGGACGCGACAAGGTCCGGGCGCGTCAACCCTGATCCGGCGCAGGGAGAGCATGCAAAGATCTTCAGCTCGCATATGATACGACCAGATTGATAAGGCCGGGTGAAACCCGTGCCGCCTCATATCACGGAGATGAATCGCTCCCAGAGAATAGATATCGCAATGTCATTGGACAGCTGGGCAGTACCAAGCAATACTGGGAACATGGAGCTGACAGACACCATACCTGTCCACCTGATCCATGTGGACCCTGAGATCAACATGGCGCGGTTCTACGGAATAGAGTTGCAGCCAACGCTGTTTGGGGAAGTTTCCGTGTTTCGCACCTGGGGACGTATTGGCACAAACGGGCAAGCCATGATGGTGACGTACGAAGACGAAGCCCAGGCTGCTGATGCACTCCATAAACTTGAACGCCAAAAACGTCGCCGAGGCTATGTTCCGGTCGGAGCCTAGGCATTTGATCCTATGAATAGATGATGCGATCTATTCAATGGATTGGTACGCAGCGAGGCCTCTGTCAAAGCACCGCATCGGTGGTTCTACCAACATGGTAAGACAACGCTAAAGATGCCAAACCAGCGTGGTACCCATTCAAGGTTTGTTGCTGTCTATCCAGCGGGACATCAGAGTGCGATCCCGAAAACACTCGTCCGGAACAGGACTGCGCTTGATCCGCGCGATGCGCTCCGCGAAAGCCACTTGTTTGGAGCTTGGCCGGGTATCGCGAACGCGAGGTGCTGACCTCTGCGTGTCGATCCATTGGCTCATCGCGCGCCGATCTTGCTGGATGTCCCATGGCAAAACAACGTTTTGTTGCTCTGCCAACTTGCGTGCATAGGCAAGTTGCTTGGGTGTCGCAGGCAGTGTTGTCGGTGTCTCTGAAATGGCAGTTTCGGACATCTGCGTTTCCCTTTAGCGGTGTCATCAATGATAGAACAAAGGGGGTTTAAAAGCAAATATATTGTGGGTACTTAGAATCTGAATACTAAATATGGTGTTTCGGTCGATGGAGGGTAACACTTGGGCTTTTGTTTTCTGATAAGACCACGCAAACGGTGAATTGAGACCCGCGCGCGGCGCATGGTTCGCATTGATCAATCGAAAGAAAAGGGGCTCGCGCGTTCATTCCATCCGAACTTTAACTTGCCGCAACTTCGGGGCAATCTCTTCGGGCCCGGTCGCTTGTTTGCCATTTCTGGTCCTCCTTTTCCTAAACATAGGGGCGGACCAGTTAAGCGGGGCAGGCTTATGTCTGCCTCTTGCGATGGATTATGCCGAAACCGACCTGAAGGTGATTGAACAGGCGTTGTATCTTTTGAAGTTCGGACCATCGCCAGTTTGCCGGCCGGAACATGGTTACCGGGCAGATCACCCCTCCACGCCGGTTATCGTGGCGCTCAAAAACTGGATGGCGGTTCTGAAAAAAGAGGAAGATATGATTCCTGCTGGTGGGAATTGGATGGCCATGAAAACTCTAGATAAATCGCATTGAATATGCGTTTCGATTTGCTTGAATATCCCTTGTCGGATATACATATAGGTGAAGGAGGATATGCAAATGCCGCTCTATATTCGCGACGAAGACGTGAACGCTCTGGCCGATAAGGTGACCAAAATCACCGGAGCACAAAACAAAACTGAGGCCGTTCGCGCTGCATTGCAAGCGCAGCTGGACACTGTTGAGAAAAAGAAACCGCTTATAGAGCGCGTTCACGAGCTTCAGGCGAAGGCTGACAAGATTGGGAAGGTCGATCCAAATTTCGACATGAAGAAGTTCTCCGATGAAATCTGGGGTGATAGCTGATGTTCATTGATGCCTCTGCAATCGTCGCAATCCTCAATGGCGAAGACGGATACGAAGAAATCCTAAAGCGTATCGAAGACCACAAACGCGAGTTCTTTGTCTCGGAAATGGTTCGGTTTGAGGCGACGGTTGCGGTTGCTCGGGCGCGCTCTGGAAAGACACGGCCAGACTTTGAACAAAGCGAGGTCGCAGAGACGCTGGTCAATGAGTTTTGCGATGACCTTGAGGCGCGGAACATAGACATCACGCGGGCGATTGGTCAGCGCGCAATTCTCGCGGCGCGGACCTACGGAAAATTCGTCGGTCACGATGCAGATTTGAACCTCGGAGACTGTTTCGCGTACGCCTGTGCCAAGGCGTACAATATGCGCATCATCTACAAAGGCGGTGACTTTGCCAGAACGGATTTAGCATGACGACGCAACGCACGTCCTTAAAGATCAAGAAAACTGCGCGCCGGGTTTGGAAATTGGCCATGCAATTACCATGGGTTTGTCCTGTCAGAATTTGGCCTAGGGGATGGCTTTCAAGACAGCATTTAAGAAACGTTCACTCGGTTGCCAACCTGAATTCCGAAATCTCTTTCTTGTGGCATTTGGTGGAATTCAACTTGGGTCTGACATCCGATACCGTGGCGCTCGGACTGGTCTGTGACAGGATCGAGGCGACAGTCAAAACGGATGAACGACCACAGGACCGGCATGAGTCACAACGCTCTGATCGGAGAGTGTCTGCAAGAGTGTTTCGGGTTTGAGTGACATGCGATCTGAGGCGTACTCGCCTAAAGGTTGCGTGTTGAGAAATGGGGTGATCGAGCGCCTGCGATGCAGTCCAACGAACGCGACAGTGTCGAGGCCATCGAGGAATGGCAGCGCATTAGATGATCAGGATGCCTTGTCATCACCGGCCCCGAATATCCTGACCATCTGCTTTTCAAAGAAAGCGCGCGTCACAGTTGCCCGGTTGCCTGCATAGCCGTGATAGTGCGATTTCCCGTTGGCCTTCGGGAAGCCCGCCCAGATCAAAGCAAGATTATCCATGAACCGCGACAGGGTCAGATCACCGGCGACGAAATCCTGATAGCCCGCATCATAGAGCAGCACACCGGCCATCTTATTTTGAGTGGCGCGATTGAAGGTCACAGTGTCGGGGAGGCGAAGGCGTCGTTGAAGACTGGCCAAGGTTGACGGTATCACCTGGAACCGGCCGATAGCATGGTGCTGGCCGGGGGTTGCTCTGATCCACGTTTTGATCTCACCAAGGGTCATCTGTGTCGGACGCTTGGATGTCAGTTTCTTGGCGCTGTGATGGATCGCGTCATAGCCAGCCCTCGGAGATTCCGCGAACTCGATGAGCGCATAGAGCTGATCGACCTCGGTCCCTTTGGGCAATCGGAAGCTGGCCAGACGCGGCGGGTTCTTACCCGACGTAGAGCGCTCAAATTTGTCGAGGGCCACCCAATCCGTCACAACGCCCTCAGAGCCGATCTGAGCGCCCCAACCGTCGATGCTGGCCTTGGATGCCTTGGCGAGCTTTTGGCGCATCTGACGCGCCTCTGTGTTGCTGAATGAGCCGGAGTTGGACCAGCCATCAGAGGAGGTCTCAGCGGAGGCAGAGACGGGTCCCAGAGTGACGAGACAGAGTGTCGATAGCGCAGCACCGTATAGGGTGGAGCGTAGGGGGGCAAAAGGGGTTGAGGAAGCGACTTCCGCAGTTCCGAATGCGGGCTTCAAGAGCCCGTTCCGGAGGGCGAAAGGCAGAAGAAGTGCCATTTCGGCCCGATGGCCCTCAATTTGTTTCCACACATAACGCAGCAAGCTGCAGGCCTCTCGTTTCAAATGCCTGGATACAAAACCCTGTATCCTCATAGAAACTTGGCCAACATATGGATCTGCAAAAGGCGTGGTTTTCTCGAATTCACAGTCTTCAGGAAAAAATCCTACGCTCATTCGCCGCCAGGGTCTACAGCTAACGAGGTTCACACATCGAATAATATTCTAGAAAAGGACTCTTTTGCGACATAAGCCGTAGTGTCTGTGAATGGCCGTTATTCGTTTTGGCTGAGGGTTGACCGGAGCGGTGCTCTTTCCGCTGAAGTTAGAGCAAAAAAACGTAGACTCTCAGTCAGCACCATCTTTCAGTGCAGCACTTTCAGACTTCAGCTTTCTGGAAGGCGGGCAGACCTCTTGTAAAAACCCTGCGAGAGTTCCGGACAAGGTATCGCGCTGCATGCCGTACTTTACGAATTGACCTTCCCGCTTTTTCCAAACTAACCCTGCGTTTTCGAGAACA
>JBCDBQ010000491.1:0-5762 GCA_039183375.1 Pseudomonadota bacterium
AGCGCGCCGGCCAATCGTTTCTCCGGTCGCATGGCGACGTTGTAGAGTGAGTGTGTCGTGTTGAAAGTGCGAGCGGTGTCGTTCGGCTTCAGTACGGACCATCCGACTCTGCAGTTTCCGGCAGGCGAGCGACGTCATGTCGGTGCATCATGCTGCGATCCGGATTGGAACGTTCGCCAGCCGTGAATGGGTCAATCGATAACAGCATTTCGACAAATTTTGCCGTCGTCTCAACTTTTGCGATCGGAAGTCCGCCTCTGACTAAGGTGAAACGCATACGACGGTCTCGTCGTACATCTTAAGGAAAGAAATCGAGGCAGTGAGAGCAACCAACACGCGCGTGGTCTCACACGTTGCGGTAGTTGAACGAGTATTGCTCTCTGGCACGTGGAAAACTGCATAACTCTGTGCATGATTGAACAAAGGCGCTGAATGGCCTTGACACGGTGGTCGGCTCCCACGTTGCCGGAGGAAATTCATTGACCGTGAGCCGGTCCATGCGTATACGTGGCCGATCGCGCCCGGAAATCTCTTTCCGGGCGCACTTACGCGTTCCCGGCTTTAAGCATCGAGGGTAGCGCGGGGCAGAAGATAAAAACCTGTTAGATCAGAAAGTTAGGAAGAAGTTCGCATGGCAAATACGTCCTCTGCCAAGAAGGCGGCCCGGCAGGCAATCAAACGTACAGCAATCAATAAAACCCGGCGTTCACGCATGCGCTCGGAAGTCCGGCGCGTTGAAGAAGCGATTGCCGCTGGCAAAAAGGATGAGGCGGCCCAGGCATTGCGCGCCGCCCAGCCGGTCATCGCGCGTTCCGGTCAACTCGGAATCGTTCACGCCAATGCAGCCAGCCGCAAGGTTTCTCGCCTTGCAAAGCGCATCAAATTGATGGCTTAGGACGAATAATTCGGTACCTCCGCAAGGCGCTGCCCAACTGTTGTACTTTCGTCACAAAAGTCCCGGCAACAGAGATTATGACCGGGGCGAATTGATCGCTACAACTCGCTGGATTCATAAAACTAAAATTGGAATCACAACGCCAGAAGAGTGCTGTCGCACTACAGCTGTCAATTGCAGACTTATCTCTAAACAGCGTTCAAAGCAGGCGCCCCTCTAAGGGCGCCATTTTTTTTCCGCCTTCTAGTTCCAATGAAATTTTCGATTGTTTTTGAATGGTTTGCTTAGACAAGGGCTGCTGCAACCCACCCACCTTCTCGAACTCACTGGGGGGCGTGACGTAGTGGTGAGACAGCGTGGGAGCAATCGCAGGGGTTGCATTTATCAACACGGCAGGAGTATCGTTAACAAATAGTAAACAGGTTGGGTGTGACGACCTGCGGCGCGTTTGAAGACGCTGTGTCTTCGATGTCTTTTATTGTCACGAAAATCAGCCCAAGCCTGCCATGTAACCTTTGGTTGGAGTTTCTAGTTGAGGTGCGCCTGCGTGCGGGCGTGGCCAAACCAGTAGTCTGTGACTCACAAAGAGCTGCGGTGGCGGACCGCAAACTGAGACACAGGTTATCTTGGAGGGCAATAAGTGGGGAGTCTGTATCAATATGATCGTTTTCAATGAATTCTATTTCCACTGGAAATCCAGCCAGAGCGCTGGCGCCGGGCGCCAAAGCGCTTGGCGAAACGCGGTAGATCCTCAGTTCCGAAGGCAACTGCTATAGCGATGTCAACTGCTATAGCAGCACCATGTTGTTTGGTCTCAGGTTAGGGCAACCAAAAATTAGTGACCATTCAGTCGTTTTGCGCGCAAGCGCTAATCGACGGAGCTGATCGGATCTAAAAGGTGTCGTGCTCAGGCATCAAGCAATCGGCAAGTGATAATTAGCCTGTGAGGTGGTGAGGTGCGGACCTGTCGACCACCTGCGGCTGGACGCTTGCCAATATATCGGAAGAGCAAGTGCGGGGTAACAATATGGCAGTGCCAAACTACGTTGACGTCGGGGTGCATCGTAAACCAGACGCAAGTGTCCATCCTTTGGTGCATACACGGCAAAATGAGCCGCGCAGCATCGAGGCTGAAGGTCGGGACGAACTCGACAAGGGAAAATTAGCCGAGAAGTGGAAGAAGGTGCGCACCGTCCTCAAGGCACGCCTTGGAGACGAAGTTTTTTCAAGCTGGTTCAATGCGGCAGAGATTGAACGCTTTGATGGTTCGAAGCTGACTCTGTCAGTTCCGGTCAAGTTCTTGAAAAGCTGGATTCAATCTCACTATGTCGATGACGTTTTGGCGTCGTCCGAGAAAGAGTTTTCTGGCGTCGAGGCTGTCGAAGTAGTAGTTCGCGAGCCTGGTAACGCTGCGAAACAACGCGCTGACTCGGCAGCCGAGCAGGTAAGCTCGTCCGATGCTCTGCATGGTGGGCCAGCTGCAAATCCTATAACGTCACTGATGCGCGATACGCCGTCTTATACTGGTGCCCGCACAGCGACACGGGCCGGCGGTTTTGAGGGGTCTCCGCTTGACTCACGGTACACGTTCGATGCGTTCGTGATTGGGACTGCTAATCGGATGGCCCACGCTGGCGCAACACAAGTGGCTGAGACTTTGTTCTCAGAAAACAAGGGCTTCAACCCGCTTTATATCCACTCGGCCGTTGGCCTCGGCAAAACGCATCTATTGCAGGCAATTGCATGGGAAGTGCGTCGCCGCATGCCGCACGCGCAAATCCTTTATCTCACTGCAGAGCGTTTCCGGTATGAATTCGTTGATGCTTTGCAAAGCAAGGATGCGCTCGCTTTCAAAGACCGTTTCCGTAGCATCGACCTGCTGTTGATTGATGATCTCGAATTCCTGCATGGCCAACAAACCGAGCAAGAGTTCGATCATATTATCAATGCGCTCTTGGATGGTGGCAAGCAGATCGTCGTGGCATCGGCTCGGGCACCCAACCAGGTCGATAAGCTGAATGACAGAATGCGCACCCGCCTGCAGCGCGGGCTCGTGACAGAGATTGCCGCGCCGGACTATGAGCTGCGTTGCAAGATCTTAGAGCAGCGTATTCAAGAAAAGCGTCTCATCGATCCATCGTTTGAGATTTCGCGCGACGTCCTCGAGCTTCTGGCCGAGCGTCTAACCGAAAACGGGCGCGAACTCGAGGGAGCTGCCATTCGCCTTCATGCCCAGTGGCAGTACATGCGCACACCGATCACCCAGGACCTTGCTGAGACGGTCATTCGCGATTTGGTGCAGGGCGCCGAGCCGCGCCGTGTCCGCATTGAGGACATCATAAAGATTGTGTCCCGGCACTTTGGGGTCTCAAAGCCAGACATCCTGTCCCAGCGTCGGCATCGGTCCGTTGTCTGGCCACGTCAGATCGGCATGTATCTGGCCAAGCAGCTAACGGCGCGATCTCTGCCGGAGATTGGCCGTCGCTTTGGCAATCGTGATCATACAACAGTGTTGCATGCGATCCGGAAGATCGAGGGTGCGCTTGAAGGCAACCAGCGCCTGCGCGATGAACTTGATGATCTCAAGAAGTTGCTCAACGCTTAATCCACTTTGCGGCTCCCTACCTGAATCACCGATTCGGGTAGGGGCCGATCGTGCGATGATAAATTGATAGCGCTAGCATGTGCAACCGGTAGGTTTAGGCCGGTCTGCACTATTGGCCAGCCCCAGCTGACAAAGCTTCGCTTCCGCGCTCAACGGCATGCGCGAATTGTCTGCTAACCCTTTATGATCCTTGCCAAATCAATCACATTCAGCTGAAATCATGATTCGCCCGTGCTGGTGGCATGCACAGGGTAATGACTGAGTAATGGCAATCAGAATACGTGGACGTCTATACAACACCGCTCGCAATTTGCCTGTAGTTGCGCTAAAAGCGGCGTCCTTGCAGATACTGAGAAACTTCCAGGAACCACTATGAAGCTTTTGATCGAAAGAGGTGAGTTACTGAAGGCTCTGGGGCACGTCACAAGCGTGGTCGAGCGACGGACAACGATTCCAATCTTATCAAACGTTCTGTTGAGGGCGCACGGTGGCGCCTTGCAATTCAATGCCACCGACCTCGAAAGAGAAGTCTCTGAGCAAACGGAGGCTGAGCTGGCAGCCGATGGCGCAGTCACAGTTCCAGCCCACATGCTACACGATATCGTACGCAAACTGCCGGATGGGGCGCAGGTGCAGTTGGAGCGCGATGTCGAGCGCGAGCGCATTGCTTTGACATCAGGCCAATCACATTTTGCACTGCAGACATTGCCAGCAGAGGACTTTCCCGATTTAGCCGCAGGGGAAATGGGCCACCAGTTCTCGCTGCCGGCGCACGAGCTGAAGAAGCTGATTGAAAAAACGCGCTTCGCTATCTCAACGGAAGAGACGCGCTACTATCTCAACGGCATTTATCTCCACACAGCCACAGACGAGGACGGGGTCGAAACGCTGCGTGCTGTGGCAACTGATGGCCACCGTCTGGCGCAGATAGACTTGCCGATCCCTGCAGGCGCCAACGGAATGCCCGGCGTGATTGTTCCGCGTAAAACGGTGCACGAGCTGCATCGTCTGATTGAGGATGGCGGTAGCGAGGTGACCGTCGGCGTGTCGTCGAGCAAGATTAAATTCGAAATTGGACAGATCACACTGACTTCGAAGTTGATTGATGGACAGTTCCCCGATTACGCCCGGGTTATTCCGCGGGGTAACGATAAGGATATGCGCGTCTCAAATGCGGAGTTCATGAGCGCGGTCGATCGCGTTTCTACCATTGCGAGCGAGCGTGGTCGCGCCGTTAAACTCAATCTGCAGCCGGAGAAGCTCGTGCTTTCGGTCAATAATCCGGAGGGTGGCAGCGCGACGGAAGAGTTGCACGTTGATTATGATGCCGAGCCTTTGGAAATCGGCTTTAACGCGCGTTACCTTCTTGATATCGCCAGTCAGCTCGAAAGTGATCATGCAGTTTTTAAGCTTGCGGATCCTGGCTCACCCACCATGGTGCGCGACAGCGATGACGAAGCCGCACTCTATGTTTTGATGCCGATGCGCGTGTAACGCGTGCTCGTCGCTATCCGCTAGATCGGGCAGTGCGGCACGAACCACGCGTGTGGCTTGCTCCTACAGTTGAGACAGGAACACTGGGATCGTGTCCGGCCTATGGGTAGAGCGGCTTAGCCTTACCAACTTCCGCAACTACAAAAGCGGTATGGTCGAAGTCGATGCGCGCCCAGTCGTGCTGCTTGGATCCAATGGATCAGGCAAGACCAACCTGTTGGAAGCTGTATCTCTGCTCGCGCCAGGCCAAGGCATCAGGCGCGCGTCCTATCCGGACCTGGCCCATCAGGATGGCAAAGGGGAGGGTTCCGGCGAGTGGGCCGTCGCAGCCCAAGTCCATAGCAATGGAAATGTCGTGCAAATTGGAACAGGATTGCAGAATGCTGCAGTCAGCTCCGGTCGGCAACGATCAGGACGCCTCGTACGGATAGACGGCGAGCCTCAGCGCGGCTCCGGCGTGTTGGCCGAACTGATCGAAATGGTCTGGCTGACCCCAATGTCTGACGGGCTCTTCACTGGGTCTGCCTCGGAGCGGCGGCGCTTCTTGGATCGATTGGTGCTTTGTTTCGACGCGAGTTTTCGGTCGCGGGCAGGCCAATACGAAAGGGCAATGCGACAGCGCAACAGGCTTCTGGAGCAAGGCGTCAGCAACGATGCTCAATTTCAGGGGCTTGAAACGGTGATGGCCGAGATGGGCGTCGCCATTGCTGCCGCCCGCGCTGAGGTCGTTGCCGCTCTGGTCCAGGAAATGCAGGAACGCCGCCAGCG
>JBCDBQ010000492.1:0-5758 GCA_039183375.1 Pseudomonadota bacterium
CAAGATGGAGCCGGGTTGGAAAACCTATTGGCGGCAACCGGGCGATGATGGTGGCATACCGCCCTATTTCAATTGGTCGAAGTCCGTCAATCTCAAAGATACGAAGGTTCTTTATCCGACGCCAAAGCGGTTTTCAGAGTCCACCGGAGAATCCATTGGCTACAAAAAGCACGTCGTTCTTCCGGTGATGGTTCGAACGACAAATGCGTCGAGCAAGCTCGGACTGGCGGTTCAGTTCGAATACGGCGTGTGTCGGGAAATCTGTATTCCCGCTCAAGCCAAGTTGGCTCTTGAAGTGGATCTGGCGTCACTGCGCCAGATGCCGCCGCAGCTTGCGCGGGCGATTGCAGCGGTTCCCGTCTCCGGCAATAGCTCCAAACCGGGCTTGCCAAAACTGTTGGACGTCACCGCCTCCTATGATGGCCCATCGCCAAAGTTGAAGTTCCGTGCTTCGTTCCCTGGCAAAGGATCGGGAGCGGACTTGTTCGTTGATGCCGGGCGCCGTGTTTACCTGCCGATGACCACGAAAAAGGGTCCCAGCTCGGTGTCTGAGCAGGTATTCGAGATTGATCTGTCAAAAGGTGTCGAGATTGCCGAACTGAAAGGCAAGCCGATCACCGTGACGATGATCAGTGATGCCGGCAGCATCGATGTCCCATATACTTTGCCCAAGTGACGAGCAGTCCCACGCGGTGATCAAACGGGTGATAGACGGCAGCGCTAACTGCCGCTAGGTTGCCCGCATACGGCGTTGCAGCTGTAAGCGTTTTGCAGATTTCGAAAGAGGACGACGATGGCTATCCAGGTAGGCGATAAACTGCCAGAGACGACATTTGCTGTAATGGGCGCTGAAGGGCCTGAGCAGAAAACCACCAGTGATGTATTCGGCGGCAAGAAGGTTGTGCTTTTTGCTGTACCGGGTGCGTACACGCCGACCTGTTCAAAGGGGCATATGCCAGGCTTTGTTCAGAACGTTGATGCGATCAAAGGCAAAGGCGTCGACGTCGTTGCGTGCACTGCCGTAAACGATACATTCGTTATGGATGCCTGGGCGAAGGACAGTGGCGCCACCGGCAAGATCGACATGCTGGCAGACGGCAGTGCCGACTTTGCTAAGGCAGTCGGCCTCGAAATTGACTTGACTGCCCGTGGTCTCGGTGTGCGTTCGCAACGTTATTCGATGCTGGTCGAAGATGGTGTGGTAAAGCAGCTCAATGTAGAAGAAGCTCCGCCGAACCATGATGTTTCCAGCGCAGTGACAATGCTGTCCCAGCTCGGCTGAACTGGCTGACTGTTGCAATGATCAAGCCCCGTATCGGTGAGTACGCGATGCGGGGCTTTTTGGTGGGAAGTTCCCTGAGCCGCTAGCAGGAGTGCAAGATGCCTTGGCGATCTCTATTTTTGTTCAGCTTTCTGGCAGCCGGATTGATGAGCAGTCATGCTGTGGCAGGAACCAAGTGGAAAGCCAAGGAGATTGATGCTGGGGATTTGCCTGCTGAAATCGTCAAAGAAACTCGTCCTCTCGTGAAGAACGGCCTCCCAGACGGACTGCTTGTCAAGATTGGCGGCACAGCAGATATCGTTGCGGGCTGGTATACGCGGCCGACGCAGAGATATGGCCATGCCATTCTCGGCGATGGTACCGAGGCGGGTGGCCTAGTGATTGAGACGGTGTCAGGCAAAACTGTTGAGCTGGTCTTGCCCAAGGCGCATGTCTTCGAGGACCGTTATCCGCGGCTGGTTGATCTGGACAATGATGGCACGACCGAAATCGTGACCATTCGTGCTTCGTTATCTGCCGGGGGATCGGTAACGGTTTATGGTCTCAGGCAGGGCAAGATTGAGCAACGAGGCAGTACCGGGTTTATCGGATTGTCGAACCGCTGGCTGAACGTTGCAGGCATTGCTGATTTTCGAGGCTCTGGCCGGAAGCAAATTGCTTATGTCGAGACGCCTCATATCGGCGGCACGCTCTATTTCTATGAACTGGTGGGCGGCAAGCTCAAGCGCGTTGCGCGTCTCTCTGGATTTTCCAATCACGTTATTGGATCACCGGAAATGCGCCTCTCAGGCATCGCGGATGTCAACGGAGATGGCCGTCCGGATTTGGCCGTGCCTTCGGCCAACAGACGCGCGTTGAGGATTGTCGGATTTGTCGGAAGTGGCCTTTCTGAATTGGGGAGCGCGCAATTACCCGGCCGAATTGACAAAGCCATTAAGGTTCGGACGACGGCCGGTCGAACCAGTTTCATTGTCGGGATTGACAATGGGCGCGTTTACGAAGTCCGGAAACCCTGAGGTGATATCGAAGGGCGCGGCTTGAGCTTTGACGACGGCTCGCGCATCATACGTCGTATCAACAGCCAAAGTGTGTCTCTTGCAAACATGCAAGGCAGATATCCAGGATGCCCATTTTGACCGAACCTGACCGTGCGCCGATTGTGGACTGCCTCCAGTACGTGAACTGGTCGAAGAAGATCTTTGAAGAAATGCACCAGGGTGGTGTCCATGCCGTCCATGTGACCATTGCCTATCATGAGACGTTCCGCGAAATGGTGCTCAATGTTGAGGCCTGGAACCGTTGGTTTGAGCAGTATCCGCAACTCATTTTTATGGGGCGCACGGGAGAAGACATTCGCAAGGCGGTGCGCGAAAATCGAACCGCAATCTTCTTCGGTTTCCAGAACCCATCCGCGATTGAAGACGATATTGGGTTGATCGAGATCTGTCACACGCTGGGGGCGCGTTTCATGCAGCTCAGCTACAATAACCAATCGTTGCTGGCGACAGGCTGTTATGAAGCTGAAGATCCCGGCATTACCCGGTTTGGCAAGCAGGCCATCGCGGAAATGAACCGCGTTGGGATGGTCATTGATATGAGCCACTCGGCAGATCGGTCGACTTTGGAGGCGATTGAGCTGTCATCGCGGCCCATCACGATCACGCACGCTAATCCCCATTGGTGGCATCCGGCGTTGCGCAATAAATCCGATACTGTTCTCAAAGCCCTGACCGAGGCCGGTGGCATGTTAGGCTTTTCGATCTATCCGCATCACCTCAAGAATGGCAGCAACTGCACCCTGCAGGAGTTTTGCCAGATGATTGCCGAGACTGCGGAGCGGTACGGAGTAGACCATCTCGGCATCGGAACAGATCTTTGCCAGGATCAGCCCGACAGCATTGTGACCTGGATGCGAAACGGTCGCTGGGCCAAAGAGATGGATTTCGGCGAAGGTTCAGCAGACAACCCTGGCTTCCCGCCTCAGCCGGACTGGTTTGGTGGCAACCTGGACTTTGGCAACATTGCTCGCGGATTGGCTGATGTGGGCTTCGCAGAAAACGAGGTTGATGCGATCATGGGGGGAAATTGGATGCGCTTCTATGATGAGTCATTTGGACCAATGCCAACGCCATGAGCGAAACAGCAGCAACACCTGATCATGATCAGCCGCTCTTTCCGCAGGTGCCGTTGCGGACCCCTGATGAGGTTATGCGCTTAAAGCGTATGGGTGCTTTCTTTCCGACCCGATTGAGTTTTATGCGGATACTGCTCCGGCGCCTTGCACGAGAGCGTGCGGACGTCCGTCGCCCGGTCTGGGAGATTAGCCCGGAAGGCTATGGTCATGCGGTCTACTGTGTCGAACTGGGTGGTCATGCCTACAGCCTCATCGCGTTTGCAACGCCACTGGCAGAGGACCAAAGAACTGATCGCGTCATAGCTGAAGCCTGGGACAGCACCTTTGTGCTGTTTGACGGTGTTCCGAGTGAAGACGATATCGAGCGGCTGCGTGCGAACACACCGCTGCAGGAGGCTGGTAGATTTGAGGCCTCCGACCTCATCCTCAGTCGGGCCAACAAGTCGATGCGCCTCTTTGAACATGTCGCCGGGCGTCTGGCGGCTGGTCAGCAGCCGGATACCGATTTGATCGGTTCGATCGGTTATCTTATGCGCACGACGGCAGTTTATGGGAACGGTAAGTTTGGCATTGCAGATCGCGCGCAGATTGCCGGGCGGCCGGGATTGTCCGAACCGTTCCAGGCTGAGATGCTAACAGTTTGGCTGATCCGTGGCTTCACAATTGATCTTGTCGAACACATTGCCGAGGCGCGTGCACCTGGCACGTTTGTCCCTTTGGACCGGAACTTGAAACGGCACTTCGGCGTTGGCAATGCTACTGGGCTTGGGATGGCTCCGTTTCTTGTCAGCCACCCCATTCTTCTAAACAACTGGATGTTGGTGCGCGAAACGGCGCTGGCCCGCGTGCGAGCCGTAGAAGCTGCTGACGCCGAAACAATTGATGCGGTCCGCAAGCTGGCGCAACGGGTGGAGACCCATCTTGCCCAATGGAACGTTCATGATGAGCGCCAGATGGAGCGCATCATGACGTTGCGCGGTGAGTGGCCATCAATGATGGCGCTCTTGCACGAAGAATGGTTGGCTCATTCGCAACCTTGGAACCGCCTATATCAAGCCGCCTTGGTTTACTCCGCCGAATGTCAGGAATTGGTTCTGGCGCTGATCCTTGAGGTCAATGGTCATCTTATCGACGGGCTGACGGATTGCCTTTCAAGCAATGTTGTCCCTCGCTTTGATTCTGGAGTTACCGTTGGTGAATTGAAGCATCAACTTACGGAACACTTCGACTGGGCGTTGGAATTCGATTTCTCGCAGAGACAGGCGGAACAGCAGTTTTGGTATGTCTCGGAAGAAAAGCTTGAGCCGCGACTGGGGCAGCGGTTTGAGGAGCCGGGTAGCGATCGTGAGTCACCGCTTGATATAGCGAGACAGGCGCAAGCTCTGGCGGATGATCTCAACGACAGCGACAATGATGAGAGCCTGGCGCGATTTGCGTTGCGTCATCCGCAGCATCGACACGTTGTCCGGCGAGTGCAAGCAGCAGTGGCGCATCCCTATTCTGAGATTCGCGACAACCTCCTCGCTGATACAAGCCTTCCGATTGATATGCTGCGATGTAAACTTTCCTTTTTTGGTGCCTCTAAGTTTGATCCAAAGTCGGATCTGTGGACACGCATTACCATGTATCAAGGCGCGCCACTGTTGGATGAACTGGATCAACCCATCGTTGATGATTGGTGGCTGCCGACGCTTGAGACAGCGTGAGATGCGGCGCTCATACAATGAAATCGAAATGGCATTGGTGAAAGCGGGTCGAGGTGTGGGGCAGTCACTCGGGGTTGCGGAGGATATGGCGCGTGCCGGCATCTGGTTATGCCGGATTGGTTGCGATGGCGTGTCTATGGTCCTCGATTGCCTGACAGGCGCTGGTCAGCATGAAGGCCGGCTTGAATTCGATGGTCAGTCCATCGATCTGTCTTCCGCGCACCCCATGCATGCCGCGTTGACCTGCATTGACCTTGCGATCTCAGAGCCTGGATCAGTCGTCCAGCTCCCGTCCGGATTGCCAATGCCGGGAATTCTAATCGGCCTCGCAGGACACGCTGCGGCTCAGCATGGCCGAAGGTTTTCGGTTTCGGTTGACCCGTGTGATCCCATCTTCATTTATTCCGGCGGAGTTTCCGCGTTGCCGCTTGATCTACCTGCCAATGCAGCATTGACGGTCGTCTCGGGTGACGATGATGGCACTGATCCGGCTTTCAGGCTTTCAAATGAACGGCCAGACGTGCCGGATGCCCTGTGGGCGCAAGTCGATGTACTCGCAGCTCGAACTTACGTTCCAGCAAGCGAGCAATCACGGGCCAGTGGTGCGGGAGCCGGGCTGACGGACAATGACTGAGC
>JBCDBQ010000493.1:0-5757 GCA_039183375.1 Pseudomonadota bacterium
ATCGACCCCCACCACCATCTTTGGGATCGCTTCGGCTGGCGCTACATGTTTGACGACCTCTTGTCCGACACCAGCAGCGGCCACAACATCATTGCAACCGTGTTTGTTCAGTGCCGTGCATTCCATTGCGAAGACGGTCCCGTCGAAATGCAACCGATCGGAGAGAGCCAATTTGCTGCCGGTGTAGCAGCCATGTGCGAGAGCGGCACCTACGGCTCAATCCGTGCCTGCACCGGCATCGTCAGCCATGCCGACATGATGTTGGGCGCCGATGTGAGACGCGTTCTCGAAGCTCACGTCGGCGTTAGCGGAGGTCGCTTCAGCGGCATTCGCCACATCACCGCCTGGGATCCTGATCCCGATCTCATGAACCCGAACTACACACCCCCAGAGCAGCAACTGCGCGACCCTAAATTCCATGAAGGCATGAAAACGCTCGGCAGTATGGGCCTGACGTTTGACGCCTGGATATATCATCCGCAGATCGAAGATCTGGTCGTCGCAGCCCGGGCTTGCCCCGAAACCAAAATTGTCCTGGACCATTGTGGCGGCCCCCTGGGGATCGGAGGATACGCAGGACGGCGTAGCGAGATTTTCCCGGAATGGGCAGCATCGATCAAAAGTCTCGCGCAGTGCCCTAACGTTTACGTCAAACTTGGCGGACTTGGCATGCGCATCAATGGCTTTGGCTTTGAAGATGCAGACGACCCGCCTTCGTCGGCGACATTGGCTGCGGCCTGGAAGCCTTACATAGACACCTGCATTGAAGCGTTCGGAGCCAATCGATGCATGTTCGAGAGCAACTTCCCCGTCGACAAAGGGTCCTACAGCTACCCCGTGTTTTGGAATGCCTGCAAGATCCTGGCCCACGGTGCATCGGAGCAGGAAAAGACCAATCTGTTCGCCGGCACAGCAGCAAGGTTTTACGAGTTAGGGTAGCGTTAGCCTGGTTGCTAGGAAGCGGTAACCAGCTGCAAATCAAGGATCCCAACACGCGCGTGTTACGTTCCTGGCATCACTGCCGCACCACCGTCGCGCGGTACGAACAAACACGGTCACTGCCCGCCCACTCGAACGTTCCCTTCGACTCTTGACCGCTTTGCTGAGATAACGCGAACTTGCCAACCCAATGTCCACCTTCGCTATCAAGCAACGAAACAACGTTGAGCGTGTCTCCTTTGACTGAGCCAGTCAAAACGTTGGAGCCGAGCGGCAGATCGTGTTTCGCGCGACCATTCTTGATGTTCAACGTCATGCTGTAGGTCGGCAGACAGAAGAACTTATTGCGTTGCGCCGTGCGTACAGCCGAAATCTGATAGCTCCCATCATAAGCCGTCGGACTGACTGCGGCCGTCTGATCCAAGCACTGTCCGTTGGAGGTCAGTGTTTGACCTTGTGCGCACGTCTTCAATTCGCAGGTGTTATTGCGTTTCACGTACCGCTTGCCGCACTGCACCGGACAAACACGACCGGACTTTTGGCGCAAAGTCTCCAACACGGTCGCCGTCGGTTCCAGCGACACTATCTTCAGTTTCGAGTGAGCCGCAAAACTCTGCAGCGCCTTCTTACCGCGGCGCCCCCAGATGCCATCAGGTTCACCTGGATCACAGCCCAATCGCGCCAACTCTTGCTGCACATCGCGAACCGGCAACGGCGCATCTGAAGACGGCGCAGCTGCAGGCTCAGTCACCTTCTTGCTCTCCAGCTTATCGATCTCCGCACGGGCCAGAATCGAAAAGTGGCCAGTGGGGAATTTCCTGAGATACTCCTTATAGAGAACCGCACTGGGGCTCTTCTGGATGGCCTCCCAGAAGGCTAAATCGATCGCGGCAAGCGCGTCCGTCTTGCTTTGCCCCGTCACCGAACTCAACTCGCTCGATGCTTTGGCCGCCTGTGCCGCTGCCGTCTCCTTCGCCGCGGGAGCTTCAGGCTTGAACGAGAATGACGCCGTCAGCGAAGAATGGCTCCATGGCACCTGCCGACGCTTGGTTTCGGCAATGACATCTGACCGCACGCGGCGCAGCAAATTGGCGATGTCGAGACCGGTAGTCCCAATGTGCTTTAACAGCGCCGTCGTAAATGGACTGTTGCGACCGGTTCCGTCGTAGGCCACCGCATCCGGTTCCGTTGCAAACGCGATCAAGGTTCCAATACCTGACTTGATCCGCGCCAAGCCGGTACCAATCGAGCCGGAGCGGGCCCGCCCCATGGAACGTGCAAGATTGCGCGATAGGGGGTTGTCGCGACATGCATCAAGGAAAACCAAATTGGTCTTCGTGTTGCGCTCCATCTGCTTCATCACAGCATCGACGCGCACCAACGAAAATTCGAGATCTGTCTCGTCAGCGAGCTTGGCATCAATCGGAACGAGATAATTGGCCCCTTGGACCTGCAGACCATGGCCGGAATAAAAGAACATACCGACATCGGCATTGCGCAGCTTCTTTGCAAAGTCGCGCACTACTTCAACAGTCTGGCTACGATCCAGGTCGACGCCTCCGACAACAACAAAGCCCAATCCGCTGAGGGCCGTCGTCATATCGATCGCATCGTGGGAGGCATTCGGCAGAGCACTTGTATGCTTATAAGCGGTGTTGCCAATAACAAGCGCCACACGTTTCTCTGCCAGTACCGATTGGCCTGACAGACCTACTGCAATCAGCATTGACATCAACAGCAAAAGGACTGGCTTGCACCTGATCACTGTACTCTCCCCCGAAAGTCGCGCTTCAGATCGAAAGACAAGCCTAAATGATGTGCTCAAAAGCTTCAAATGATTAGGTTGAAGTCCGTTGACCTTGACCCTAGTTAACGGCGAATGAGGCTGCAAGAACAGGCACCAACTGCAAATAGTCAGTGCACAAGCCACCAATGATCAGTGCGGCGTGTACCTTTGGAGGCTGTGCCGGCTGCCCGCGCGGAAGCTTAGACTGGGCGCCATAGTCAAACAGGTTCAGCACCGTCTACTGTGAACCAATCCCAAACCTGTTTCACACTTGTTCGGCGATCGCCGCGATGACGACAAATGAAGTACGAGTAGGAGCTTGTTGTTGTCGTGCCAAGACGAACCAACTTTCCTTCCTCCAACTCAGAACGCAGGAGTGAGAGGTCACCCAGCGCAACTCCGGACCCGGCAACAGCAGCGTCCCATGTGCTTGATGTAACATCGAAGCTAAAGCCGGGTTGCGCGGGAGAACCTTGCACTCCTGCAGCGTCCGCCCATTCACTCCACTCCGATGGCCGCGCCTCAACGCCAAGCAAAGGTAGCGATAGGACCTCTTCGTCGGTCAACGATGATCGACCGATGAGTTTGCGTGATGCCACAGGCGCCCTTACGGAGCCCATCAAACGCTTGGAAATCATTCCTGGCCATTTCCCAACTCGAGCGTTTCGTATCCAAATGTCAGCTTGTTCAATCAGGTCTGCACGAGACAAAATAGAAACCTTCGTCGGTGCGATTGCAGTTCGCATTCGAGGCAAGCGAGGAGCCAGCCAGCGAGACGCAAACGTCGGCGCAACCGTCAGAGAAATGGTGAGCGCTGGTGCGCCACCTTTCACACTGTTCAATCTGGCTTCCAATAGTTCTCTGGCTTCCGAAACAGCACCGGCAATTTCGATTGCGGCCGAAGTTGGCTCAATATTCGCGCCATGACGTGTAAAGAGCTTCTGGCCAAGTTCCTGTTCAAACCGACGGATAGAATTGCTGATGGCAGATTGCGTCAGTCCAAGTTCCAATGCAGCCCGTGTAAAGCCGCCAAGCCGCACGGCTGCTTCAACCGTCTCCATGGATTTAAAAGGGAGCCTCATAACATATAATCATTACATCATGTAATGGCGCTGTACAATTTGGCGTTTGTTCGACTGTCTTGGCACCGGCAAACTACCGGTGATTTCTTACAAAGAGGAGACGCAAATGCGGGACAGCTTTGAAGATCTTGTCGACGCAGTACAAACTTACATGACGGCCCTGCACGAGGGCGACACAGATCGGTTGCGTGAGATTTTTCTGCCCGAATCCAACCTCTATGCCTCCATTGACAATGAGCTACGAGGCCTACCAATAGCGGACTATATTGAGCTTGTTGGCAGCCGAGATTCGCCGGCTTCACAAGGCCATCCACCATCAGGTGACTTGATTTCCATCGACACGTCCGGCCCGGCAAGTGCGGTCACCAAGGTCAGTGTGGTAGTACCACCGACACGTTTCGTGGATCTGCTCAGTTTTCTCCGCGTCAATGGACGCTGGCGCATAATCACGAAAGTTTATCATATCGCCGACTGAAGAGCAGTGCGTAGAGGAGCACTCTGCAAGACGTGAGGCTCCACATTGCTGCGTCAGCAGTCTCACATGGGATGCTCCTCGACCACGACTTTGTCGGAGTAAAACGCAATCAGCCCGACAATATCCTGCGCGAAGTCGAGCGGAGTGTCGTAACTCCATGCCAGACTGGGAAGAACCTCTCCGGCGTGTCGATAAGAAAAATAAGTCGCATCGCCCTTGAGCGGACAGTGTGTCGTGCTGTCCTGCTTCTCGAGATCCGCGGTCAGGTCCTGTTTCGGCAAATAAACCACCGGATCGTACAACGTCTTGCCAACTTCCATAAGCCTTGTTGCACGGGTCGAGTCCGCCAATCTCGTTCCGTCAGAAAGACGGATCACAATGCGTCGGTTGATCGGTCTGAGGACCATGTAGTGATCTGGCGCATCGGGCCGTCTGATCGCCCCATCCATCTTTCATCTCCTATTGCGTTGTTGAAGCCAGCCGGTACCTGGATCAATATAATAGGTGTTCTCTCCCACCCCAATGGTTGCAATTGCACTCGGGAGACCAATTCCAGCTGATGGACGACGTTGATGCCAGACTGCAGCGTCTGCTTAAGGCGATTGTAGTTGGCGCCGGGCCGTCCAGACACCAAGCGCTCCCAAGAACAATCCCGTTCTCGTCCATCCATCCGCCTCGCGATGGTCAAATCGAAAGCCATCGCCTAAAGTCCTGGCCAAAGCACCAACGTGACGGGAACAGCCAAAGATGAACGACGCAACCGGAACCCAACCCGAAGCGACGACACCGATCTTAAGTGTGGCGGAGGGGCGGGCCACGGTCTGCCTCAATCGCCCCGCCCTGCACAATCGCCTCGAACCGGCGGACCTCCAGCGATTGATCGAGATCTTTGACGAGGTCGAAGCGCGTGATGACTGCCGCGTACTGATCCTCACCGCAACCGGCAAAAGTTTCTGTTCCGGATTTCACATCGGTGCCTTGGCCGAACGCAAAGACAGCGAGGATACGTATGATCCCGATGCCTTCGAGAAGATGGTCAACAAGCTCGAAGCGCTGACGATACCGACCATTGCCGCCCTCAACGGAGGGACTTACGGCGGCGCCACCGACATGGTCCTGGCCTGTGACTTTCGCATTGGCGTCGAAGGCATGCGTTGCTTTATGCCGGCAACCCGCCTCGGCATCGTCTATTATTCCAGCGGCGTGCGCCGCTACGTGTCACGGCTCGGCGTCAATAATGCAAAGAAAATGTTCCTAACCGCGCAACCTATCGAAGCCGACGAACTCATGCGTATGCAGTACCTGACGGAGTTGGTGGCAACCGATCAACTCGAGTCGCGCGTCAACGAGCTGGCCGATGTGATCGCATCCAACGCGCCATTGGCCGTTGCCGCCATGAAGAAAGGCCTCAACGAGCAGGCCGTCGGTGAGCTGGATTTTGAACGCCACCTGGCTGCTAAAAACCTCGCATCATC
>JBCDBQ010000494.1:0-5744 GCA_039183375.1 Pseudomonadota bacterium
TCCTCCAAGCGATCTGGAAACAGGGTCACCTGATCCCGATCTGCTCCCTCAATAAATCGCGCCATCGAAACCCCCTTCAACTGAAAGGAATTATATCACAAGCAGACGCCAATCTCCGTTTCCACACAACCACGGCCCATTCGTGCCGTGGTCAGATTATGCCATTCGCAATTGCGGAATCACCGTGCCACTCGGGCACTTTTGCAGCGCACCTAAAAAGCGGACGTTTACGCCGGATCCACCAAAATCGATGGCAAAATTGGAACAAGGCGGACCTTTCAGATGTTAGCAGGTACAGCCTGCTAAGCGTGTCTACTATGTCCTCCGTCTATTCATGTTGGAATGCGCCGCAACAACATCCCAGAATGTCGTTTAATCGCATCGCAATGGCCTGTTTTCGACGTTAGCCGTTCGACCGGATCCGGCGGCTAGACGGACACCTCCTACGCGGGAGCTAACGCAGACGTCAGTTTGTATTAACTTCTAATTTGTAATGGTCTTTCGATACTTGAAACATAATCACGCCTTTGGCTCACTCTTTTGAGGAAAGCGATGAAACTCTCTATCCGTCGTTCCATGGTCTGCGGACTATTGCTGCTGTCATTCATCATAGCCGGACTGCTTGGTAATATGATCTTGCGCGATTGGAGGGAGCTGTCGCGTCTCGCATCTTCGGCTGAAGCAACATCTGCGGTGTCGCAGGTCTCACGAGCAACAATAGAGTTGTCACTTGAACGTTCCCTGACGCAGGTGGCTCTCAATCTCGACGATCCCATCGGCGGGGATCTGAAATCTATGCTCGACGGACAACGAGAGCTTTCCAACCGTCTGTTCTCAGAAGCACGGCAAACACTCCTTGATAGTGGACGCATCGCTAGTAGCGACGATCTCGTTTCACGCCTTGACTCATACCTCCAAACTATGGCGGCTCTGCGCCTTGAAGCAGATACAGAGCTCTCCGTCCCTCTCACTGCGAGAGCGCCGCAGCAAGTGAAAACCCTTCCTGAAGAGATCAAGTCGACGGTCTTGGACCTCGATGGTCTTTCAACAACGCTGCGCAGTTACATTCAGGAGATGCCACATCGCATCGCTGCTACAGACAAGATCATTCAACAGTCTTGGATCATTCGAGAGTTCGGCGGTCGCGAACGAACTCTTTTTGCAATCGCAACTGCACGGAGTGAGCCACTAAGTCGATCGGACATTGGCTACATGCTCCAGAATCATGGAAAGGTTTTACAAGCTTGGTGGTCCATCGAAGACGCTATGCGATACGCAGACCTGTACCCGCGAATAGTGGAGAAAGCTCAAGCGCTTGAGCGCCAGTACTTTGGCAATTACGAGGAGCTCCGCACGAGGCTCATCTCAGAATCGGATACCGGCCAATACTCGGTAGATTTCCAAACCCTTTTCGAGAGGTCAGAAACAGCTCTTCAAACCGCAATCTCGCTTCTCAACACAGCTGCCGAAGCGAATACAGAGTATGTAGCGGGCGGTGTATCGTCTGCAAAGCTTAAGCTCATAATCGAAGCTCTGATTGGAACCTTAGTGGTGTTTGCCATTGGCTTCATTGCTTGGTTTTCATTGTACCGGGTCATGAACCCACTCGAGCAAATGACATTCGCTATGCGCACCCTGGCGACGCAGGACTTAACAGCAGAAATCCCAGCTACTGATCGATCCGACGAAATCGGAGAGATGGCAAGCGCTGTGCAAGTGTTTAAAGACAGCATGAAAGAGGCCGAGCAACTACGAGAAGCTCAAGCAGACGACGAGGCTGCAAAGGCGCTCCGACAGGAGAATGTAAGCAAAGCCATCGCAGAGTTTGAACAATCAGCCTCAATGGCGATAGAGAGTGTCAGTGGTGCACTCGGACAATTGGATCAGGTTGCCGGCAGGCTTACGGAGACAGCGGAGGCGACTTCTCAGCAGTCTGATACTGTTTCCGCGGCCTCCGCAGACGCGTCGACAAACGTGCAGACCGTTGCTGCCTCTGCAGAACAACTTTCTGCATCTGTTAGCGAGATCGCCCGCCAGGTCAGTCAATCGAATGAAATGTCCAAGCAAGCGGTCGACAATGCCGATGAGACCTCCAAAAGGGTTCAGGGCTTAGTAGACGCCGCCAACAAGATCAGTGATGTGGTTGGCATGATCTCTGAGATCGCAGAGCAAACGAACCTCCTAGCGCTTAATGCAACCATTGAAGCTGCCCGTGCAGGAGATGCGGGCAAGGGCTTTGCGGTTGTGGCAAGTGAGGTGAAAAGCCTGGCTAACCAAACGGCGAAAGCAACCACTGAAATCGGCGATCAGATCAGCTCAATGCAATCAGCGACCACTGAAGCTGTTGAAGCAATTGGCGGCATCACAGAGCTCATCGCTTCGATGGACAATATATCAACGATGATAGCTGCTGCAGTAGAACAACAAGGCGCCGCGACCGGGGAAATCGCCGCAAACGTCCAACAAGTTGCAGATCGCTCCCAGGACGTAAATCACAGCATCGCCGGCGTTAGTGAAGCCGCAGACCAAACGGGCCACGCCTCCGGCGATGTCTTGGCTGCATCCCAAGAACTCAACAAACAAAGCCAACAGCTGCGTGATCAGATCGATACGTTTCTAGGTGCCATTCGCGCGGCATAATATCGGCTTGATCGATATCCTAAATATATTGGTATTCAGGGGCACTGCGCTGCCAGAGCCATACAACTGGCAGCGCAGGATTCTGTATACAAGACCTTATCAGGCTCGCTCCATTAGTTGGGAGAGTAAGGCAAAGAAGAGTGGTGGAGATTGATCTTCACTCGGCCAGAGTCGTCCATCACATACCCAAATGTGTATTCCACCTTGGTTTCGCCGCCATCTGGTCCAGTGAAGAAGTAATTTCCCATCGCCATCGCAGAGTCGTCAGAGACGAATATGCCATTGTTCTCCCACCGCACATTTGTCCAACCTTTAATAGCAAATCCGCTATCTTCACTCCCTTCGGTGCCGACAAAGTAGCTCAGCGCCTCGTCAAAGGTTTCCCGGAACTGATCTTCAGCGGCCAAGGTCGGCTTGAACATGACATCCGTATCGCCATAAGCGTATAGCGTGTTGATGTGATCGGTTGCCCGGGCGGAAAAATCACTGCCATCGGTGTGTGCTTTTGAAATAGCGACGATACCTTCACCCCACGCTTGCTGAGCATCGATAACCGCTTGCTCAGACATATTGTCCGCATGGGCGTGACCGGCAAAAACGCCGACGAATGCGACGATCATACCAAACTTCTTCATATCGTACCTTCCTCAGTCAGGGGCTTTTGTGAAAGACGCCGCCGGTCAACGCCCCAGGTTCTCGACCGACAACGAAGACTTTTGCGAATTGGAAGCGCAACCATCGGGTTCTTCTGCCTCTCGGTATGAGCAGATTTAGGAATATGATCCCACCAAGTCTTGCATCTAACTACGCATTTTAACGTATGGGGTATTCACATATATTCCTTGTAAATAGTGGTCAATGAGCATCCGACCGGCTGGGTCAATTTCGCGCAATAGACGTAAGCTGAGGCGCAAAATGCGGCCCCTGCGCGCCAATTCATTACTGCTCGAGGCGTTGGCTAAGAGCACAGATGGCGCGGGTTTTGGACCTCAATCACCGCGCGACATTGGAGTCCTAACCGGCAGCAACACGCGGTCGTTTGAAGCAGCTCCGCCGTTTAGCCAAATGAATCTTTGCAATATTCACTTCCACGAAAGTGCTGAGCATAAAGGCGGCGAGTTTGGCACTTACGTGGGAAATGGAGATGGGAAAGGGAGCGCAACCGGGTTCGTCTATTCGGGTGAACTCTCTGCTTCAGAGTTGGCATCCTATACCAGCGTTGTAGGCTCCGGAGACTACGGTGATCTCCAGCCTGGCGACACGATCGAGGTTCACTTCGTTCATACTAGTGCGCAGGTCGAACCGGGACCAACGCTTGGTGCGTGCCTGAGCGAGGCGATCATGAACCCGCAGCTCCGCGTCGAGGCTCAGGTCTATGTGCTCGTGAATGATGAAAGTGCTTTGGATTTTGTTGAGTTGACCCGGCTTGAGGTCGACGACGGTTACCATCAAGCGGTGAACATACCCGTGACCTGGCCCCTTTGAACGCAGCCACGTTGAGTGGAAGATTTGCGAGTTCAAAGGAGCACAGTTATGGGCGTGAAGCGCTATAAACCCGAAGAGATCATATCGAAGCTGCGTGAAGCGGAGGTGCTGTTGGCGCAAGGAGCGAGTGTCGGTGAGGTTGTCCGACAACTCGGCGTAACGCAGGTGACGTATTATCGGTGGCGAAAAGAATACGGCGGCATGAAGGTCGATCAGGCGAAGCGCCTGAAGGACCTTGAGAAGGAGAACGCCAGGCTGAAGCGTCTTCTCGCTGATGCCGAGCTCGACAAGGCGATATTGAAAGAGGCTGCTTCGGGAAACTGGTAGGGCCCTCCCGCAAGCGCCGGTTCATAGAGCATGCTTGCGGTGAGCTCGGCGTGTCACAGCGCCGGGCTTGCCGTGTGGTGGGCCAGCATCGATCGACGCAATGGCGGGAGCCGCGGAAGCTGGATGATGAGGATGCCCTGACATCGGCGATCATCGATCTGGCGAGCAAGTACGGTCGGTATGGCTATCGTCGGATCACTGCTCTGCTTCGCCGAGACGGCTGGCATGTGAACCACAAGCGTATCGCTCGGATCTGGCGACGGGAGGGCCTGCGAGTGCCACACAAGCAACCTAAGAGAGGCAGGCTGTGGCTGAACGATGGGTCGTGCGTCCGACTTAGGCCGGAGCACCCCAACCATGTTTGGGCTTATGACTTTGTACAAGACCGGACACGAGATGGTCGTAAGTTCCGCATGCTGACGGTCATCGACGAGTTTACCAGAGAGTGCCTGGCTATTGATGTGGCGCGTCGCCTGAATAGCCATAGTGTTCTCGCGGTCCTAGCCGACCTCATGACCGCGCGGGGCGTCCCAGACCACATCCGATCAGACAATGGTCCTGAGTTCGCAGCCATCGCCGTTCGAGAGTGGATCGCAAAGGTCGGTGCAAAAACCCTCTTCATCGAGCCGGGTTCTCCTTGGGAGAACGGGTACAATGAGAGCTTCAACGGGAAGCTGCGCGATGAGCTACTGAACGTCGAACTCTTCAACACTCTGCACGAGGCTAAGGTCCTCATCGAACGATGGCGGAAGCACTACAACACTATCCGTCCGCATTCATCCCTGGGCTATCAGCCACCCGCACCAGAAGCGATCTTCGCAGCTGATCCGAACTCCACAGCGTGGAGACTCCCGTCAGATCAGACTTCCATCGAGAGCTACGCAATGTTTACATAACAGGTGGCTGCGCCTTCGGGGGCTCATCACTGGCAGCAACGGTCCAAAACCTCAGAAAGCTCGCGACACTGGTGCCAACCGCAGCGTGAGGGGACGCGCAGAGAACCTGCACCTACGCCAAACCGCCAATCAAATCGACTTTGTCAACGGTATCTCCGCACCTCAGTCGTTCAGCGATCTCGACTGCGCCAACTTCACCAATGGCAGTTAACGGAAGTATGCAATGCGGCATGCCAGAACTCGGCGGATGTCGGCAATGGGCCGTGGTTGTGTGGAAACGGAGATTGGCGTCTGCTTGTGATATAATTCCTTTCAGTTGAAGGGGGTTTCGATGGCGCGATTTATTGAGGGAGCAGATCGGGATCAGGTGACCCTGTTTCCAGATCGCTTGGAGGA
>JBCDBQ010000495.1:0-5734 GCA_039183375.1 Pseudomonadota bacterium
CGCTTTGTGTGAATACCTGTTGCTTCTGCCTGTCGCGCTGAATCCCGCGCCGCCCTCAGCGCATATCCGAATGGAGAGTGCGCGGCATGCCGGAGAAACAGAATTCCTCCCACGCCCAGAATAAGTGTCAGGTAATAGTAGGTCGTGTTGGCCGACAGCCAGTCCGCCGGCCAAATGTCGACCATGCCATCATCGCCACCTGTTACCTCGCCCCATTGAAAGACTAGAGACCACAGCAACTGCGCGAAAGCCAATGTCAGCATGGCGAAATAGACGCCTGTCAATCGCATGCAGATCCAGCCGATGATAAAGGCAGCCAGACCGGCACCGATCGGCGCGAGTATCAGTGCAAGCTCCATCGGCGTGTCTGCATACTTCACAAACAATGCCGCCACGTAGGCGCCTCCACCGAAAAAGGCTGCATGTCCGAACGAGACCAGCCCACCCAACCCCAAAATGAAATGGAGACTGGCGGCAAACAGACAAAAGATGATGATGTCAGTGATCAGTACGACGTGAAAGTTTGAACCTAAAGCTGGCACAAGGGCGAGCACCAGGATCAAAGCCGCTACTGCGAGGCGCGTTCTCTGCCCAGCCGGCTTAATCGGCAGTTCCGGTTCGCCAACCTGGCCGTGTTCTCCGGCAACCTCCTCACGGCCCAACAGCCCATAGGGCCTGATCATCAAAACCACGGCCATGACGACAAACATGAGAACAAGGGTGCTTTCGGGCAGGTAGGCGACGCCAAAAACATTGAGGACGGAAATCAACACAGCCGCAATGTAGGCGCCAGGCAGCGATCCCATTCCGCCGATCACAACGACAACAAAGATTGCTGCCAGGATATTGAAATCCATAAGCAGATCAGCGCCACCTTTCGGCAATTGGATGGCTCCGCCGAGCCCCGCCATTGCGGAGCCGAGGAAAAAGACACCCGTGAACAGCCAGGTCTGATTGACGCCAAGCGCTCCGACCATTTCCCGGTCTTGGGTCGCAGCGCGAACTAGGATGCCGACCCGTGTCTTTGTGATGAGGTACCATAGAGATACGAGAATGACGGGTGTAATGGCGATCATCGCCAGGTCATACATTGGAACCGGTTCGCCGAAGATCCTAACGACACCCTTCAAACCTGGCGCCCTTGGTCCGAGGAGATCCTCCGCGCCCCAGGTCCAAAGTGCGAGGTCCTGAATGACGAGAATGACGCCGAATGTTGCTACCAGCTGGAACAGCTCGGGCGCACGGTAAACAGGGCGCAAAACGCAAACTTCAACGACAACGCCGATCAGCCCGACAATTAGACCTGCCAATACAATTGAGAGCCAAAAGCCAAAGGCACCAGGCAGATGCTGCATCAGCGAATAGCCAATGAATGCACCAAGCATGTAGAAAGAACCGTGCGCAAAGTTGACGATCCTGGTCACGCCAAAGATGAGCGACAGGCCTGACGCGACGAGGAACAAAGTCGATGCGTTAGCAAGTCCCGTCAGGATCTGCGCGAAAACAAGTTCCATTAAGAGGTGTGCCTGGGTCTTGAGGGCGGCGCGGTCCTGGCAGCCTGATTGGCTGGCAAATCCGCGCCGTTTACTTGGCGTGTACTACTTAGACGCGGGGCGCAGCTTGGCGACTTCCTCGTCCGATGGCAGATAGTCTTCGCCCTTCTTGTAGGTCCATTTGACCATACGGCCCGCGCCATCCTTCAACGCAGTGGTTCCAACAAACGCGCCCATGGTTGCCTGGTGATCCTGCTTGCGGAATGTGATCTGACCGAGCGGGGTGTCAACATCCAGGCCCTTGAAGGCTGCAACCAATGCTTCTGTTTCGGTAGACCCAGCGCGCTTAATGCCAGCTGCAATTGATTGGACAGTCATATAGCCAACGATCGAACCAAGTTTCGGTGGCTCATTGTACTTGGCCTTGTAAGCGTCGACGAACTTCTTGTTCGGTCCATCCTTGAAGTCATACCAAGGGTAGCCGGTTACGGTCCAACCCACAGGGGCCTCGTCCTTCAACGGATCCAGATACTCAGGCTCACCTGTCAACAGACCATAGACCTTACGTCCATCGAAGAGACCGCGTGTTGTGCCTTCACGAACGAACTTCGCAAGATCACCACCGAAGGTCACATTGTAGATTGCGTCGGGCTTTGCTCTCTCCAGCGCCTGCACCTCGGCGCCGGCGTCAATCTTAAACAATCCTGGCCATTGCTCGGCAACGAACTTCACATCAGGCTTGAGCGCCTTGAGGGCTTTCTTAAATGCTGCAACTGCATCTTTACCGTATGCATAGTTAGGAGCGATCGTGGCGTAGGTTTTTGCATCGGTCTTGGCAGCGGCTTCGGCCAACATCGATGCCTGCATGTAAGTCGATGCACGCAAACGGAAGGTGTAGTTGTTTCCCTTGGCCCAAACGAGAGCATCTGCGAGAGGTTCCGCCGCCAGATAGAGATACTTTTTCTTTCCAGCGAAGGATGAGATGGCCAGGCCGACGTGGGAAAAGATGGTGCCTGTCAGCATGACAGCTCCGTCACGTGTCATGAGCTCTTCGGCGATCTTAATGGCTTCGCCGGGCTTGCCTTGATCATCGCGGTAGATGAATTCGAGCTTCCTACCAAGCACACCGCCCGCAGCATTCACTTCGGCCAACCGCAGCTCAATGCCTTTCTTATAGGGCTCGGCGAATGCAGCCATGCGCTTGTAGTGGTTGATTTCGCCGATCTTGATCGTGTCCGCAGCCAAGGCCGATTGCGCCGACAATGCAAATGCGATCGTTGCAGCAAGTCCTATGGATCGTTTTGTGGTCACGCTTTCACTCCATGTTTTTCAGGTTTAGTCGTGCAACACGTACGTGGGATCAACCGGCTCACCCAAATCCTGCGTTCGCTCGGCTTCAATGAGTTCACGAATTCTCTTGCGATAAACGTTAGGGCCTTTGTCGATTGCAATTCGTATAGGGCGCCGCTTTTGCGGCCGCCTCTCTTCTTCCTGTATTGCCTCCAGAATAACCTTGTCCTCGTTGAAGGCGACTTTGAACATCGCATCCATTTGCTTGGATGCTTCTTCATCTCCAACGGCTGCGTTTCGCAAGTGCATCCAGCGGTCAATCGTGTATTCGGCATTGACCGGTGTCATGAAGTGCAGCGCAAAAATGCGAACGCCCTTGTCACGCTCATCTTCTGGCAGGTTCAGGCTCGCATCAGAACTGCCAAAGTCGATCGCAGCGATGCAAGGCAGATGCAGATAATAGTAGTGCCAGCGATCAACATTACCTTTGAATCCTCCAAACTTCTGGAAGAACCCAATTGGAGCAGAGTCTCTGATCCAACGCCATGCCACGATCGCATCACCACTTGTGCTGACATGCACAGGGACGTTTTCACTTGCGGCATTACCAAGCGTCGTTGGATGCACAAAGCTGACGTGCGCGGGATCAACAAGGTTCTCGGCCACATTCAGATAATGAGATTTCAGGTGGAGTAGCTCACCCTGGTGGGCATGCCATTCAGGATCGGTGAATTGAGGAAGGTCGAAAATCTGACTGACATCGGCTCGATCCGGTTCTCCCATCCATATCCAGACGATGTCATGTTTTTCATAAACTTCGTACGCATCGACATAAGCCGATGCTGGTACATTTTCCTGTCCGGGGATGCGAACGCACTTGCCTTCGTAGTTGAAGGTCATGCCGTGATAACCGCACTGAATGTCATCTCCGATCCGCTTCCCCCTAGAGAGCGGTAAAAGGCGATGCGGACAACGGTCTTCTAGCGCCACGACCTTGCCTTGGGAATTTCGGAATGTAACGATGTGCTCTTCGAGGATCGTTATACGGCGTAGCTCTTCGCCGAACTCTGATGCCCATCCCGCGACGTACCACGCGTTCTTGACGTATTCCATAGTCCCCTCCAGCTTACCGCCGGTGCTAATCACCAGTTTTGAGGCCGATCACAATCCCCGTTCGTTGGGCTTGAACGGGTTGAGATTGATCCTCAACATCTCTATCACGAATTCCGTCGCTTCCGTGTCTCCACCGCATCTATGCTAAGCGGTGAAACGCTCACGACAACCCCGAATAGTTCCGCAGCCTGCGCTGCTGTGTACTTTCCTAGAAATACATCGTTTAGAACCGCCGATTCATCACGCTTCAAAGGGTCTCCGTAGCCACCACCACCAGGTGTCTGGACACGCACGCGGTCTCCGGCCTCAAGTGGAATGTCCTGTTCTTTGGAAAGATGGACGGGCTTATATGGTTGTCCTTTTTGGTAAACGGTTACATCGTTGACAGCCCCGTCAACACCGCCAAGCGCACCTTGCGGCCCAAAGCGCCCGTGGTCCATAACGAAACTGGCGCGCGCCGTGCCGCGGCGCAGCTCAAGTTCATAGTCGAGGCCGAATCCACCGCGATGCTCTCCGGCTCCGCCAGACCCTTCGCGAAGCGCGTAGCGATGATATAGAACCGGGAAGGCCTGCTCCATGATTTCGACCGGTGGCGCCTTCGAAATACCGATGGTCGAACACCCGTTGCTCAGCCCGTCGTGATCAGCATTCCCTCCGTAGCCGCCTCCGGACAATTGATACATCACAAAGTCCCGGTCACGCAGCGGATCGTAACCACCCAGCGCAAAGTTCCCGCTGGTTCCGGCGGGTGCCGCGGTTACACGGTCGGGCAAGACTTCGACCAGTGCGGCGAAGACCGCTTCTGCAATCCGCTGTGAGACTTCTGCTGCACAACCAGAGACAGGTCTCGGATACTGGGCATCCAGGAACGTTCCGGTTGGACGCTGGACCTTAAGCGGCTCAAACGCCCCGGCGCTGATCGGCACTTCGGGAAAGATGTGGCGCATAGCCAGATAGACAGAACTCAGTGTGGTTGCCAGAACTGAGTTCATCGGTCCAAGACATGGTGCACTTGACTGCCCAAAGTCGAACGTCAATTCGTCGCCTGACTTTTCAATTGAGAGATTGATTGCAAGCGGCTCGTTGACGACGCCATCGCTATCGACCCACGCCGTCGATCGATACTGTCCATCTGGAATGTCTGCAATGCAGGCGCGCATTTGTCTGCCCGCGCGCACGTGCAATTCATCGATTGCATCGCGTACGACGTCATCACCATAGCGGTCGAGCAGCTCGTTCAATCGATCTTCGCCAACCATTAACGCGGCGGCCTGCGCCTTGACGTCTCCGATCCGTTGGTCGGCGACACGGATATTGGAGCAGATAATCGAATAGATCTCAGGGTCCAGCTGCCCACGCTTGTACAGCTTCACTGGCGGCAGTCGCAGACCTTCCTGTTCTACGGCGGTCGCCGACGCTGAGAACCCGCCAGGGACGGAGCCACCTGTATCCGGCCAGTGACCTGTGTTCGATAGCCAGCAGAATATCTTACCCGATCGGTAGAATGGCCGGACAAAGCGAACATCCATTAAATGCGTGCCGCCCAGATAGGGATCATTAACAATGTAGATATCGTCCGGTTCAGGCGCGAGCGCTTGACCAGCTGCAATCATCTCAATCAGCGTGCGTGTGGAATATTGCATCGTGCCAACGAAGACCGGAAGCCCGCCAGCACCCTGGGCAATCAATGAGCCATCTGTCGCTGAATAGATTCCATCTGAGCGATCGTTTGCCTCGGCAATTACCGGAGAGAATGCGGCACGGGAGAAACTCAAATCCATCTCGTCGCAAACTTGCTGGAGACCAGCCTGAATGACACTGAGGGTAATCGGATCGAG
>JBCDBQ010000496.1:0-5732 GCA_039183375.1 Pseudomonadota bacterium
AGACTGTGAGCCGGGTGATCAGTCGCAATCGTCATGCCCAAGTGATCGGCGATATCATGCCGCGACATTGGCAGATCAAAAGCGCCATCGGCCGACATACCAATCCGGTTCCTAAGATTGTATAGGAACTGTGCCACGCGCTCCTGAGCCGACAGGCGGCCCAGCGCCATGACCTGACATTGCGTCTGGTGCAATTCATCAAGGATTGCTCGCATGATCAGGCTTTTCAGGCATGAAGTCGTATTCATTGCGCCTTCAAGTACGCGACGAGGGATTGCTCGCAATTCCGTAGCGGTGATGGCCTCTGCCGTGAATGGCATGTGCTGGTGTTGGGAATACTCGAGGAGCTCGCCTTTGAAGGCAAATCTTGTCACCTGACGCCGACCATCGGACAGAAGCTTGGTTCCCCGGACAACACCGGAAACAATCAGGTAAACGCAATCTGCCGTGTCGCCGTCCCAGAAAATGACATCGCCCTTCGCAAAGCTTTTGAGCTTACCGACCTCAAGCATGAGCGGGCATTCCGTCGTTGTGCAGCGGGCTTGAGCGCAATTGGCATGCCCGCAGCTTGATGCATAACCATTCGCATCGCACAAGTTCCCGAACTGCGTTGTTGTGGTTTCCTGAATGTCCAGCATGAGAAGTTTCCTCACCAACTACAGATTTGCGGTAGATCATTGCAATCGACAAAACCAGTAGAGCCTAGTTCCGTTCGTGAGGTCAGTTGGGAATGTTACTTATAGGTAGTTCTACCTATCCGCCTCAGACACCGCGGCCTTCAAAATTGATTGCCTTCTCAATGGCAGCAAACAGCTGTGCTTCATCAACTGGCTTGAGGAGCAAGGCACTTGGCCCTGGAACCATATCTTCGAGACGGGGCAGTTCGAGGCTGTGGTTTGCCAGGATGATCGCCGGCACCTGGGCGCCCAGTTCGTAGACGCGCTTTAAGAGAAGATGTGCATTAATGTCTGGGAGCTGCGATCCGAGGAGCAGGACAGAAGGACTGCAATCGGACAGAGCTTCCAATAGATCAGTGCCAGTCGCGTAAGCGCAGACCGAATACCCGACGCCTTCCAGCAACGGATAGAATGAATCGCGAACCGCAGAATCGGCATCGACGATAGCAATCGCGATTTGTTCTCGATCACACATGGCTTGCTATCAGCTCGTTGACCCAATCATTGGACGGAGTGACGATGTCTTATCGTTGGGAAAAACGGAACTGATGGCTACTTGGGGAAAATACTTACTGAGCCGATCAGCCGATTGCCGCTGTCTGCAGCTGGAACGTTGCCATTCTGGCAGATGCTCTCAAGCAGGAAAACTTCAGGTCCAAGGCTATTCAGTCTCGGCTGCGATAGCCAAGCGCACTAGATCCGACAAACTCTTGGCTTCGGTCTTTTCCATGACACGGGCACGGTGGACCTCAACTGTGCGCGGGCTGAGATCCAACTCATGTGCAATGATTTTGTTGGGCCGTCCCAGCACCAGCTGTTGCATCACTTCTGTCTCGCGCGGCGTCAAACGGGCCAGGCGCTCATGTGCCAGGGCACGCGCGCCTTTTGTCTGGCTATCCTTTTCGAATTGAGACACGGCGCGCTCAATGGCCTGCAGCATCTCATCCGGCTCAAACGGCTTCTCGACGAAGTCTGAGGCTCCTATCCGCATAGCTTTGACTGCCATGGGCACGTCGCCATGCCCTGTCATGATGATGGTCCGTGCCTGGGTTCCACGATCGACAAGCTTTTGCAGGATATCGATGCCATCGCCATCAGGTAGTCGAACGTCGAGCAGAATACATTGGGTCTCGTTGAGCGATGCCGCCAGGAATGTTGTCGCGTCAGAATAGGTCTCGGTTTGATAGTCCTCGGTCTCGAGGAGCACCTTGAGAGAGTCGCGCACAGCGTCATCGTCGTCGACTATGACTATTTGTGCATTCAACGTCATGTGAGTTTCCTAATCCTGACTTACGGGCAGGTTTACACGGAAGACTGTTCCGCCGCCCGGCCGATCTTCACCGCGTATCCAGCCACCGTGAGATTCGATTATATTGCGGCAGACGGATAGTCCAACTCCCATGCCATTTGGCTTCGTCGTCACGAATGGCTGAAAGAGTTTTTCCTTAACCTCGCTCGATAGGCCGGGGCCTGTATCCTCCACGGCAATCTCCACCCTGGCGGGCGGGAGTTTACGCAGGCTTATCCAAATCCGTCGATCACCATCGCAGAAGGCCAACTCATCGGCGGCATTGCGCACAAGGTTCTGCACTACCTGCTGTATCTGGATCTTATCAATCATCACTTCGGGTAGATCGTGGTCATGATTCAGGGCAAACTCTATGCCGAGGCTGCGGGTTCCAAAGAGACCGAGCTGAGCTGCTTCCCGCGTCGTTGCGATCAGGTTCTGCCAACTGCGTTCGGTCTCGCCTCGTTCGATGAACTGGCGCAGCCGGCGAATAATCTCACCGGCGCGGATGGCCTGATCTCCGGCCTTGAGTACAAGGTCTGTTGCGCCAGAGGTCTTGCCGCGTTCAAGCAATCTTTTGGCGGCGTTGGAATAGTTGGTGATGGCCGTCAAAGGTTGATTAAGCTCGTGCGCCAGCGCCGAGGCCAGCTCACCCATTGCGCTTAACCGCGCCACATGGATCAGCTCATCCTGCAGTTCCTGAACCCGCTGCTCGGCCTCAACACGCACAGAGATGTCTTCGACCATGCCGGTAAAGAGCACACGCTGTTCGAGACGAACCTCGCTGATCGTCAAGTGAAGGGGAAACTCAGTTCCGTCCCGCCTCCGGCCCACAACCTCGCGGCCCAACCCAATGATCTTCTTTTCACCGGTCGCCAAATAACTCGCCAAATAACCGTCGTGGTCACTGCGAAAAGGCTCAGGCATTAACATGCTGACGTTATGGCCGATGACATCTTCAGCTGCGTACTGGAACATTCTCTCGGCAGCAGAATTGAATTGCTCAATCAGGCCCCGCTCATCGATTGTTATGATGCCGAAGACAGCAGCATCGATGATTGCCTCCAGTCTTTTGCCAGCATCGTCCATACCTTTGACACCCTAGTCTTCGGAGCTAGTGGGAAACTAGTGATCTCGTTTGTTTGAATGATAAACGCTGAATGCAAAGGCGCAAGGTCACTGACATTTACGATTGTCCGCCGCGTCAAATGATCAGTTGGAACTGGAGGCATTACTAGAGGCACTGCTGGAGGCACTGGGGAAATTTGTCTGGATGACATGCCGGACCTGGGAAACAGCTGCCTCTGCCGAGCCTCGCGTGTCAATTGGTGACCAACAGGCGTTGTAGTCGAAGATCTTGAGCTGCCGGCGTACGACGTCACCGTCGGCGTCGGATGCATCGAACTCGCGGTTTGTTACGCGTTCGATCATTTGATCCTGTTCTGCTTCGAGCCAGAGTCCGAGAAATTTGCAACCGCATCGCAGCGCGACCTTCTCGATCCACCGCCGATGCATTGGCTCCAGGAATACGGCGTCAACAACCACGGAGTGACCGGCTCTCAGGGCCATTTCGGCGCGATTGCATAGCCGACGATAAACATTGTGGCTTGCCTGACTTGTATAGGCCTGTGGTGGCAACTTATCGAGCACCGGCACGCGCAGCATTCGCTTTCTCTCGACATCACTACGCAAATGCAGGGCTCCCGGTGCATGGCCCAGGCTCGGCGCTACGGCCGCTGCGAGCGTCGTCTTGCCGGTTCCTGACAATCCTCCCACAGCCATCAGGACCGGCTCGCTTGTCTCAAGAAACCTATTGGCGAGTGAGAAGTAGGAATGGGCCTCTTTCAGCACAGGCCTATCTTGCTTGTCTGGGGCAACAGCGAGCTTATCGACCGCAACCAACGCTCGGATCGCGGCACGCACGGACATGAACAACGGCATCAGTGCGAGACCCGATAATTCATTTGCCTGCATACTGCGGCTGGCAAAGGTATTGAAGCAACGGTTTGCATGAGTCTTGAGGTCTCGATGCCATAGGTCCATCAATGGAAAAGCCAGGTCATAGAGCACGTCTGTCGTGGCCAGTGCGTCATCGAATTCGAGCGCATCGAAGAGGCGGGGCTGACCGTTCTGCAGCACGATATTGCGCAAGTGAAGGTCGCCGTGGCAGAGGCGAACTTTTCCTGATTTCGATCTCGCCCTCAAGAGGTTTGAATGGCGCGTGAGCTGTTGGACCAGGCCCAGAGACAGCTGCTGCGTCTCTTTCAATCCAAAAGTGTCTGCAGCGTACGAGGCGGTCGTCACGATCTGGTTGATGACCCGGGCGATGACCTCGTCGCCATCAAGGTCCAATGCCTGGCGCGCACGCTCATGGTAGTCTGCAATCTCCTCTGCCAGAGGATCCATGAGTGCTACATCCAGTTCATGTCGACCTGCGATGTTATCGAGTAGATCTGCCTGCTCAAACCGGTTCATAACAACCAACCAGTCGACCGGCTCACCCTCCCCGTCGATCTTTAGCGTTTGATCGCTCTCCCGCGTGACAGCGGCAACGCCAACATAGATCTCCTGCGCTGTCGCCGAGTTGCGGATCAGCTCGTTACGGCAGGCTGCTGCACGTTTTTCTATCGTTGAGAAATCAAGATATGGCAGGCGAACGGCACGCTTGAGCTTGTAGACTCGCGGGCCTGCCAAAAAGACAATGGCTCCGTGTGTTTCAATCCGATCAACAGCTTCAACGACTCCAGGATAACTCGAGGCATTCGACAAGAAACTGACGACTTCAACCTGACTATCCTGAAGGTCAAGGTTGACGCGCTGCTTGTCAGTCATCGGCCCCGTGAACAGATGCTTCTTGATCGGTGGCAAACTCGTCGGGGGCTGGCTAGTCGGAGGCTGGGCCATGCCACAGCATCTGCCGCCTCGCGGCATCCTGCCTTGACACTAATCAATTCGATCGCGACAGCGCGCAAACCTGCTTGCCTTTGACTTGGGTCAACCGGAAAGCTCGTTGTGCAACCTAAATGAGAGTATGCGAGCGAGACAGCTCTCACTGGCTCACTGCAAAGCCAAGACAAATGGGAGATTGTGATGTCCTACAAGACGATACTGACCTACCTGCCGGACAAATCCACGGCGGACCGCCTGCTCAATGCAGCCATGCCGGTTGCCCGGGACAACGACGCGCATCTTATCGGATTGCATGTCATCCCACGCGTACCGGTGATGTATGCGGTTGCTGCGGCTGAGATTCCACAGGCGATCATTCAGCAGCAAGAAGAGATGCTGCAAAGGGAAGCCAACGCGCTGAAAGAGCACTTCGAAGAAACCTGTCGCAAAGGCGGGGTAAAGTCGGAGTGGCGCTGCAATCGGATTGAACACGCGGATATGGCCTCCGAGATTTCCAGCCAGGCCTTGTGCGCGGATCTGATTATCGCAGCACAGAACGAAGAGGACATCTTCGGCCTGGGCAGCGATCTGCCATCGCGCATCGTCACTGAGGCGGGCCGCCCGGTCCTGATTGTTCCGCGCAGCGGCGATTTCCCAAAAATCGGTAAGAACGTGGTGATCGCCTGGAACGGTAGTAAGGAAGCGACACGGGCATCGCTGGATGCGTTGCCATTCTTGCAAAAAGCGGACGGCGTCAAGGTCCTTGCCATTGATCCAAAATGCAATGAGGGCTATGACAACATCGCGCTCGGCGATGAGATGGCACTCTGCCTCGCGCGCCACAATGTGCAGGCAGAAGCAGCTGTTACCACCAGTGG
>JBCDBQ010000497.1:0-5727 GCA_039183375.1 Pseudomonadota bacterium
ACGCTCATCCGAGCCATAAACCAGAATGTCATCACCCAGCCCATTCGCAGGCCATAGACCAACGACACCACTGGCCTTCAGCCATTGCTCCTCAACCAGTTTCGTCAGCATGGCCTGGGCATCAGCAAACAGCTTCTTCGCCTCCGGCCCGACCTTGTTGTCGTTCAGGATAGCCGGATATCGGCCTGAAAGTTCCCAGGTCGAAAAGAACGGTGACCAGTCAATATACGGAACAAGCTCAGAGAGGCTGTAATCTTCGAACGATTTGAGCCCCAGCATTGCCGGCTTCGGTGGCGTGTACTCTGCCCAGTCAAAAACTTGCTTGTTGGCCCGTGCATCAGCGAGAGAAATGCGGGTCTTGCGGAGCTCACCGGCGAGGTGCGCCGCACGCACCGCTTCATACTCTTCCACCACGCCGCCGACAAATCGATCGCTCTCAGTATCAGACAGAAGGTTTGATACAACACCGACGGCGCGACTGGCATCCGTGACATAGACGGTCTGTCCGAGATCGTAGTTGGGATCAATCTTCACTGCGGTGTGAACCTTGCTGGTTGTCGCGCCACCAATGAGGAGTGGTTTGTTGAATTGCTGCCTCTCTAGCTCAGATGCAACGAAGCACATCTCATCCAAGGAAGGCGTGATCAGTCCTGACAAACCAATAATATCGACGTTCTCAGTTTTGGCCGTCTCAATGATCTTGTTGGCCGGAACCATCACGCCAAGATCGATGACCTCGTAGTTGTTACACTGCAAAACGACACCGACGATGTTCTTTCCAATGTCATGGACATCGCCCTTCACCGTCGCGAGTAGTATCTTGCCGGCTGCCGGCATCGCATCCAGCCCGGTCGCGCGCTTCTCTTCTTCCAGATAGGGCTGCAGGTAGGCCACCGCCTGCTTCATAACGCGGGCCGATTTCACAACCTGCGGCAGGAACATTTTTCCTTCACCAAACAGATCGCCGACAACGTTCATGCCAGCCATCAATGGCCCTTCGATCACCTCAAGCGGACGGGCAGCAGCCTGCCGGGCTTCCTCGGTATCATCCTCAATGAAGTCCGTTATGCCGTGTACGAGTGCATGCTTGAGGCGCTCTTGGACAGGCTCTTCTCGCCAGGCCAGATTAGCAACTTTGTCCTTCGCCCCCTGACCTCTGAAGGTATCAGCCACCTCAAGCAGGCGGTCAGTCGCATCCTCGCGGCGATTGAGAATAACGTCTTCACACAGATCGCGCAGCTTCGGGTCAATCTCGTCATAGATCGTGATCTGGCCGGCGTTAACAATGGCCATGTCCAGGCCCGCTTTAATGGCGTGATACAGAAACACCGAATGCATCGCCTGCCGCACCGCCTCGTTGCCCCGGAACGAGAAGGAAAGGTTCGACACACCGCCGGATACATGCGCGTGCGGTAGCTTTTCACGAATGAGCCGCACGGCCTCGATGAATGCGATGCCATACTCATTGTGTTCTTCAATCCCGGTGGCCACGGCAAAAATGTTAGGATCGAATATGATATCCTCAGGCGGAAATCCGACTTCTTCCGTCAAGATCCGATAGGCTCGCTCACAGATTGCAAACTTGCGCTCAATGGTATCTGCCTGCCCTGTTTCATCGAACGCCATCACCACGGTGGCTGCACCATAGCGCCGGATAAGACGGGCCTGCTCGCGGAATTGATCCTCGCCCTCTTTGAGGCTGATAGAATTGACGATCGCTTTGCCTTGGACACATTTCAAACCGGCCTCAATGACAGACCATTTTGAGGAGTCGATCATCACCGGCACGCGGGCAATATCAGGCTCAGACGCGATGAGGTTGAGGAACCTCACCATCGCCTTCTCACTATCGAGAAGACCTTCGTCCATATTGACATCAATGACCTGCGCACCGTTTTCCACCTGCTGGCGCGCTACCGATACGGCCGCCACGTAGTCATCATTTTCGATAAGCTTTCGAAACCGGGCAGACCCGGTCACGTTCGTGCGCTCACCGATGTTGACAAATGTCGCTGCTGCGGACCCTGTCACTGACAAGTCCTCCTTCAATCACCTCACCAGCGTGGCGAAGTCTCTTTCAATCCAAACAAAATGGCGCGCGTTACGCACTGCCGAGAAATGCAGCCACGTACTGCTGCAGAAACGGCCAAGCCAGTAGCCAAAACACCGTAGTCAAGACCAACACGATACCGGACAAAATGATCGGATCGCGCCATCCGCGCGTTGGAGCCAATACCGTGATATTGGCCTCGCCTTCGCGCACATCCATCGCAGCGCCCGTAATGCGCTCGGCAAATGCATCTCGCACAACGTGTCCCATCACCGGAATGAAGAGGCGCCACGCCGATCGGGTCAAGAGCCCAGCCGGCCAGCGAATAGTTGGATCCACGACCCACAATTCAGTGGTAACGATGTTACGCACGTCATCGAGGTGTGTCCTTGTAAAAACGCTGTAGTGGTTAGGGAAATAGGCCTGCGCCTTCACCTTCACGAGCTCATTGATTTCTGCATCCAGCGCTTTGAGCTCATTGTAAAGCTGGCTGCGAATTTCCGAAGAAGAGAGACTGACACTGTCATCGAGCGCCCGCGGCACCGCAGGCAGCACAATTCTAATTACGCGCATTTCCCTCTCCAAAAAAAGATGCGTACTACTGCAACAGCATAAGCGCAATTAGACCTGCGCCTACCCCCAAAACGCCCAACACCCAACCGATATGCCCCAATCCTGTCGATGTCTTGACGTCGCTTGGCTCAATTGGTGCCGACTTGTTCTGACCTTTAACCGACGCAACAACCCTTGGTTCCCAAACCCCCACTCGAGTTGCATTAGCACCAATACATTCCGTCATAACGCTCGTCACACGATCAGGGAGCATCGTGGTCAGCTGGCTCCTGTTAATGCTGCCCTCACCGGATGCGAAAGGCGCCACAGAAACATTGAAGCCTGGACCAGTGTCGGCGAATGACAGAGTTGTGGTCGCCTCGATTCCTTCCGGCAGGTCCGTTGCTATGCCGTCTGCCAGAGCCCTTTCCACCGACTCGTGATTGCGCTCAAGAACGACCAGCACATCGCTTATCTTGCTCTGCTGCGCCCTCAACCGATCATCCTGCTCCATGTCTTGCGGGAGATTGACCCCGACAACTTCTATCTGTCCTTCGATCTCGATCGCATCGGTCTGGTTCATCGTCCCCACTCAACCTCACACAGAGCATAGCGATTTCGTTGCCGTCTCTCAGGCTTGAACAAAAGCCTCTAGGCCCGACAATCGCATCTTAGTGTCGATATCCGGGAGTTGCCTCGGGGGCAAGTCGCGAACTTCCTCAGCGATGAACTTGATGTGATCCGGCGTCGATCCGCAGCACCCGCCAACGATATTGACGAGACCACTTTGCGCCCATTCGAGCAGCTGCTCACCCATTTGCTCTGGCGTCTCCTCGTATTCACCCATCTCGTTTGGAAGGCCGGCATTGGGATAAGCGGAAACAAAGCAATCAGCCAGACCAGACAGCTCTGAGATATGCGGCCGCATCAGGTCGGCCCCAAGCGCACAATTTAGACCGATCGCCAGCGGCCTTAGATGGCGCATGGAATACCAGAAGGCTTCAACAGTCTGGCCGGATAGCGTCCGCCCTGAACGGTCGGTTATCGTGCCGGATATGATGATCGGCAAATCAACGCCGAGTTCATCGAAAACGGTCAACGCCGCAAAACCAGCGGCCTTCGCATTCAGGGTGTCAAAAACTGTCTCAATCAGCACCAAGTCGACGCCGCCTGCAATCAACCCCCGGATCTGCTCTCCATAGGCAGCAACGAGATCATCAAACAAAATATTGCGGTAGCCTGGGTCATTGACATCCGGTGACAGCGACGCCGTGCGATTGGTCGGGCCGACAGCGCCCGCGACAAATCTCGGTTGCTCATTCGCAATGGCATTCACTTCATCGACAGCCGCTCGCGCGACCTTGGCTGAAGCCTCATTCAGCTCAAAGCTCAAATCCTCCATGCCATAGTCGGCCATGGAGATGGACTGGGCGTTAAACGTATTGGTTCCGATGATGTCAGCACCGGCCAGCAAATATGACTTATGGATCTCCTGGATCCGTTGCGGCTGTGTAATCGACAACAAGTCATTGTTGCCCTTCAGGTCTTGCGACCAATCAGCAAACCTTTCCCCGCGATAATCTTCTTCTTCCAGCCCCAAACGCTGGATCATTGTTCCCATCGCACCATCAGTCACGAGCACGCGCTTCGCGATCGCATCTTGCAGCAGTTTGTTCTGGTTCATTGTTATGATGCCAACGCCTTCGCTTGCCGCGGGCGAACCCCGAGCAAATGACAGATCGCATAAACAAGATCTGCCCGGTTCAACGTGTAGAAATGGAATGTTCGAACACCATGATCGACCAGATCCATAACTTGTTCCGCGGCAACCGCGGCTGCAACCAAATGGCTTGTCGCCTGATCGCCATCCAGGCCATCAAAACGGTGCGCCAGCCAAGGCGGAATACTGGCCCCGCATCGATTTGCAAAACCGGCCACCTGCCTGAAATTATGGATCGGAACAATCCCTGGCATAATTGGACACCAGATGCCATGCGCGCGAACCCGTTCCACAAACCGCAGATAATGTGCATTATCGAAGAAGAACTGCGTAATGATGCGCGAGGCTCCAGCATCCACTTTCGCTTTGAGATGATCCATCTCGGCGACCAATGATACGCTCTCCGGATGCATCTCTGGATAGCCACCCACGGCGACATCGAACTCACCAATGGCGCGGACCCCGGCAACAAGTTCGGCAGTGCTCGCGTAACCACCCGGATGTGGTTCGTAGCGCTGCCCCACGCCATCCGGCGGATCGCCGCGCAAAGCAACGATATGACGAACACCGGCATCCCAATAACTTCGGACCACCTCGTTCACTTCGTCCTTACTCGCTCCGACACACGTCAGATGACCAGCCGGAACGAGGTCCGTCTCCTTCACTAAGCGAGTAACCGTCGCATGCGTTCTCTCTCTGGTGCTGCCGCCGGCGCCATAGGTTACGGATACAAACTCAGGGGAAAGCGGAGAGAGCCGCTCAACAGCCGACCACAGGGTCGATTCCATCTTGTCAGTCTTTGGTGGGAAGAACTCGAAGGATACCGCAATCTCCTCCGCACCAAGCAACTGACTGCTGCGCATCTGACCATGTTCAGGCATCATCTAGCCCCTTCCACTTGCCGCATCTCCGACGCGCGCTGCGCGTCCATTCCAACAACATCCATCTTTTGAGCTGTCCAAAGCGCCACCGTCAGCCGCTCAGAAAGACGTGCTCCGCTCGGCCCCAAGGTTTCCATTGCCAGTGTCTGCATTTGCGCCTCGCGCAACCAACCAGCCATCTGGTCCTCACCAAAGCCAAGACGCTGGTGCGCGAACTCCTCGCGCAGAAAATCCAAATCATGAGGAGCGAAATCCACAACAAGCAACCGGCCACCGGGCTGCAATATGCGACCGGCCTCTCGGATTGCGGCTGCTGGATCGCTCAAATAGTGCAGAACCTGATGCATGACCACGAGATCAGCGCAGGCGTCATCCATCGATAAGTTGTAGAGATCGCCATGGCGAACTTGCGCGTGGCCATCGCGTTGTTGATCAAGCCGCGCACGCGCGTAATTCAGCATCGACTTATTGATGTCGATCCCAAGCGCTCGCTGATATCGGCCAGCAAGCAGTTCCAGCACTCG
>JBCDBQ010000498.1:0-5724 GCA_039183375.1 Pseudomonadota bacterium
CTCAACGGGACGCGGCAACAGCATCGGCTCACCTATTTCCCCGACCGTAAAGTTGACGGGCAATCCAAATACGGCCGTGACGATGAAGGACAACATCGATGTTGATGTGAGTGCGATCATCACCGGCGGCCAGTCTTTGGACGATGCGGCCGCAGCGGTTTGGGACGACATGTTGGCCTTTGCTCAAGGCAAGATGACGCGCAGTGAAGTCTGGAAGGAGGAGCAACTGTCAGTCAGTCGCTTTGGACCGTCAGTCTGACCAGGCGGTTTGGCCCTCATAGTCTTGACCGCCTCAGCCTCGCCGGCTAGGCAAGCCGTCTAACGCGTCTTTGGCAACTCGAACGCGGCCGCGCTTTCGACGTGCTTGACGATGGTTGTGATGTCGGGCTTCTCACCTGCCGCAAAGACCGCGTGCTTGTAGACCAGACGGGCAGCCTGACAGACCCACATCGGAACACCGAGGCGCTCTCCCTGCGCAATGGCCAAGTCGATATCCTTCATCAGGATGTGCATTTCTGCGCCGTAGTCGAAGGAGCGGGTGAGGACGGCACGCGGAAACTTGTCGAGCGTGGCACTGTTTCGGCCTGACCCGTTGTTGATGGCCTCGGTCAGAACCTCCGGATCAACACCGCCTTTGGCGCCCATCACATAAGCTTCGCTTGTCGCCGCGAAGGCGACGGCCGAGAGAATGTTGTTAGTGAGCTTAAGAACTTGCGCCAGACCTGGCTTCGCTCCAGCGTTTGTAACCGGTCCCCACAGCGATATCACTGGCATGAGAGGTTGAATGGCCTCAGGATCGCCGGACACCATCACTGACAATGTTCCAGCACGGGCCCCAGGTGGGCCACCACTGATGGGGCAGTCAACGACCGTAACCCCGCGTTGCTCTGCTGCAGTGGCAATTTCTTCGACCAATGGTGCACCGACGGTCAGGTGTTGACCAGCGTCTTAATGGTCGATCCCTGAATGAGACCGTCGTCACCAAGACAGACGTCGCGCAAAGTCTCCAACGTTGGCAGAGATACAAACACAGTCTCAAGCTGATCTGCCATCTCGCGCGGGCTTGCGGCCGGCCGCGCTTGGCGCTCAAGAAGTGGCTGCATGGACCCCGCGCGGACGTCATACACTGTTAGCTCGTGACCATCGTCGAGGAACTTCTCGGCCATGGGTAGGCCCATGTTCCCGATCCCGATAAAACCGAGTTTCATGGCGTATCTCCTTTAGAAGCTGGCGACCGGGTCGCCGAAGAGGTTTGCAGTTGGCGTCACGCCAAGACCCGGCCCTGTCGGGCGCGCTATATGTCCGTCGCGAATGCTGATGCTATTCTCCGGATCGTAATGGCCCTCGATGTAAGGGGCAGCGAGCCAGACACCTTCGCAAAGGTCCGGTCGTATCGTGGCACCCATCTGGGTGCAGGCCGCCGCGATGATATCACCACCCCAAGAGTCATCGCTGGTATGTGGAAGGTTGCGGGCCGCACAAATATCCCGAAACGTACGCATGTTTTGCAAGCCGCCGATGCGCGTGATTTTCATGCCGAAGCCGTCAACAAGGCCTGTGCCTGCCGCCGTCACAATAGTGTTCAGGTCAACACCGTTTTCGTCGATGTAGATGGCATGGCTGACCTGCGCGCGGATCTTTTGCACGTCCTCGATCGTATTGCAGGGCTGCTCCATGACAAACGGAATATCCAGGCATTCACGGCTGACGCGTAAGGCATCACGCGTTGTCCAGCCACGATTGCCGTCAACTGTCAGCCGCATGCCGGTATCTCTGATAAGCTCCCAGACTTTGCGGATGGTTTCGATATCGAGTTCAACCGGACGCCCGCCAACTTTGATTTGCAGCCGTGGGTAGCCCGCACCGGATTTCTCTTTGGCTTCGCGCGCCACCTCCTCGGGATCGCCAACGCCGATCGCGTAATACGAAGGGACGAGGTCGGTCTGGGCGCCACCGAGAAGGTCGGCAACGGACACACCCAATCTTTTGCCAATGAGATCGTGGGCTGCAATATCGATTGCAGCCTTGGCATAGTTGTGGCCGTTGAGTAGACCGTTCATCTGGTTGTGAAGTTGCAAGGGCCAGCATTCGGTTCCGATGAGACCCGGCGCCATCTGCATCAATGCTGCGCGCGCACCAAGCGCATGGGCCTCGGCGTACGTTGGACCGACAGGGCAGGTTTCGCCCCAACCTTCGGTGCCGTCATCCGATACGAGCCGAACGATCGTGGTGTCCAACGCCCACACACTTGCCTTAGCCATGACGTAGGGACCGTTCTTGACCGGCAAGTCATGCTGATAGATGTGGATCTCGGAAATCTTCATTCACGTCGGTCCATTAGATCGGAGCGATGCCGGCGTCCTCAGTCTGTCGTATGAGAAGCGGCAGCCCTCAGCCCAAGTGTTCTGCACATCACAGACAACACCAGGACAATGGTCAGAGACCAAGGGTCGTTGATCAAATATCAGGCTGGAGCTGGCAACGCCTCAAATCTCAGCTCAGCGACCAATTGCGGGAACCATCAGAACCAACTTGCCGGTGTGACCTTTGCTCATGAACTCTGTCTGAGCCTGCGCAATGTCCTGCAGCGGAAAGGTCTTCGCGACCACCGGGCGAATTTCGTTGGCTTCGATATACTGAATCAGGTTCGCGAACACCGCGTCGTCCTGAAATGTGCAACCCATCAAGGTGAGGTCCTTGAGATAGAGTGTCCGCACGTCAATCTGTGCGATTGGCCCGGCAATCGCTCCTGCCGTCACGTAACGTCCGCCGCGACGCAGTACTTCCAAAAACGAAGGCCATTGCTCGCCAGCAACCAGATCAACGACAACATCGATGGATTGCCCACCAAGCTCCGCCTCCAGGTTGGCGTCGCGGTCCAACACCCGATCGGCCCCCAGCGCCAAGACATCTTTAGCTTTGGCTTGCGATGACAAAGCAATCACGGTCGCTCCGCGCCGCTTGGCAAGCTGTACGGCTGCCGAACCAACTCCGCCGGAGGCACCGCTGATCAGGACGGTTTCCCTTCCAACAGCGGACCTGTGCAACATGTTTTCCGCTGTCGAGTAGGCGCAGGGGATCGATGCCAGTTCTGCATCAGACCAATCGCAGTTGATGGCATGGGTCTCGCGCGATGGCGCGACGACGAACTGTGCAAACCCACCATCGCACTCGCTGCCCAGCGTCCAACACTCGAATGGCCGGTAGTCAACGTAACTCCGCAGCATATTGCGAACAATTACCCGCTCGCCCCGTCGAGATTGATCGACATCCGCACCAACGGCCGCTATGCGACCACAGACATCGGCACCTTGAATACGGGGAAATGTCAACGCGGCACCGGACCAGGTCGCATCATCAGAATCGACGCTATCGATACCGCTGTGCCCCCCTGCGTTGGTATCGTCTTCAACAGATTTAGAGTACCAGCCGATACGCGTGTTAATGTCGGTGTTGTTAATCCCTGCGGCGGCAACCTGGATGAGAACTTCGCCGTCAGCAGGCTTCGGCACCGCGATGTCCGTGCGATATTCAAGTTTATCGAGACCGCCATGACCGGTCAGCAGAACGGCCGCCATTGTGTCTGGGATCATTGCCTGGCCTCATCAACGCGCTTCATGAGTAACAGAAAGCATCCGGTGAACAGGAGACACCGTCAATGCAGCCTGCACAAAGAATATGACTTAGATCGCCGGCTTACCGGATCTAACGTCGTGGCGCAGTGTCGTCGCTCATCGCCATGGCAGCAAGTTTTCTGCGTGTATTCTTGAGGCGCGGACAGTTGAGGCGCTCTTTCAGTGGGCTGTTAGGATCTATTTCTTTGTGGCAGACGAGGCACTGGTCGGCATCGGACAGCGCATTGAGGCCACCGCAGCTACCTTTAATTGTCCGTCCAGAGAAGATCACGCCAAGCGACATGCCGAGCACGGCAAGCATCAGGATGACAAAGGCGAGGGCAAATGTTTCCAACGGAGCGGTATCCTTCGCTTAGCTTTCGCCCTTAATATCCATAAACTTCGGGCTCATCAAGACAACAAAGCCGTCGGCTGCCGCTTGATCGCCAGCTTTGCCATTGCCTTTGGAGATGAACAATGCCGCCAGATTGTACGTCTTTGCGATCTCCATTCCGCGGTCCTGACCTGCAACCAGCAGCGCGGTTGCCCATGCATCTGCAAGCATCGCGTTCTTCGCCAGAACGGTCACTGACGCTGTTCGGTGCTTGATTGGTTGGCCTGTCCGTGGATTGAGAACGTGGGAGTAACGGACGCCTGCTTGCTCTTTGTAGTTCCGGTAGTCCCCAGATGTTGCCATCCCGAGATTACTGATATCAACGGTCAGCTGAACGCGCCGACTGGAGGCAACCGGCTTTTCGACTCCGATTCGCCATTTCTGGCCTCGTTCGTTAACGCCGCTGGTGACCAGGTCGCCACCAATCTCAACCATATAGTTCTCGACATTGAATCTGTTGAGAACCGCAGCCACCTCATCAACGCCAAATCCCTTGGCGATGGCTGAGAGATTGATCGTCACTTGCACATCACGCTTGACCATCGTTGAGGCACCCCGATCAAGCTTCAGCAACTTCAGCTGACCGACCTTGGCCTGTGCCGCAGCAATCTTCTCTGGCGCCGGCAGTGGAGTCTCGGCTTTACGTGTTCCAAACCCCCAAAGCTCGATCAGCGGGGCCAATGTAACGTCAAACAAGCCGCCGCTGTCACGATGTACGTCGTTGGCGGTTGCCATGACCTGCGCCATCATCTCGGAAATCGCGACCGGGGTGGTCTTCCGTGTTGCATTAAAGCGTGAAATCTCTGACGTAGGGTCCCAGTTTGACAGATGTTTATTGACGCGCGTCAGGCTAGCTTCTATCGCCTTACCCAGGTCGTCTGATGATGTAGCCGCTGGTGCAATGGCAATGACATTGTACGTCGTGCCCATCGTTTTTCCAGAATAGCGAAGTGTGACGCTGCCCGGCTGGCAAGAGCTGCACAAAATGAGTGCAATGGAGAGAAAAAGTAAGGTCGTGACAGAGTTTGTGCGCATCGAGGAACCATTGCGTCGTTGGATGCTATCGTTAGAAGTCCGTTCCAGCTTCAAGTCAACGAGACATCCTATGATTCCCTACCAATCACAGCCTCGGAACAAGCGACTATCGTCATCGGACATGATCTAGTATCAACCACGGGTATTGGTTTGGAAACGAGCTCGATTCTATTCAACATCACCAGAGCAAGGTGAGAAAATGCGAGAATTCCGATTGCGCAAGGGCCTGGATCTCCCGGTCATGGGCGCGCCGAAGCAAGAGATATCTGACGCGCCCGGCGTCCAGACGGTCGCAGTCGTCGGCCCCGACTATATCGGTTTAAAGCCGCGTCTGAGCTTGCAGGAAGGTGACCGGATTAAATGCGGCGAACCGCTGTTCTTTAATCGCGACACTGCGGACGTCAAAGTTGTCGCGCCTGTCTCGGGACGGATCAAGGCAATCCATCGCGGCCCACGTCGTGTTCTTGAGAGCGTCGTCATCGACAATATCGATGCAGCCGATAAGGGCGTGAATTTTGCGTCGCTTGGTAACGACGCGGATGCCGCGGGCATCGCCGAGAAATTGTGCGCCGCTGGTCTGTGGACGTCGTTTCGGACACGACCCTATTCGAAAGTCCCGGCTTCGGATGAACGGCCAAGTGCCATCTTCGTGACGGCGATGGATACAGAGCCTCTTGCTCC
>JBCDBQ010000499.1:0-5702 GCA_039183375.1 Pseudomonadota bacterium
AAACTGCTCTCCAATCTCGACATCACCGCCTTTGCCAGCCGCGATGAGGAGGAGATCGCGGGCTACGCCGATGTGATGGAAACCATCATCACCAATGCAGAAGCGATCAATCTGACAGAGAACCATCTCTTCCAACTGCACCGGGACTTGCTGCGCTACTCCGTCAAGGATGAACGCCATCGCGGGGCCTACAAGACTCTCTCAAACAATGTCGAAGCCTTCGGTCCAGATGGGAACTCGCTTGGCGTGGTCTTCGCGACTGCCAGTCCGTTCGACACCCCGCGTTTGATGCGAGAGCTAATCGATTGGACCCAAGCCAGCTTAGACCAAGAGCGGCATCACCCGCTGCTCATCATCGCGATCTTCGTTGTCGTGTTCCTGGAGATCCATCCTTTCCAGGACGGCAACGGTCGGCTGTCGCGTATCCTGACAACTCTTCTGCTCCTGAGATCGGGCTACGCCTATATGCCTTACAGCTCCCTCGAAAGCGTCGTGGAGCAAACGAAAGAGTCCTACTACCTCGCCCTCCGTCAAACCCAGGGAACGATCAGATCAAACAAACCCGACTGGCAGCCCTGGATCAGCTACTTCCTCAAAGCCCTTCAGGTACAGACACAGCGCTTGGCGAGGAAGATCGACCAGGAGCGCCTCATCCTGGGCAACCTTCCAGAGCTCTCGGTGAAGATCTTAGAGCTGGTACGGGAGCGTGGGCGGATCACGGTGGCTGAAGCTGCAATGCTGACCGAGACCAGCCGGAATACCGTGAAGGATCACCTCAAGGCGCTCACGAATGCCGGGCACCTTGAGCGCCATGGATCGGGAAGGGGGACTTGGTACTCGGGTGCGTGATGGCGGAAACCTGTCATTCGCTGCTAGTGCGAAGTCACCGATGGTGATCGTCTTAAGCAGACATCGACGAACTTCAGCATCCTTTGGTTTGCTAGTTTGCACTACCCGGCGCCTTGCAGGCGAATCCGTAGCTGATCTTCGATTTCTGAGTGGATATCAAACAATAGCTGAGCGTCGACATCCAGCGTCACCGCAATCGCAAACCGGATGTCCTCGTTGGGATCAAGGCCGCCATTCGAAGCGTCTCGACATTGCACACGGATAGGCAACACTTCACCATCTTCAAACACCGGAACATGCGCCCGGTTTTGGACCATGCGCTTGGACCATACCGTCCCGCGTTTGATCATCTTCTCGTCGAGATGACCGGATTTAAGATCGAGGTTCCACCCACTATCCTTTGGATCGTTCTCGCGGTCTTCTGCGTCATAGTTTGATGCCACGGCCTCGAGCGCGGCGAGGCGGTAGACCGCGCGAGCGGGCTCCACGGGAGAGAACCATGCGAGTGTGATATGCATCGAGCGCCCAAGGCGTTGACCCGAAAGTGACGGCGGAAGTGGTAGGTCGAAGATCACTGCTTGGTCTTTCCGCAGAGTGCCGCGGCCGACTATGGTGGCACCCGTTCCCGGCGACTCGCGCATAAGGTCTTCGTTAAGAACTCCATGTCCGAAGTAGCGGGCGACCTCCTGTTTTGCCTGAAGATGCCTACGCGGGTTCCGTGCGCGCTCTCGGCCATAGAGGTTGTGGGCAGACTGCGGCCATCTTGCTGAATTGACGGACAGCGCTCGGGTCAATAGGGCCAGATCGCGTCTGGGCAGTTCTTGGCCAGCATAGGGTCCATTTTCCTGTGTCAGCGCGGCCGCTGACCTGAGGTGGGCTCGCGTGGTGAGCGCATTCGCGCAACTTGTACCGCGCGAACGCGCAAAAGCGCGAGCACCCTGTCCAGCAGAAGCCACGAACAGACCGGTCCGTCTGGAACGCCAGACCAGACGGAGATTGAGGTCACCAGCACTTGGCGTCATGCGAACATTGTGCTCACCTCCAATATGCAGGAAGTCCGGTTTCACACTCCGAAAGGGGCCGAGACCGATGGCCGACGAAATTGCGGGCATGATCCCGTCACCACGTTCGATACTGACTTCACTCGCAGGAGCTGGGCCATCTGCGGGCGCGAAATCAAGGCTTGCAGCGCCAACAGTGATTACATTGAGCGCCTCAGACGGTGCTAAGAGGGTCCGTTGATGCCGGGTCAAACGCTTTGCCGCCTCGACATGCGTTGCACGTTCATCCGGATCGCATTCTTCAAATTCTATGGAATTGATCTCAGATAAAGTGAGATCGTCCACCACGTTTCCAGCTGAGACAATGAACAATACGCCATGGGCGTCCGCCCACCAATCCATCAGTCGTGCCAAAGAGCTAATCAGTCCAGAAAAATGAGCGCCGCGAATGCCGATCGAGAAATTGACCACAAATGCGTCCGGTGCAAGCGGGTCCTCACCCAGGAACGCCCGAGTAAGTGCGACATGGACAACGTCGACAAAAAGACGGTCTTCAGGCGATCGCGTATCCTGGTTCACGTCAACCAGGACAGGGATCGATAGTAGCCTGCTATCCTCGATAGGGCTGCCATCGGCGCGCAAGTCACCTCGCAAGATTAGAGAGGCCATCGCAGTTGCATGAAGCCTGTCTGAAACTACCGAATTTGGCACGAGGCCATGGACATCTTCGATGACTAACCCGCCATCAAGGTAGGGATGGGCGGCCATCGGTGTTCCGTCCATGAGCACTGCGCGCATTGGAAGACCAACATCAAAAGGGGCAAGGGGCAGACCATCTTCCTGCTCGTCCGGGTCTGACTGCGCAGGCAGCGACTGTGCGACAGTTTTAGGTAAGATAAACTGAAGACCGTCAAGTAAGGCCAAGCCACTCGGAGCAAATGGGTTTTCAAGCATGGTGCGCACAGAGGCTGCAGACATGGCGATGAGGAGTGCTTCATATACGAAACCTGCCTCCGCAATCGAGCTTTGTGACACTATCCTCCCGCCGAGAGCATTAACGCGGGCTTCGGTGTCGCGTCGCCATCGGCGCCGGGCGTCCGGATTCTTCGTCGGCCAGATCTCAAGCTCGAGCCGAACATCTTGGTCGTCATCCATAGGAAGGCGGTTTGAAAGTTCCTGGCGCGATCTCTCGTTGAGTCGGTCTTCTGGCCCCCAAGGCCGAAGCTCCGCCAGCATATCGAAGAGGTTCCACCAAGGGCCATCTCCATGCTCGGCGGCCTCGTTTCGATGATATGCCTTCCAAAGTCGCCGAATTCGGTTGAGCACATCCTCAGATGGCATGGTGGCGTAAAGGGTTGGATTGGCGAGGTCGGGATCGCGATCTAGGAGATCATCATCAAGGTCATAGTCATCGAGATCAAACTCCGAAAAAACCTCCAGTCCAATGGCTTCTGCGGCACGGATGAAGTTCTGGATCGGAACCGCAGTCACAAAAACAAGGGCGCGCTCTGGCGCTATTCCGGCAGGATCCTGACGTAGCACCACTGTTGCGTCGTCGCCTTCCAAGGCTTCTTCAAGGCGCTCAAACTGATCGCGAAACCGTGCGGCTTGAGCCTGTCTTCCAACTGCGCCTGGGTTGCGAATATGAGGGCGATGTCCTGGTAGGCGGGGTGCCGCTCGTCCGCTAGGCAGTCGAAGTATCGGCCGATCTGTCATCTATGCTGAACCTTCCATGTTGGGTGGTCCAGGCACTCACGCGATCATTGACCAAGGTTCTAAACTTGATGGTTCCTTGCGTTAGCGCGTAGCGCCTCCGAACATCCATAAAAAAATCTTCTGCCTCGGAAAAGTTCTTGGGCTGTACAAGCCCACGAAGCCGCTTCGCGGTAAACCCCGATTTTTCTGTAAACTCTTTCAGCTTGAGGGCGAAGAATTCCGTCATTTGATCGTCGCTCGGTTTGCCGAGCTCTAGCTTGATCTCAAACCGGCGCCAGGTTGCGCGATCTAACAATTCGGGATGGTTCGTGGCCCCGATCAAAACACAATAGGAAGGTAGGTCGTCGAGCTGTAGAAGCAGAGACGTAACAACTCTCTTGATTTCACCTGTCTCATGTAGGTCCCCGCGTTCCTTTCCGATGGCATCAAATTCATCAAAGAAGAGAACGCATGGCTCGGTTCGAACGAAGTCGAAGAGACGCCTCAATCGTTGGGCCGTTTCGCCAAGATAGCTGGTGACTACAGCATCGTAGCGAACTGTGAAAAGTGGCAGAGCAAGCTCATAGGCAAGACATTGAGCAAGGGAGGTTTTGCCGTTGCCTGGTGGACCGACGAGCAACAGGCGATGACGCGGCTCCATTCCATGAGCTCTCAGAACTTCCGCACGCTGTTGCTCCTCGATCAGTTCGCGGCATGCGATTAGGGTATGCTTTTCCAGATAGAGGTCGCTTAGAGGGCGTTCTGGATCGGTCCGCTGGATCCCGCCGGTGCTATCACGAACGCGAAGTGATGACCTCTGCGCGTTGCCATTGATGCCAGTTTTCGGAGCGGAGGAAAGCGCCTTTACTATACGCTCAGCGACCCCTGAATGCTTCTTTGCACGTTCATCAGCGGCAAGGGCCTCGGCGGTGATACGCACGGAATCTGCGTCACCGATGACACCAGCTTTCACAAGGTCTACGACCAGGTCGGCACGCGCCACGTGTCTTGCCTCCAAATACGCTGAGCCTCAAACTCGGCATTTTCGGAGAATCATAGACGGATTCGCCAGATTGTCATCCGATTTATGGAAAAACGCGCGGATATCTCAAAGATGAAACCGATCCTGCAATCGTCGATTCTCTATTGGCCATCCATCGCAGCGTTTAAACCGTTGTTCTCATGCCGTTCCGGCAGCCAGGACTATTGCCCTTGGAGCAAATGTCAGCTTTCAGGATCGCACATGCAACATATAACTTGCATTGCGAAAGGCAGGTCCGGGCCGTTCAGTTGATGGATCAAGATCGGATGCAGACCTGCCGAAATGGGTCGCTTATGAACGCCTTCACAAGGTTAGGTTTTCACGGAGAATTTTCCGATATTCGGGCGCAGCCAACTTGAGCCGCAATGCGTCATCGAGGTTGTACCATTGGATCTCAGAATGTTCTAGCCCGCACAGTCGAGGACCTGGTCCGGACCAAGACGTGATCTTGAAAAAGTGATAGCGGCGGTTTCCGTTTCTCTGAGGATCAGGTTCCAGAAACGTGCCGATGCAGCTGATATTCTTAGGGGTGATATCCAACTCTTCCCGACACTCCCGCGATAACGCTTCTTCGAGCGTCTCACCGCTCTCGACATGCCCTCCAAAAACGTCCCAGACGCCGGGATACAGTTCGCTGTCGAGCGCCCTTAGTCCAAGCAGGATTTTGTCATGGAAAATGATAAGCCCACCAACGCATTCAATGAAGCTTGCGGTTTTGTTGTCGACATTGTTGTTCATTGAGTGAAGCTAGCATGTATTGAAACGGTCTCAGAAGCAGGAAACCAATGTCCGAATTGGAGATGCTGCATCGCGAAAGTAAGTCGAGCAGCCAATGGCGGTTCTGGGCCGTCTGTGCAACGTGGAGAAGTTCCGCTCTGATGCAGGTTTCTCTGACGCCGCGCTCTGACGGTGGTGTTGCGCGAGAGGTTGGCCGGCGTCGGAGAAGCGCTCAGGCGAGAAATCGCGGGGTTGGCCTTGGCGGGTGGTGTTATGGGGATTTGTACGCTGGTCTTTGTACGGTGCTGATCTGACTGTTTCGTCGGAGGGGTCCAGTCAGGTTAAATTCGTCTTCGACCTTGCGAGCGTTTGGACGATATGCGTGTTGTTTTTTCTCT
>JBCDBQ010000500.1:0-5679 GCA_039183375.1 Pseudomonadota bacterium
GTTCTGGAAGGGAGTTTCGGCATGACTTACGTGGATGGCTACGTGCTGGCGGTGCCCACAGCGAGCCAGGAGACATTCGTTAAATATTCCAAGTGGTTCGACTCAATCTTTGTTGAACAAGGTGCGACCCGCGTAATCGCGTGCTGGGGTGATGATGTACCCGACGGCAAGGTGACAGACTTTCGCAAAGCTGTTCTAGCCGAGGACGGTGAGACGGTTGTTTTCTCCTGGGTCGAATGGCCGGACAAAGAAACACGGGACGCAGCAATGAGTCGTATCGAGGAACTCATGAAAACCGATGAGCGATTTGACCACACAAAATACCCACTGCCGTTCGACGGCAAGCGCATGATCTACGGAACCTTTCAATCAGTCGTTGATCTGCGCGAGAGAGCGTCTCGTTAGGGTCAGTTTGAGAAAAATCAGATGTGAGCGCATGACGGCAGAATTTGACCTATATAGCAGACACGATGTGCCCGGATCGGGCTCTAAACCTCCGGTCCAAAACCGGACGACTAGGGGCACCCGAGTCTGGACCTGATAATAGGCCAAGGTTGGACGCCAGAATTGATCTTGAGTCTTGGGACCAAACTCTGCCATTGCTCCTTGACGCTACGTCTCGCAATTCGATCAGGCTTTGGGTGGGCTCCATTGGGCCTCTTCATCCAGTGGATAGACGGGCCGGGGCAATCCCTTCCAATCAAAGCGGGTGAGTACTGGCGATGTAAAGCCAGGCGTGTCGACCTCGCGGACGCGGTCAGGTGTAAACCACGGCTCAAAGCCTGCGCGGAAGTGGCCGCGTGATTTCACAATGACGGTTCGAGCCTCGCTGATATCCAATCCCAAATGTTCGAAGAACATGGGATCGGAAGTCTGGTAGCGGTTGGAAATTACTACAACTGTAAGTCCGCCAATCTGCAGGGCAGCCGTTGGTGCGGCCTCAATGCGGGTGCCGGTGTATTGGCCCAGGCGTCCAACGAAGGCTTCTGTTGATACGGCTGTTACTGTTGCTTTGCATTCGTAGCGTGTTGAATAGATAGTGCGTGGAATGGTGTTGAAGACTGCATCGATTTCTGCGCCGACACCGGACTGCAATGCCATGGCTGCGAGTTCAGGATCGAAGATAGCGCCGACGAGAACGCCCTTAGCGCCGACCTCGATGAGTGCCGACAGAAGTTCTGTGGTGTTGCCGCATCCGCCGCCACCGGGGTTGTCACCGATGTCGGCGTATATCTCGGCCGGCAAGTTGGGATCGTTCCCGCGTTCTACGGCAGCTTGGACGGCCTCGTCCATTGGTGTCAGAACGACCTTGTATCGTTCGCGGTCTGACCAGACACGTTCGGCAATTTCTGCGAGCAACTCCTGGGCGGGTTCGAGGTCATGGCGTCCGGTCACCCAGATGGCCATGCCGGTCGTGCTTGTGTCGGCGTACACGAATCCCGCACTGATCGAAACGTTGAGGATCTTTCCGTTGAGCTCGCGTTTGCGTCGCTGGCCAAAGTCAATGATGTCTGCATAGGGGCCTGTGCGCGTGAGTAGTGTGGCGGTTGGCGGCGTCAGAGGAACTTTGACATAAACGGCCTTGGGCTGAACCGAACCAACCAGAATCGACCGCAACGCATAGGCCGTCTCTTCGCCACGTTCGAACATGTCCATATGCGGATTGGTTTGGTAAGCGACGAGCAAATCAGAGGCGGCGATGGATCGTTCAGAAACGTTGGCGTGAAGATCTAATGTTCCGACGATTGGTACGTCTGGTCCAACAGCTTGGCGCAGTCGCTCAAGCATGTCGGCGTCAGGATCAGGGTTGCCGGTTGCGACCATAGCCCCGTGGCTGGCCACGAAAATTGCATCAACGCCGCCGTTCGCCTCAATTCGCCGGATCATCTCGTCGACCATGTAGTCAAAGAACTTCTGGTCCACTGGTCCCCACGGATGACACCAGCCGAAAACCAGAGGAACGGGCTGCCAAGGTCCTGTCGCATCCATGGCCGATACAAATCCGACAACCTCTTGCGTGGCTTTCGCGGCAGCGGATCGCACATCGGAGAGCAACTCTTCGCCTTCGAGATAGCACATACTTCTGAAATCATCTTCGGTCGATACCGGCGAAAAAGCATTGGTTTCTAGATTTATGCCGCAAAGCGCAACGCGAGGCTGTTTAACGGGATTCACGAGAAGACTCCGATCTTGGTCTTGAATGGTGGCCCTGGCTCTGGCACCTGCAAACGAGTTCATTGTTAAGAGTTTTTAGTGGGTCGAGCGTCCATCGGATTGCACCTACTTCATAGGTTTATAGAGTACCATCACAAAGAGGCCTAGCAATTGCGTTGTCTTGCAGTTGAGTCGCTTCCGACTTCGCCAGCAGCTATCATGCGGTACTGTACTTCGGCATTGGGTCATCATGTTTCATCTTACTGTTGAGCAAATGACTGCAGAAGTTGCCTCACTAAGCGGACACGATGTGCTCATTTTCCCTATGAATCAGAAGGGCCAACAGAGGAAGCAACAGGCGGCACTCACGCGCTAAGACAATGTCGGATATTCGTCCATGTGAAATCCAACGCTCGGTTCGGCAACGCGTAATCACAAAAATGTCGGCTGGTCGAACCCGAGTTCGGCGTGCGGATCGGCTGCTTCGGCGAGGGCAGCGACGCGGCGGTCGAACAGCGCGCGATCGTGTCCGTCTCCGCCAGGGTCGGTGAACGGATTCATACTCATACCATAGCGGAGCGTCGGCGCTTCGCTCCGCTGTTTAAACAACGCCGGTAGAAAGTTCTCAAAAACGCCAACTTCGATCACGTTATGTGTGCACCAAGCGGCGAAGAACTCGGTGTCGAAGGAAGATGTGACCCGCTTGTTGATCGCTCGGGATACGAAGTTATCGCCGGAGACCCCAATCGTTATCTCATAATGGTAATGCACGCCGATCGGCCGGTCGTCCTGGAAAACGTTCTTGAAGTGAATGCGCAGCATCATCACCGGCCCTAGAAGCGGGATGCGGCGCCCCATGGCCCAACCGTCTGCAGCGCAGTAGAACACGGTGAGCTCAGTGTTGACTGGATAGCGCCAACCATAACGCTCGTACTGCATTGCTTCTTGCACGCGGATTTTGGTTGCCCCAGGGATCGGCGCGCCGTCGGCCGCTGTTCGGCCGAGCAAGGTGGCGCCGAAATGATCGCTCGGATGCCAGAGCAAGTAGGCGGGAACCGTTTTGCCCTCGTAATTGGGCGTATCCTCGAGGATTACGCGCAGACGAGTGAAGTTCCGAAACCACCACGCGATCATCTCGGCACTCACGCCACGCAGGAGCGGGTGGTTCAACACCACCGTAAACTGGCCATTGCTGCGTTGATTGATGTTAAACAATGCTTGCTCGGGTTCGCGTAGCGGCCAGCCGAACTGCCGGGCTGGGGGCATCTCGCCCGGGACTGCAACCGTGCTCATGGTGTCTGGCCCGCCTCCATCTCGCGCCTTTGGCTCACACGCGCTTCGGCAGTACTTGTAGCATGGCGGCGCGCTGCGCGACTTAACATAGGGTAAGCCAGGGCCTTAAGGTCTCGTCTCAGGCGCGGCTGCGTAAGAAACGGCTGTAGCTTTGCGGGGTGACGCCAAGGAAACTTGCGACGTCCTTCTTCGGAACGCTTGAGAGAACATCACGGTAAAATGTTTCCAGAAACTCGTAGCGGCGCTCGAGGCTCGCGGATGTCTTTGCGCAAATCAACTCTTTGTCGAAAAGCAAAGTCTCCATCACTTTGATCCGCAGATAGACGCCAAATGCGCGGCCGCGTAGATAGGCTTCGCGGAGAACTGTATCGGGGATGAATACACCTGCGACTGGCGTGATCGCCACAAGATCGTCTAAGAAGTAATCGCGACGCCAAACGCTCGGTAGGTTCGCCGCAAAGTGGCCCGCCTCGAAGAAGCGAGCGATCCAGGCCTCGCCATCGATTGAGGTCTGAGCGGACGCGGCCACCCCTTGGGCGACGAACATCCAGCGATCGGCGATCTGCGACTGGCAAAGGATCACATCGCCCGCTGCAAGAGTGACAGGTTCGAACGATGCGCACAGTTTTCGCCAATCGTATTCGGGCAGCACTACGCCTTGGGCTTTGATGTCGCCGTAAAGGATTTTGAGAGCCGACATCGTCCGTCTCCGCGATGTTCAAATGTGATGGCGCTTGTGCCGCCATACTCCTAGCATACGGCCCCCCGCCGACAAGACAGTTCGGCATGCCAGGGCCGATACGCGACAAGCACCGCAGTGCTCTCACGATCGCTTGGCAACAACTTGTTGAGACGGGCTAATGGCGTGGCGGCCTCCGCTTGCGATCTGAAAGCCGACACTATGGGCGCAACGGGTGACGGCGGCTTCGGGTCAATTTGTTTCGTCTCAGCCACGAGCAAATGACTGCAGAAGTTGCCCCACTAAGCGGACACGATGTGCTCATTTTCCCTATGAAACAAATGGGCTATGAGCTGACCTCTATCCGAAGTCTGCCAGCGAACTGATGTGGCTACTCCTAGATTCGCCCTATGCAGATAGACAAACCTGCGAAATATTCCCGGCCTTCCGCATGCCCACAGTTTCTTGCATCAGGAGTTTTCTTCCGCAATGGCCAAACAGCACCTACCGCTAACCAAGCCTAGAACCGTCCATGCACACACGACGAAAATCTGTTAGGTTAACGAAGTCGGCCAAGCGGAGCTGCCTCAATCACTCTTTCCATTGACAGAGAAGAAGGCTACGTTTGCAGACAAGACGAGTGGGCACACAGGATTGTTGGTTACGGTCGCCAAGAGTGAGTATGACAGATGCGTCCTATTCTGATCGCCATGTTAGTCGTCTGCACGTCGATTGCTGCCAGCGCAGCAGCAGGCCTCTGGTTCAGTGACATTAAGTTTGACGCCCCATGGAACGGGCCCGCGGCCAGCTCAAAGAAAGAGCCCACGGCCCACTCAAAGCGCGCACCGGAGCGTATCGTTCGCGCTAATCCCGACCAACAGACGCAGAGACGGTCATCGATAGCGCGACCCGCGGTCGAGACTCCCAAGGCAGAGACGCCCAAGGCAGAGACTCCCAAAGTAGAGAGCCCAAAAAGCAAGTCCCAATTTGATGTCATCCTTGTCTCACCCGACGATGTGTCGGTGTTTGCGGGCCTCTCAGAGCCTAACAAAGAAATCGCGATCCTAGCTGACGGCAAAATGATCGGCACGACGAAAACAGACGGCGTCGGCAACTGGGTTTTTACGACGGAAAGCAAGATTAAGAACCCTGATGCGAAGTTTACCGTCGAGGTTTTCAAGCCGCGTATCGCCGCCGCCAGCCAAGAGAAGCCGGTCAAGAAGAAAGCTCGTGCGGACAAGAGTCTCAAAACGGTGGCCCAACTTAGGACCAGCATGATTGCCAAGCTCAAAGAAATGGTTGAGGAGGCAGATCGGGCTGTAGCGGAGCCGAAAGTGGCGTTGCAAACGAAACCATCAGTCGCACGGGCTGAGCCGGTCAGTCCCACATCGCAAGCTGTTCCAATTCCAATTTTGTTCGTCTACCGGCAAGCAGAATTTACGGACGAGGGTCGGCAAGCTGCCAACCTGCTCGTCAACTATCTCAAGAGCAAAAAGTTGGAGCGGGTAACGCTATCGGGTCACGCTGACGAACGCGGCTCTCACAAGCTCAAC
>JBCDBQ010000501.1:0-5672 GCA_039183375.1 Pseudomonadota bacterium
GATCATCGCAATCCGCTCTTCCGCCGAGAACATCGGCACTTTGCCAGGATGAATACCAACTCCGATCACCAGTTCATCGACAATCGTCAAGGCGCGCGCGATGACATCTGTATGTCCGAGCGTAATCGGATCAAACGACCCGGAATAAAAACCTATCAGTGACATTGGGTTTCCTTCGACGACTAACGCACTGTTACCCTAAGACGATCGCGGATCATTGCAAATGCCAGGCTGCTCCTGCACCGGCATTATTGCTCGTCCGGTGCACCACCTTCATCACCACCTGCATCGGGTTCACCATCGTCGCCGGAACCTGAAGCATCCGGTGCTTCACCATTGCCGTCGCCGTCACCATCCTCGTCATCATCGTCGGCCGCATCCTCAGGTATGCGCTCGACAGATACGACCTTCTCGTCTTCACCGGTACGGAAAATTCGCACCCCTTGGGTGTTGCGAGAGGCAATTCGAACGTCGTGCACCGGACAACGAATAAGCTGACCACCATCGGTCACAAGAATGATCTGATCGCCGTCTTCAATTGGAAACGCTGCGGCCAAATCACCATTCCGGCTGTTGGTCACCATCGCAGCGATACCCTTACCGCCGCGGCCGGACACGCGATACTCATAGGCGGACGTGCGCTTACCAAAACCGCGTTCCGATAGCGTGAGAATGAACTGCTCTTTACCGGATAGCTCGGCATAGCGCTCCGAGGTAATCTCAGCCGAACCACCATCCTCGTCAGCTTCGATCTCGATCTCTGCAACGTCCTCGCTATCTTCACCGTTTTGAGCGCGGCGCAGGATAGCGGCCTGCTTCAGATAAGCGGTGCGTTCAGATGGTGATGCATCAACATGTGTCAGGATCGCCATCGAGATGACTTTGTCCTCATTGTCCAGGCGGATACCACGAACACCGGTCGAGTCACGGCCTTTAAAGACACGTACATCCTGAACTGGGAAGCGAATACTTTGCCCACCTGAGCTGGTGAGAAGCACATCATCGTGCGGCGTGCAAATAGCAACGTTGATGATCTGGTCATCCTCGTCGAGCTTCATTGCGATCTTGCCGTTGCGATTGATGTTTTCGAAATCACCAAGGCTGTTGCGTCTCACACCACCCGACTGCGTTGCGAACATCAGCTCCAGTGATGACCAGGACTCATCGTCCTCCGGCAACGGTAGAATGGTCGTAATCACCTCATTCTGCTCAAGCGGCAACAGGTTGATCAGAGCCTTGCCGACAGACTGCGGATTAGCGGCCGGCAATCGCCATACCTTCATGCGATAGCACATGCCCCGCGACGAGAAGAACAGCACCGGCGTGTGTGTCGAGGCAATGAAGATCTGCGTTACGAAGTCTTCGTCCCGCGTCGTCAAACCTGAACGGCCTTTACCGCCACGCCGCTGCGCACGATAGGTGTCGAGTGGCACGCGCTTGATGTAACCGCGGTGTGTCACGGTCACGACGACATCTTCGCGCTGGATGAGGTCTTCATCATCGAAATCACCAACCGCATCGATGATTTCGGTCTTGCGCGGTGTCGCGAACTCTTCCTTCACCGCAATCATCTCGCTCGTCACGACCTCGATAATGCGGCGACGGCTCGAGAGTGTTTCGAGGTAGTCCTTGATCTCGTCGGCGAGCTTCTTGAGATCATCGCCGATCTCATCGCGACCCAGAGCGGTCAAGCGCTGTAGTCTGAGATCAAGAATACCTTGCGCCTGCTCCAGGCTGAGTTTGACAGTGCCATCTTCGCGCACGCGGTGGCGTGGATCTGCAATCAACTCAACCATCGGAGCAATATCCTTGGCTGGCCAATCCCGTTCCATCAACTGCTCGCGCGCATCGGCAGGTGTCGGAGCCCGCCGGATCAACGCAATAATCTCGTCGATGTTCGCAACAGCAATTGCTAAGCCAACCAACAGGTGAGCGCGATCCCTGGCTTTGCGCAGCAGATATTTGATACGCCGGCTGACCACCACTTCGCGGAACTGACAGAAGGCCGTGATCATATCCCGGAGGTTCATCTGCTCTGGGCGACCACCGTTCAATGCCAACATGTTCGCACCGAACGAGGTCTGCAGATCCGAGTACCGCCAAAGCTGATTGAGGATCACATCGGCAACTGCGTCGCGCTTCAGTTCGATAACAATGCGCATACCGACGCGATTGGATTCGTCCCAGATATCCGAGATACCCTCGATCCGCTTATCGCGCACGAGATCGGCAATCTTCTCGATCAGAACCCGCTTGTTGACCTGATAGGGAATGGCCGAGACGATAAGGGCATAACGGTCTTTTCGGATTTCCTCCACTTCCACCGTGGAGCGCATCATGATCGAGCCGCGCCCTTTGTGGTAAGCATTGAGAATACCACCGCGGCCAAGAATAGAGGCACCCGTTGGGAAGTCCGGCCCCCTCACGATTTCGCACAGCTGGTCAATGGTTATCTCAGGGTCATCGAAATAGGCGACGCATGCGTCGATCACTTCGCCAAGATTGTGCGGAGGAATATTCGTCGCCATGCCGACGGCAATACCGCCGGCTCCGTTGACCAGAAGGTTTGGGAACTTGGCTGGCAGCTGCACCGGTTCCTGCATCGAGCCATCGTAGCTCTCTTGGAAATCGACGGTGTCCTTGTCGAGATCATCGAGCAGAAACTGCGAAACTTTGGCCAGACGGCTCTCGGTGTAGCGCATGGCGGCCGGTGGATCACCATCGACCGAACCAAAGTTGCCCTGCCCATCGACCAACGGCACACGCAAAGAGAAATCCTGCGCCATACGCACAAGCGCGTCATAGATCGCGCTGTCGCCGTGAGGGTGGTAGTTGCCCATCACCTCGCCCACAGTCTTTGCAGATTTACGATAAGGCCGATCGTGACGGTTAGAGGCCTCGTGCATTGCGTAGAGGATGCGCCGGTGAACCGGCTTGAGGCCATCGCAGACGTCCGGAAGCGCACGACTAACGATGACGCTCATCGCATAATCGAGATAGGAACGCTTCATTTCATCGACAATGGAGATACCGCGAACATCACTGGGTTCATCACCCTGCGGCGGTGTCGTCTCGTCGTTCTCGGCCAAGCTTCAAATCCTTGCAAAAGCGGCACAATTTAGCCGTCGATAACATCGAATCAGCGTGCCGAAATCTCACCATTCACTATAATCCCTGGCAGCGCTCAACACAAAGCAACGACGCGCGACAAATCGCAGAAAATGTAATTTTTCCAGTGATTTGAAGATGTTTTCCGCCGCGAGCACGAAGTCGCATGCAATTAGCAACACTTCGTCTTGCCCTCGCCAAATACGCACACTAGATCGTGACCAGCGGCTCGCTGCAGCTATGCGGCGGTCCAATCGCGAACTAAGTGGTTCGCAAAGAACGAGGAAAAGCAAATGCAACGACTGATTATTGGGCTTTGCACAACGATTGCACTGGCGCTGGCCAGCGTTACCACGGTTCATGCCACGGATGGCACGGTCCCCGAGGGCATCTTCTACAAGTCGCAGCAGCCGACCCAATATCTGGCAGCTGACTTGTTGCTGAAAGCCAAGGTCAAAGGTGCCGATGGCGAGATTTTCGGTGATATCGAAGATCTGATCCTCAATGAGTACAATCAGGTTGAGGGCGTCATCATTGGTGTCGGCGGCTTCCTTGGTGTCGGCGAAAAGCGCATCGGTGTGCGCTACAGCGCTTTGCAATTCAGCGAGAAGGACGGCCAGACGGTTGTTAGCCTTCCGCAGGCAACAAAAGAGGTCATCAAGGCGCTCAAGCCGTACAAACGTGCGCGCCCGCCGAAGTCGTTTCTTCAGGGCGTGACGGAACGCGCGAAGGAACTGGCGGCGAAGACATCGGAAACCACAAAGGACGCTTACGAGAAAGCCAAGAAGCAGGTCGGCCCTGCTTTAGAAAAGGCTCAGCAGGAAGCGGGCAAGGCTTACGAGAAAGCCAAAGAGGCAACTCAACAGGCTATCGATAGCGCCAAGAAGGCAACCCAACAGCAGCAGTAACCTGCAGCTGGGCCTCTAAGTAAGTAGAATACGAACCGCCGATGCGTTCGCCGCGTCGGCGGTTTTCATTTGCCAGTAGCGCAAACGAGGCCAACCGCACCCACTAAAAGGCTCCGGTCTTCTCAAGCGTATCCTCGAAGTCTGCGCCTTGCAGAACACTGTCTATAAACCGCTTGAGGCCGGAGCGGCCCAACTTGCGATCAATCCGCCGAACGGCAGTCGCGGCAGCGCCATAGGACGTTCGCCAGCCCACTTGATCGGTGAATCTGCTCCAATCCCGAAACGTCTTGACCTGCATCACAGCGCGCACATGCTGTTCGGCTACTCGTCGCCGAAAACGCTTATCCTGAGACAGGATGACAGCTAGTCCCTCATCAAACCAAGCAGGAATGGATGGTCCCCAAAGACCAACCGCCCCGAGGCGCCAATGCAATTCGATATGGATCAACTCATGGGACGCAATCGTTGCATTGAGACCGGTAGGTGACATCCGTATGGCATGCCAGCCATAGGCGACAGCTTTCGCTCCACCACCACCGAATATGTCCAGGCATGCCTGTGTTTTGCAGGCGGCTATCCGTGGTCGTCCTTTGATCTCACCAAAGAAGGCCGCTGCGCGTTGACGACCGATCCGTATGGCATCGAGCAGGCGTCGCTCGTCGCGCGCTGTAAAGGCTGCATCAACATAGACGCGATCGTCAATTTCGCGCAGACCGTAACACTGAGGACAAGCCAACCGGTGCGGACCAGGCAATGCGGCGGCAAGTCCAAATGCAGTTGGAATCGCGGCAAGGGCCAGCCAGATCAAAACACGCCAAAGCCGCCAGCCGCGTTTGCGAGTTCTCGCCATTGCGCAGCCGAGGACTAGTGCGGTACGGCGACTTGCATCGTCTTTCCGCCCAGACCGTGTTTGCTATCATACCCGCGCACCGTCACCTGTGTGACGCTGGCTGGTATCTTCACGCCGGAAAGCGAACGCGTAAATGGCTGCTCTTCGACATGGGGATGATACAGCACCCGCGTACCCAGGACTTTGCCATCCGGACCAACCACGTCCCACTTATTCGCGTAGTGTTTCCAGCCTGTGTCAGCATGTTTGAGCGTGACGTCGAAGCTGAAAGATTGGCCCTTCTTAGTTACTTTGACATCCACAACATCGGCCCCTCCGGCCCAGCTCATCGAGGACATCGAAATAGCGGTCCATGCAGCAACAGTTGCAACAATTCTTGCACGTTTGAACATCTTCGCTTCTCCAACCTGCATCCCGATCTGGAGGGCGATCTAATGTGCAATCGGGGGGATTTCATGACTACTCACTGCGCGAGTAACTGATGACTATTCCGCCTACACGTTAAACAGCGCAGACATCATCACCAGTTTACGACCAAGAGGCGATCGGCTCACCCAACACGCCTAGGTCTGGCTTCACACCGAGTCCTGGTCGCGATGGTGCCCGAACCCCGCCGCTGGCAACTGGCGCATCAAACTCGGCAATCGTCACAGCAACCATGTCTCGACAATCGAGAATGCATCGCAAACTCCGCTCGGGCACGCTCTGACCCAGATGAACAATTGCGGCAAAGGCAATTTGAGACCCGACCGTATCCTGCACCGTCATCACCTTACCGGCTGCAATACACATATCGCGTTGCCGAC
>JBCDBQ010000502.1:0-5636 GCA_039183375.1 Pseudomonadota bacterium
AACAGCGCAGACATCATCACCAGTTTACGACCAAGAGGCGATCGGCTCACCCAACACGCCTAGGTCTGGCTTCACACCGAGTCCTGGTCGCGATGGTGCCCGAACCCCACCGTTGGCAACTGGCGCATCAAACTCGGCAATCGTCACAGCAACCATGTCTCGACAATCGAGAATGCATCGCAGACTCCGCTCGGGCACGCTCTGACCCAGATGAACAATTGCGGCAAAGGCAATTTGAGACCCGACCGTATCCTGCACCGTCATCACCTTACCGGCTGCAATACACATATCGCGTTGCCGACGACCTTTCGTCAGGCCGCCATTCTTTGTGATCTTCAAACCGATCCCATCCGCAACATCATCAGCGATCATCTGCGCCACACTTTCATCATCACTGACCAACTCATCAAGAAAGATCGGGACGCTGCAACGCCGCCTCAACGACATCGTCTCGACCCACGTCGCGCATGGCGCTTCAAGCACAAAGTCCAAACCCGGTTTGAGCAACCCAATCATCCGCAATGCGGTTTCAGGCGTCAGTCCGCCATTGGCGTCCACCAGATAAAATTCGCCTGGCTCGCGATCAGCGAGTGATGCCGCGATACGCTCTGCATCGAGTGCGGGACCACCCTCGCTGTCGAGTGCGCCAATCTTGACGGAGTGTCCCCTGTAGCCGCGCCGGCGATGATCAGCAACGCGGGCGCGCATATCCTCCGGATCACCTGCATAGATCGAGGAAATCGTTGGCAACGCATTTTCTGTCCGACCACCCAGCAAGTCACAAACCGGCATTCCTACCGCCTGACCGAACAAATCCCAACAGGCAACATCGAGCGGCGCCTTGACGTGACTATGGCCACGTAAAAGCTCATCCATGCGGCTATTCAGGCGGTCGACATGCCTTGGGTCCAATCCAATCAGCCCCGGTACGATCTCGGCAAGTCCGGCGCGAACACCCTTGGCATGAGCTGCAACATATGTCGAACCAAACGGCGTGCTCTCGCCCCAGCCCTCCAGACCATTGTCAGCAGTCACGCGCACGATCGTTGCGTCGAAAGCATCATAGGTTCGGCCACCAGACAAATGATAGGTGCCGCCCGCATAAGGAAGGTTAATCTGAAAGGCGTCGATACGAGCGATCTTCATTTGTTGAAATTCTCATCTCTACGGAAACAATGAAGCACATCACTTGTCCGGGTATCAGGGTGCTCTACCAACCACCTGGACCATCGTAAATGTTACACTTGTGGTGTCGGAGCGTGCGAGATGATCCGCTACGCGCGTGATCAGCGTGTCCAGTTCGTTGCCTTCCATCAGCCCCTGCGATGTGATTGTCTCGCGCATTGCAGCCAGAGTAAGCGGCACATGCATCGTCATTGGATCAGTTGATGTTTGTGCATGCACACAAAGCTTCATCGTCGGATCTCGAAGTCCTCGCTCTAAAAACTTGCGACGCAGCGATGCCCCCATGCTGACGTTCGCACCAACACGCGCGAATGTATCCCGGCAGAGCTGAGCAGCACGATCCCAGTCATCGTTCGGCGGATCGCATTCCATTGAGGTGGCATTGACTTCCTGCACACACACATAGCCACCAGGCTTCACCAGCGTGAGCATGTGATCGAGAATACCAAGTCCGTCCTGAATGACGCTGAGTGCAAAGCGGGCATGGACCAAATCAAACGACTGAGCTGGTAGTCCCGACTGAAACGCGTTGGCCTCCTCATAGCTAACATTCGAGAGGCCGAGCTGCTGCGCCCATTGGCGGGCATACTCGAGCTTTGCCGCGTCAAGATCTCCGCCCAGAACGGTTCCATGTGGACCAACCCACTCACTCAATACATCGGTGATGCCGCCTGTCCCGCAGCAAAGGTCAAGCGCCCGTTGGCCGCGCCCACTACCAATAAGGGCGAGCATGTCCCGAGCATCTTGTCTAAAAAGATCCGATTGAATGGCAAGGCGCGTATATTCATCGGCCGTCGTCTTTATGGGGTACTTATTGGCACTGCCACTCATCTCTCTTCCGCTCATCAAGAGGCTTCAACATCCTTGTCGTCGTCCGTGATCCGGGCACAGACGACAAAGTCGATCAGATATCAAAACCGTTTAGCCACCTAATACAATCTGATACATCATGCGACCAGGCAGGAACGTGAAGGCACCTGCAAGCAATAGTCCGAAAAAGAACATGCCGCGCATCATATAGCGGTGGCGCACTACTTGACCGGCACGCGCCGCCATGACGGCCGGAGGCAATGTCACGAGCACGTAGACAGATAACACGTGGATGAGACTGAAGCCTGCGAGCTGATCGATCTCGTGGATCCAGAACGAGCTCACTGCGACGGTCGCCATGGCCAAGACCCAGACATAGCCGAGCCCGCGATGCATGGTGGTCCCTTTGACGCCCAGCAATTGCACCACGCCAATCCCGAGCGCCGTCAGTGCGGCGAAGGCATGGATGCGGATCGCGAGCGATGCTTCAAGCAGTGGGTCCAATGATATCTCATCCCTCAATCATAATGTGAATAGTATTTACATTGTTCGGACCTCTATGTCACCCATCACCCAACGCTACCGATCGTTGAGCAAACGAAAGGGTCCCGGAGCAAGGCTCCGAGACCCCTTGTCAAATCTGAACCGATATGGGGTAATTAGAACGGGATTTCATCATCCAGCGGCTTGTCGAAGCCGCCGCCACCACCGCCGCCCGCAGGACGACGCGGCTCATCATATCCGCCCCCCATACTGTCATAGTCGGACTGTCCGCCGTCAGACATTCCGCCACCACCACCATTGCGGCCATCCAGCATGGTCAACGTAGAATTGAAGCCCTGCAGAACGACCTCGGTGGAGTAACGATCCTGACCCGACTGGTCCTGCCACTTCCGGGTTTGCAGTTGCCCCTCAATGTAGACCTTGGCGCCCTTGCGCAGATATTGCTCGGCAACCCGGCAAAGACCTTCGCTGAAGATCACAACACGATGCCACTCGGTACGGTCACGACGCTCGCCGGAACCCTTGTCGCGCCAGCTCTCGGTTGTCGCAACGCGGAGGTTCGCAATCGGCCGACCATCCTGTGTCCGTCGGATTTCTGGATCGGCTCCCAGATTACCAACGAGAATGACTTTATTGACTGATCCGGCCATGTGGATGCCTTCCTTTTGAAGTTCCGCTTCACGCGCCGCTACGGGCGCCGGTTCAAAGCTTAAATTCGCTCGCTGGGTTGCTTCAACCTCAGCCGACTCACATGCAACTCTAACGCCTCATCAGAAGACGGCGATACGCATCACAGCATTGTCCACGGGATTCGTACGAAATTATGTTCTACTATTGTTCTCATCAAGTTGCAACAGCAAGATGACTTTTAGGCAGAGTAAAGTCTGCACGCGACTTGCGTAAGACGCGATGAAACCAGGGCATGCTCTCAAGGATGCCCTGGCTAACCTCACAGTCTTGAGTTTGTTTTGCTAGTCCGTCTGATCGGCACGCTCACGGACTTCAGCAAACGTAACCTCACTGACAAGCGCACCATCCCGGAACACCGGCCGGAGGAGATCCTGCCGCCGACCAACCTGATCACGGCGCACGGCTATCATCTCATCATTCTCGACAACAACCGACTGCCGACCCCGCTTGGAGCTCTTACTGGGATCAGTCGCAACGACTTTGTTGATACCTTCCCAGATCGGTTCGTCTGATGACGAGCTGTAACGCACGGATATCGCGTTCGCCTTTTGCGCCCAGCGCAGTGTATCGCGGTTGACCTTCTGCAACAGGCCTCCGCCCATGCCGAATGCGATGTTCTCGAGCGAGAAGCCCGCTTCGGCAACGGCATCAACCAACCGAGCAATTGTCTCCAGGTCCATGCCGTCGCCCTGAATGACACGGACGCAATCTGCCAGCACCTTGTAGCCTTTGGCGTTGGTGCGAACGCCGTAGCTGGCTTCAAGGCTCTGGAGAACACGAATCGGAACAGCAACGGGGTCGCCACTGTCTGGCCGTACGACCAAGGTGCCGCCGTTGGCTTGTACGTTCTGTTTCAGTTCGCTGCCCCAAATGTTGTTGACGGCGTTGTCCAAATCGTAGCTGTCGGAGACAACCGCGAACAACGCACCATCGCCACCGAACTGTTCGACCATGTTGCGATAGGCGTCGCGCTCACGCCGCTCACCCCATGCCGTCATCGTTGAGTGTTCGGCTGCCGGAATGGAGAAGCCGGGAAGACCAGCATCATAGAATGCATTAGCCCAAACCATGCCTTCGACGGTATCCGTTCCTTGGAAGTTCACGAGATGAGCTGCGCCACCGATCTGGCTGGCCTCACGCGAGGTCGCCCCACGCGCACCAAAGTCGTGCAGACGAAACGGCAAGACAGGCTCTGGATCATCGCATGTCCGCTCAAGGCCGGATCGGATGATCTGCTTGGCATGCCACGACAGTGTCGCGACGGTCGTCGGATACCAAATGGCACGCAGTAGCGCGGTCTCCAGGAACGATCCGATCCAAGGCAACTGATCATCAGTATTGACGACCTGGGCAACCGGCACACCCACAGGCACGATCGAACCTTCCGGTAGGGCTTCGATCTCGACCGGCCAATGGCCACCATGCTTTGTTACAATGCGCTCGAAACCTTCGCGATTAAATGGCAGCCCGTGCGCACGGATGTAGGGTTCCGCTTGATCGATCATCGCTTGAGTAATTGGCTGCATCAGATAGCGCTTGAGGAAACCCTGCAGGCCGAAGAGAACGAGATGGTCGAACCGTCCACCCGGCCGTGCCTCGATATACGAGGACACGTGCAACGTATTCGGAGGGTTCTGCAGGTAGTGTGAGTACTTGTAGCTATCCGTATCGAATATCGGATTGTCGAGCGCCGACGTATCAAGTCTGAAGTCAGCTACTAAGTCAGTCATGGCCAAAACTCCTTTGGCTGGCTTTCGGGATCCGGCCACCCCGGCATCCCTTAAAGTCATCCGGCATCATCGAACTGATGCCGGATAGAAAACATCAATCACGATATGCCTGTCATCTCCCGGATGATGAACCAGTGGTCCTCATAACAATCGCAAGGCTCGAGCGTTCCAAGCTCATACCACTGCGCGCGCGACGCATCATCATCGCCTTTGACGCCAAACAAGTCTGCGCGCTCGGGCAGATTAAAATAGTAGGCATGGGTGACTGTGCGCCCACGGGCAGACCGGTTCGGATCATCGAAAACACGTGTCTTGCTATCTTCGATGTAGCTGGCTAACAGCGCCGGCGGGATCTCGCCCTTGTTATCGCGAATGCGTGTCTCTTCCTTGAGCTCGCGCACAACCGCATCACGCAACCGCTCACCCGGATCAAGAAATCCGCCGGGCAGCGCCAACAGACCTTTACCAGGATTGGCACCACGCTCGACCATCAAGACGTGGCCTGACTGCACACAAACCGCATCAACCGTCACAAGCGTTGGCGCATATGGAGCACCTTCCCAGGACTTCTGGTAATCGCGAACGAACTCTGCCTCGGCGACAAGATCGCGGAAGTTTTCCGTCAGTCGAAACTCTTCCAGGAAATCGGCAACTGACGCCGACACGCAGTCGCGCGCGATCAGTGGAGCGTTACGAAAATAGTCCACGCGAATGTCC
>JBCDBQ010000503.1:0-5623 GCA_039183375.1 Pseudomonadota bacterium
TATGACAGAATTTGTTTCGAGTGCGGACAACAATTATGGGATCGAAACAGTTGACCTGGTTCACTAGAGTGACGGCCATTGGCGTTGCAGTACTCATGGCGCTTCCCGCGTCTGCAGAATTGCGGTTCAAGACACCCAGGATTGCGCTGGAACAAGGCATGGCAGCCTTCCGTGCCGGTAACTTTGAGTTGGCAATTCCGGCTCTGGAGAGCGCCCGTAGTCACCGTGTGTTCCCCGCCCGCTATTACTTGGCCCGGATCTATTCAGACAATAACGGCGCATATACAGACCACGGCCTCGCTTACAAGATTTTGCGCGAATTCGTCGATGACCATGCAGACATAGATCCCGCCGATTATCGTCGCGCCCCACGCGTTTCCAATGCACTCGTCCGCTTGGCTAAGTACGTGCGTGACGGTCTTCCGGAAATAGGTTTGCGCCCGAATGTCGATAGAGCGGTCAGATTTTTCCATCATTCTGCAACGTTCTTTAATGACGAGGACGCTCAGTTCGAATTGGCGAAGCTACGCCTAACTGGAGACGGACTTCGCAGGTCCGTACCAAGCGCTTTGCACTGGTTGGCAAAGCTGTCGCGCAAAGGCCATCCAGGCGCCCAGGCATTTCTCGCCGATCTCTACTGGCGCGGCCGCTATACAAAGCAGAATTCCGTTCGTGCCCTCGCGCTTATCACCGTTGCAATAGAGAACGCGCCGGTCGAGGATCGCGTATGGATTGAGGACATTCATCAGAACATCTTCTGCGGCGCTACCAAGGGGACCCGACGTGCCGTGACGGGATTGGTCGCAACTTGGCGCAACAAGTATGGACGCGCACTTCCCAGCCATCGCGAAGACAGTCTGAGCAACCTCTCTATAAGCCCTGTTCGAACATGCTCTAATGGCGAACCTGTCAGGCGCATACAACCTGAAACAGTTGTTGCAGGACCTGAAAAGCAGGGAAGTGTCAGCCCTGGCGGTGCACCGTTCCAATACGGATCATCCGGGAACAGCTACCGGAATGTCCAGGAACACAATGCGAACCGTGGAAACTAGCAAGACCGGCTGAGCTTTGCGCACGTGCCCCATTCAGGGTGGCTGCGAACGACCGCTTATCAGCGTCTCTCATCGATGGCTCTTAGCCACTGCTTGGCTAATCAAAGCTCCAGCTCGACCCAAACCGGAACGTGATCCGAAGGTCGCTCCCAGCTGCGCGTGTGCTTGTCGATTCCAGCGCCGGACAGCTTGTCAGCCGCTTGGCACGACAATAGGAGGTGATCGATGCGAATACCGTTGTTCTTCTGCCAGGCACCAGCCTGATAATCCCAGAATGTATAGGTTTTCTCAGCTGCATCGCAGGCTCGGACCGCATCCACAAAACCTAGATTCTTCAATCGTTTGAAGGCATCGCGACTTTCGGGCTGAAACAGTGCGTCATCGCCCCAACCGGCAGGTGAGACGCAATCTTCGTCTTCAGGAATAACATTGTAGTCACCCGTGAGCAGCAAGGGCTCCTCAAGATCCAGAAGCTCCTGCGCATGGGCTTGCAAACGCTCCATCCAGGCTAGCTTATATGGAAACTTCTCGGTCGCGATCGGATTACCATTCGGCAGATAAATGCAGGCTACGCGGGCAACTTGATTCGTTGCGGCGGAGACGACGACCTCAAGATAACGAGCTTGTAAGTCGTCTTCATCACCCGGCAAGCCTTTGCGGACGTCTTCAATAGGCGCCTTCGAAAGAACGGCTACGCCATTGAAGCTTTTCTGGCCATGCACGACAACGTTGTAACCCATGCCCTCGAACACGTCGGTTGGAAAGCCTTCGTCGACAGATTTGATTTCCTGCAAGCAGGCAACATCCGGAGATGCCTCGTCGAGCCAACGCAGCAAAACATCATGTCGTGCTTTGATACCGTTGATGTTCCAGGTCGCAATCTTCATGGAGCAGCAATCAGATTGTAAAACTGGTGCCGCACCCACACGACGCGGTCGCGTTAGGGTTTTTGACCTGGAACATCGCGCCTATCAGCTCATCGACGAAATCGACTTCGGAGCCGGCGAGGAACGGAAGAGAAACGGCATCAACGAGAACCGTTGCCCCATCTTTTTCAACAACGAGATCGTCATCCGCGGCTTCCGCCACCAAGTCGAACTTATACGAAAAGCCGGAACAACCACCTCCTTCAACGCTGACCCGCAGCAGCTTGTTAGCTGGTTCATCTGCGGTTATCTCGTTGATACGCCGTGCAGCGCTTGGAGACATTGTGATTGGAGTTGCTGAATCGGTCATATGGGTTCGCTCAGATTCGGGCCAAAAGGCCTTTTCAGTTGTTGTATTACCCTCAGAATCTCAATGTAGAATGTAGTATCAAGCAGGGATTAGGCCAACCCCTGAACCGAAATGGCCTGATTGTGGCGAGAGGACTAAAATGACAATAGCGCTGTCCGAGGCCGAATTCCAGTATGGGCGACAGCTATCGCCGGGAGCCAGGGAGGTTGCCAGTTATGCGGCATCGCGAGCGCCAAGTCGTGGTCGGGTTCATGACGAGCAGGCCTGTCCGAGCCGTAATCATTTGCAGCGCGATCGCGACCGTATTCTACATTCTACCGCGTTCCGCCGCCTGACCTACAAGACCCAAATGTTTGTTTACCATGAGGGCGACCATTATCGCACCCGGCTCACGCACAGTCTGGAAGTCGCGCAGATTGCTCGCACTATTGCTCGGCAGCTTTGCCTGGATGAGGATCTCGCGGAAGCCATCGCCCTGGGACACGATCTAGGCCATCCACCATTCGGCCATGCCGGTGAACGGGCTTTGGATGCAGCCTTATCAGATACGGGCGGCTTCGATCACAATGTGCAGAGTTTCCGGATCGTTACAGCACTTGAAAGAAAATATGCCGGCTTTGATGGACTTAATCTGACTTGGGAGACCTTGGAAGGATTGGCTAAGCATAACGGCCCTCCAGCGCGAGGCGATGACCTCGGTGATCAACGTTTCGTGCATGCCGTACGGGACTTTGAGAAAGGGATGGAGCTGCAGCTTGGTAGTTTCGCCTCGGGCGAGGCACAGGTTGCGGCGATTGCCGATGACATTGCTTGGCATACGCACGATATCGACGATGGTCTGCGCGCCGGACTGCTCAATTGGAAGGATCTCCAGCAGGTCGCCATTGTGAAGCCATTGTTGGATCAGGATGAGGTGCGGGGCGCTGACGACGCAATCAAGGCCGCTTATGAGGTCACCCGGCGTCTCATCACTATTATTATAGCCGATGCGGTGCAGGAAAGTCGGCGCCGACTGGCCGAGCTGCGCCCGACAAGTCCTGACCACATACGTCAGGCCGCTACACAAACGATTTCGTTTTCAAGCGAGATGCAGACCGAGCTGGACGAACTCAGGACATTCCTCTTCGCTAATCTTTACCATCACAGCGCGGTCATGCAGGTCATGGAGGGTGCCGAACAGATCGTCCAGGATCTTGCTCGGCGCTACTCGGACGATGTTAAACAGTTGCCGGAGCCATGGCATGCTGGGTTCGATGGGTTGGACTATCGAGATAGCCGGCGGCGCGTAGCAGATTTTGTCGCCGGCATGACCGATCGCTTTGCGATTTCGGAGCACCAACGGTTGTTTGACGCGACGCCGGAACTGCGCTAACCCGCGAACGCTGTTGCCGCTATCCGATATGAACACATTTCGTGGATCACACCTCGCGGCAGGGTCATGGATAACCCAGTCTGATCTCAGGACGTTGGAATGAATATTTTTGCATTGGCTGGCGATGCGGTTCGTCAGGCCCTTTCTGCATTACAGGAACAGGGTCAGCTTGATCGAGAGATCAAGTTGAGTGGACTTGAGATACAGGAACCCCGCGACCCAAGTCACGGCGACCTCGCTTCCAACGCAGCTATGGCATTGGCAAAGCGCGCCAAGGCGAAGCCGCGAGATCTGGCCCAGCTGATTTCGGATCAATTGGCAGTAAACCCGGCATTTGCCAAGGTCGATATTGCCGGACCGGGGTTTATTAATCTCACGCTCGCTGACGAGATTTGGTGCCAGTTAGTCCAGTCGGTGGTTAATGGCCAAGGTCGGTACGGCCAAGCAGAGCTTGGGCAGGATAGGACCGTCCAGGTTGAGTATGTTTCAGCTAACCCGACAGGCCCGATGCATGTAGGACACTGCCGTGGTGCCGTTTTCGGTGACACCCTGGCTAATCTTCTCAGCTTCGCCGGATATGAGGTCTCGCGCGAGTATTACGTGAATGATGCAGGTGCCCAGGTCGACAAGCTCGGCCAATCGGCACTTCTGCGCTACCGAGAAGCCCTTGGCGAGGAGATCGGCGAAATACCCGACGGCTTGTACCCCGGCGACTACATGAAAGCGGTTGGTCAGGACTTGGTCGAGCAACATGGCTCCAACTTACTGGACTTGCCGGAAAACGAGGCTGTTGTAATCGCCCGTGATACGGCGATCAGCGCACTCCTCGGCGAAATTAAGGATGATTTGGCAGCCCTCAACGTCCGTCACGACATCTTTTTCTCGGAGCGGTCTCTGGCCACAGACAAGCGTGATCAGGTTGCTGAAGCGATCGAAATCTTGAGGGAAAAATCGCTGATTTACGAAGGTCGGCTGCCAAAGCCGCTTGGTCACGATGATAATGATTGGGAAGACCGCGAACAAACGCTGTTTCGATCGACTGAATTTGGTGACGATATAGATCGCGCGCTTAAGAAGTCGGACGGCAGTTACACTTACTTCGCGAATGACGTCGCCTATCACATGAACAAGATAGAGAGAAATTTTTCTCTGTATTTCAATGTTTTAGGGGCGGATCATGTGGGTTACATTCCACGATTGAAGGCTGTTGTCAGCGCCCTGTCTGACAATCAGGCCAACTTCGAAACGCCTGTTACCCAGCTGGTGAAGGTCCTGCGTGACGGACAGCCGGTTCGGATGTCGAAACGCGCTGGAACATTCGTTGCATTGAGGGATGTTGTCGATGAAGTGGGAAGTGATCCCGTCCGCTTCATGATGATGATGCGCAAACATGACTCGCCCTTGGACTTCGACTTGGCCAAGGTTGTCGAGCAGTCCAAGGAGAATCCTGTCTTCTACGTTCAGTATGCCCATGCGCGCGCTGAGTCGGTGTTTCGCGTTGCGGCAGAAACCTTCCCACAGTTAGGGAAAGATTCTGAACTTGTGAAAAACGCGGATCTTGAGCTTCTAACCGATGTCGGCGAAAGGGCGTTGATCAGAGAAATCGCGCGATTTCCAAGGATTATCGAGGGCGCGGCCCGGGAGCGTGAACCGCACCGTGTGCCTTTTTATCTATATGATTTGGCTTCGGCTTTTCATCATCAGTGGGCGCGAGGCAATGATTCGCCACAATTACGATTTAGCCAAATTGACGACGTCAAGATCACGGCTTCCAGACTTGCACTGGTTCTAGCGACGCAGACTGTCATATCCTCAGGATTGTACATTCTGGGCGTGCAAGCACCACTAGAGATGCGGTAAGCTGCGAGTCGGGGAAGACCACGGGCACGGGGCATAAGGATTACACCACATGACGCGGTCGAGCGGTCCAAGTCGCCAGGCGCCTCAATGGCAGCAGCGAGCA
>JBCDBQ010000504.1:0-5620 GCA_039183375.1 Pseudomonadota bacterium
GAAATCGCACCGCACGTACGCCGTACCGAGCAGATTGTCGAGCACGTTCGAATTCGTCTGGCGCAACAAATTTGTGGTGACCTTGCATCGAATGGTGTGCTGTCGGTTCTACGGCTTGGCAACCGGTGGGATCTCGCGTTCCATGAAAGCCTGCGCAGGGATGCGTCAGGTGATATCAGCGAGTTTGATATCGATCCGCGCCTGCTTGAAGAATTCTCGAAGGAAGCATCGGAATCCATTCAACAGCATCTTGACTCTGGTGAGCAGCCGGCGCTGGTGGTTGAACCGGACGCCCGGCCGTATGTCCGCATGGTTGTCGAGCGGCTGTTCGCAGGGTTGCCGGTTCTGTCTCATGTCGAGATTGCGCGCGGCGTAGAGATCCGCTCGCTCGGGACGATTTCATGATCACGCTGACGGCGGATCTGGTTGCCGCCTGGGTGGTCGTTTTCTGCCGCGTTGGCAGTTGCTTGATGATCATGCCGGGTTTCTCGAACTCACGCATTCCGGTTCAGGCGCGCTTGTTCCTGGCGCTTGCTGTATCGGTTGCCATTTCACCACTTGTCGTTCCAGGCCTCGCGATCGACCTCGTGCGAGCCGGGATTGATGGACTGGCAATCCTCATCTTGTCGGAGATGGTGTTTGGATTTCTGATCGGCCTACTTGGGCGCGTGTTTTTTGAAGCGCTCCAGTTTATGGCAACAGCCATCGCGGCGTTAGCGGGTGTTGGTTCGATGCCAGGTGCACCGACGATTGATGATGAGCCCTTACCGGCCCTGTCATCCTTTATCATGGCGCTGGCGACCGTGCTGTTCTTCATGACGGATCAGCATTTGGAAGTGATCAAAGGTCTGCTTGCGTCCTATGGCGCGGTTCCTGTCAGCACCAACTTCCAAGCCGAAGCCTCTCTTCAGAACCTTCTCAAGGTCTTCTCCATTGCCTTCCAGTTGGCGCTTCAGGTGAGCGGACCGTTTATCGTTTTCGCACTGATTGTGAATTTCCTGTTCGGCCTGATGAACAAGATGATACCGCAGGTGGCTGTCTATTTTATCTCGTTGCCTTTTGTAATCGCGGGCGGGCTTTTCTTACTGTTTGCGGCGCTTAGTCAGATGCTCCTGACTTTCCTCGGTGAGTTTTCTGCATGGCTTGCACTTGGATAGGCGCTGATTGATGAAGACTGCAAAGAACACGAAGCAGCTCGATCGCCTCAAAAAGGCAATGGATAGCCTCCATAAGATGGAGACCTATCGACTGAACACGCTCCGGCAACAACTCGAAGCGGAGAAGCATCAGATGAAGGAGCTTTCTGACTTTCTCCTGACCCAGCAAGCCAGTGTCTCGCGGTTTGCAGACATAACACTGCGATCGTTGTCCAACGCAAAACAAAGAGTGCACGTTCTCGAAGAAGAAATGCGCCAGCAGAAGGTGGCTGTCGCCCAGGCAGAACTTGGTTCTGATCGTGCCAAAGGCAAACTCCGCCAAGTGATGCGACACGAAGACGAGCAAAAGCTCGAACAACGCAACGAAGAACACTTTGCCCGCCTGCACCGCGCTCGACGTGCAAGTCTCCGATAAGCTCCACCAATTATGATTCGCACAAAGGCAGTCCATGGAGGACGTGCGTTCAGGTGAGGGATCATTATGGTCGACATCATTGGTAGTTCGGGCAGCGCACTTGCGCGCTTGCAACAGAGCCAACTGACATCCGCCGATACAACTATCAGATCAGCTGCAGCAGCTGTCGCAGCGCAGTCTTCGCAGTCGGCCGCCGTTGGTCAGCCAGGAATATCTGAATCAGCCAAGATGGAATTGTCGAGTTTTGTCCTGCAGGGCTTTCTCAAAGCGGCCTTGCCGAAGGACCTTGTTGGATCCGAGGGAGTGGGCACTGCCGGCGCAATGTGGCGTTCCATGTTCGCCCAAGAACTCAGCAAGGTCATTGCGCAAAACGCTGATCTTAATCTGCTCGGTGACAAGACGAGCGCTGCCCCGGTGACGCCTGATCCGCGTCAATGGAAGACGGAAATCAAATGATGCAACTGGGGCTGGTTTGCAAAGCAACGGCCAGTCTGAACCATCAGCGAGTTGGCACGAGAGGAGAGCGATTTGATGAATATTCAGCAACCTCGCACAAACGACCAAAGTGTTAAATCCGAGGATCGTTCGATTGTCATGACGATTGAGCGGGTCAAGAGTGTCATCGATGAAGATACCCAGTTTCTACGCTCAGGCAATCTGGTTGATGTTGCCAAATTTAGTGAGCGTAAGAACCGCTGTTTGATCGAGCTTAACCGAGTGCTTAGCAAAGTGCCGCGAGATCATGGCGCGCATGAACGACTGGCGATCTATCTGGAGCCGCTGCGTGCGACTTTGGCAGAGAATTCCGATCTGCTGTCGGCTCGGCTTAATGCTATCCGTGAAGTTGCTGACCTTATCGCGCAGGCCATCAAAGACGCGCATTCGGACGGGACTTATGACGCTCCCTCGAAGGCTGCAGCACTATGATCAAGTCGGTTCTCGCAGGCTTGTGGGTGGTTGCTGTCACCCTGGGCTCCCTCTACTTCATGACCGATTTGCTGGCTAAGCCAGATAAGGCCAAAGCGGAGACGAGCTACTATGGCGGCATAGACTACGTCAAAATGGAGCTCGTCGGGGTTCCGGTCATTCGTGACGGGGATATGCAAGGTTATGTTCTTGCCCAACTTGTCTACACGGCCGATGGCAAGGTGCTTGAGAAATTAACGGTCAAACCAGACGTTTTTATAAAAGATGCGATGATCAAAAAGATCTACGCCGACGATACAACTGATTTCCGAAGAATGAAGAAGTATCAGCTCGATGCGTTACTCGCGGCGCTGAAGAAAGATACCAATGGGCGCTACGGCAAACCTATTCTCAAGGAAATCCTTATCGAGCGCCTCGACTACATGAAGGCCGATGAAGTTCGGGCCGGTGGGCGCAAGCCTGCAAAACCAAAGGTCGAAGCGTCGAAGTCTGGAAAGCCAGGATCGAAAGGCAAGAAGAAACACTAAGGGGCAAGTCATCGGATCAGCGCGTTGCAGGTGTGCGCGTTGAAACCCTTGCTTCCTTCTCGATCGATCGGAATTGCGGTCGTGTCAGTTCGCAATCCGTGCGGTCATCGTTCGCGAAACAGGAGAGACCAGCAATGGCAATTGCTCAGTTAGCTACAACTTCTCAAACAGTATCAACGTCTCAACTCAAGGGGCCCTTCAGACTGAGTGTCGAAGGGATTGACGTTGCTGTGAACCGGAACAAACCCGGCGTGTTTGCACTTGGAAGTATCGACAACTTCGGACGTTTCAGTATGAGCAAAGTTGGTCGCTCTGATTATGACCTGCATGGTGAACTGCGCCAGTTGATTGGATCAGAAGTGCTGTTCAAGTTTTTGCATAGTCGGGATGCGGAGGCTGCGTTTCTCGAGGAATGTCGGCTGTTCCATAAGTTCCAGCCGCCTTCAAACTTCATCCATCCGTATCGTCCGGCGAATAGCCGTCTAACTTGTCCTTACTGTCGGGGCCATCGCTAGCTGAGGCGAGCAAGTCTAGCGCGTCTGCCAGAGCGGTTGTGTATCCGAGGTGCCAGTAGGTATGTGCAGGTGTGTGTGCGTCCAGGTGAAGCTGGTCCGCGACCGCATAAGGTGCGTTCTCTTCCAGGTACTCCTCGATACCGGATTTACGCAATTCCAAACGCTGTATGATCTTATCCATCTGCATACTAGCATTTAGCGCTAACCGAGCTTCAGTTTGATTAAGATAACCCTAAAGTTGGAAACGTGTTTAATGATTCATGAATCCGATCTTGCGTCGGAAACTGCAAACAAAAATATAAGCTAGTCTATTGATTTTTATCTATTTTACTGCGCTGGCCGACAACGCAGCCGCAATTGCCGCGAATGCGTCAGGGCAGGGGCCATCTGCCTGGGATTGGCGCAACGCATCATATACAATGGGCACAAGCTGAACGGCCTGGTCCACAAGTGGTTCGACGCCCGGTTTGTGACCGCCGAGCATCCTGAGTTCGCGGCCTTCTTCGTAGCGCGCGATCATGGCGCGGAGAGAGTGGACCAGGTTTTCTTGTTCCTGTGTCCAGACTTTTGGAGCCAAGCGGGAGATAGACCTCAGCACATCGATGGCTGGATACCGACCCTGTTCTGCAATAGCTCGGTCGAGCACGATGTGACCGTCCAGAGTTCCTCGAATACTGTCTGCGATTGGTTCTTCGTGATCGTCGCCATCGACGAGTACGGAGAACACCCCGGTAATTGTTCCTTTGCCGATCTCTCCGGGGCCCGTGCGCTCCAGCAGTGCGGCCATTTCAGAGAAGACGCTGGGAGAATATCCACGCGCGACTGGCACTTCGCCGGACGCGACGCCACCATCGCGGCTCGCGTGTGCGAAGCGTGTGATTGAGTCAACGATTAAGATGACGTTATCACCTTGGTCCCGAAAGTATTCGGCAACTGTTATCGCGGTGGCCGGAGCAAGCCGCCGCATCATTGGGCTCTCGTCACTGGTTGCGACGACAGCCACGGTGCGATCGGCGGCATCACCGAGGCCGTCTTCGAGCATTTCGCGCACCTCACGGCCGCGCTCTCCGACCAGGGCGACCACTGCGGTATCAAATCCCGGAGACGCAGCTAGCATCTGCAACAAGGTCGACTTGCCAACACCGGAGCCCGCGAAAATTCCGATTCTTTGTCCGCGGCACAGTGGTGTGAACAGATCGATTGCCTTGATGCCGGTGGGCAATGGTTCTTCGATGCGTTGGCGTTCAAGGGCTGGTGGTGGTTTAGCATTGATTGGCAGGTCAACGGGTGAGGCGAGGATTGGGCCTTTACCGTCGATCGGGAGACCCATCGCATTGAAGGTTCGTCCCTTCCAACTGGAGTGGGGCGCTAGTGACATTGTGCCGGCCAGCCAGGCGCGGTCGCCAATGCCGATTTCGTTGGCTGATGAGAACGGTCGCACCATGACAGTACTGGTATCGACACGAACCACTTGACCCATGGGAGCGTCCGGGTGATTGCCGAATGTCACGAGATCCTCCAAGCGTGCTCGCTGGGAAAGACCGCGAATGGCGCAGGCACCGGAAGCGATATCAACCACGGACCCACCGAACAGTGGCTGTGAGGATTGGGACATGGCGCGTGACACGTCGACTGCCAACGTGGAGAGATGCTTCAGTTTTGGCGCTGGTACCGCCGGTGCCGGTGCTGGCTCTGGTGCGGGAGGCGATGGCTCGGCCGCGACCGGAATCTCCGTCATATCGTCTTCAAATGACATCGGCCGTCTTTCTCCGGGGGCAGTATTGAGAACTACTCGGGTTGTGGATCTGACGTCTGGTTCCGGCTTTGGCTTGTCTTAACGCCAAACACCAAAGGCCAGATACCAAAGGCCAAATCCGAAACGTCAGATACTAGAAGGTAGAACTGCGACACGCGTGCGCAGGTTAACCGAAGCGTCATCCGTTGGAGCCGATTGTCCGAATCGCATTCTTCTGAGAGTCGGCGTTTTGCTTCATCGAGGCGTTGATTGATTCGAAGGCGCGGGTGATGGTTATGAGATTCATGATCTCTGACACCGGGTTGACGTTTGCACCCTCAACA
>JBCDBQ010000505.1:0-5587 GCA_039183375.1 Pseudomonadota bacterium
AGATTGGTTCCGCAGCAAAGCCGCAGATGGTTTCAATGTGATGCCGCCTCTCCTGCCGTCAATGCTGGATGCTTTTGTCGAAGAGGTTATCCCTCTGCTGCAGAAGCGGGGGTTGTTCCGCACGGCGTATCAGGGCGGCACCTTGCGGTCGCATTATGGCTTGGACGAACCAACCAGTCAGTTTGATGCATGACATTGAAGAACTGTGCTGGTCGAAGGTTTTAGTGATCGCGGTTTACTTAGTCAGCACGATAAAGTCTGTGTTGATGCCGGTTTCCCGCGTATGGCCGGTGTCGGCGATAATAAGCGATGATCCTGGCGTGAGCATATCTTCAATCCGCAGACGCACGTGATCGGGGATCCGAACGCGATCGAGTGCCTGTCCCATCGTTTGAGCATCGACCTGGATGGTGTTCTTCTTGCCTGTTTTTCTCTTTTGTCCCGGCAAGCGACCTCGGGCTTTTGCCGTGAGACCGTTCCAGCTTGCTTTCCCGCTATCGGCATCAATCGACATCAACGTGTATAGATGGGTGCCGAGCGGCTTCTCAGGAGACACGAGTTCAACTGGCGCCGAGTAGATGTCTTTTTGCTTCTGCCGCACGTGGATGAACGCCTTGTGCTTTGCGGTCCGCTTTGTTGCTGCAAAGAGTGCATCGTAGAGCTGTTGGTTGGGGTAACCCGTTACAGTCAGCTCTTTGTCACTCTGAAACGCCTTGATCGCTTGGACCGACTGTCTGCCAATGTAGCCATCAGGCTCGCCGACGTCGTAGCCTAAGTCCCGAAGCATTTCCTGGGCTTCTTTGATCCTCTGCTTTTGCGATTTACGTATGATGAGGATGCGCAATGGTGCATCGGAGCGGGTTGCGAACATCAACTGACGATGGGCCAGAAGTTCGGGATCAGAGTCAATCGAAGCACGAAGCTTCAATGCCTTGCTGCTCTTTGCGGCCTCTGTCTTCTTCGCGACGCTGCTTGTCTTCGTTCTATTGGCGATGGCTGTTGGCGCAGCATCGTTGGTCGTGTTGCCGTTCGCGGAATTCATGGCCACGCGAACGTGCTGCTGGTTCGTGTGGGCTGTTTCCTTCACGGTTGATGGCTGTAGCGATGGCTGGAACAACATGCTGTGTTCAATTGCCTGGGGAACAGGATTGCCATCCGCGATGACGACATGGCTGCGTCGCTCAGTAAATCCAAACAGACGACCGGCAAATCCAGAAGGTAACCGGATGCAACCATGAGATGCCCGATAGTTCGGGACGACACCCTGGTGAAGTGCGATGCCGGACCATGTCAGGCGCTGCATAAATGGCATGGGGGCGTTGTGATAAATATTCGAAAAATGCCGGCGCCGCTTATGAATGATGCTGAAGATGCCGGTTGGTGTCTCGTGGCCGTCTTTGCCTGTTGATACACGTGTTTTGCCAACTGGCTTACCGGCCTCATAGACCGTCATTCTCTGTCGCCCGAGAGAAACGACAATCTGAATTGGTCCCGAGTCTGGTTGCCTCTTTGGTAGGCGAGCGCTTCTGATTGCCTTCGACTTCCCTCGCCTGGAACGCGCACGGCGGTGTTGGCGTCTCTGTCTCGCACGGGTTCGTGCGCGTCGTTTGCGCTGGCGTTGGAGCCGCCGTCTCTGCGCACCATTGAGATATTGAGGACTGCTGCCCGCCCATTGCGATCCCCACTGTGCCTGTGACGGCGTTGATGAAGCAGTGACAAGCACCAGCATCATGGACAGCAGAGCAAGACAGCCGATCAAACAATGCAACCAGCGAGGCGACCAAAGAGTTGGGCGCTGACGAATACAAACACTCATTTAACGCAATGTCCCAATTGGCAGAGGCACTTGAAGATTGCGCTGAACTTAGTCGTTCTGTGTTCTATCCCAAACAGTTGAATTCGGTTCGCCAGTTAGAAAGTTGCGAGTTGTGCAATTCGCGCAACGTTTCGGTTATCGCAACACAGTGAGCTCGTGAATTTTCTCAACCGCACGTAGTATAATGCTGCAACAATCCATGGTCTGATTAGGAGAATGGTTGCAAGGCATGCGAGCATAGTTGTCCTTTCCCCGTTGTACCCCCTTTACCGGAGATTACCGTCTATGGTCGCGCGATCGAGCAATCATGATTGGCTTCAAGGTGTTATCGAGCAACCACTCGAACCGGACCTGCCTATTTGCGATCCACATCATCACCTCTGGGACCGGCGGGCCGGGGCTGTTCAACCGCGCTATATGCTCGACGAGATGCTCGAAGACCTCGCCGGGGGACACAACGTTGTCTCAACAGTCTTCATCGAGTGCGGAACGATGTTTCGCTTTGACGGTCCAGAGGCCTATCGCCCTGTCGGTGAGACCGAATTTGTCGTCGGTATCGCAGCCATGGCTGCTTCGGGCCAATACGGTTCTACCAAGATTGGCGCCGGCATCATTGGTACAGTCGATCTCAAAATTGGTGATGAGGCCGGCGACGTGCTGGATGCGCAAATAGAGGCTGCCAACGGCCGATTTCGCGGTATCCGGCTAGGCGCGCTGTGGCATGACAGCGAGGTTGTTCGCAATCATCGCACAAACCCACCGCAGTCGCTGTTGCTGCGAGAAGACTTCCGGAGTGGTTTCAAGCACCTCGGCCCTCGAAACCTGAGCTTTGAGGTTTGGTGCTGCCATGAGCAGATCCCTGAGGCTGCTGACCTTGCGCGTGCCTTCCCTGACACAACGATTGTACTGGATCATTTTGGCGGGCCGATTGGTGTCGGCGATTATTCCGGGAAAGGGGATGAGGTGTTTGCGGATTGGAAAGGCAAGATTGACGATCTTGCGAGCTGTCCAAACGTTATGGCCAAGCTCGGTGGGCTCAATATGGATATCAATGGCTATCACTGGGAAGACCGGCCAGCGCCTCCGACCAGTGAAGAGCTTGCTGACGCGACGCGTCGCTATTTCGAATATGCGATCGAGAGATTCGGTGTCGAGCGTTGCATGTTTGAATCGAACTTCCCGGTTGATAAATTGAGCTGCAGCTACACCGTGTTGTGGAACTCATTCAAGCGCATGACTGCTGACATGTCGGCATCGGAGCGGGCAGCGTTGTTCCACGATACGGCCGCACGGGTTTACCGCGTCTAACCATCGACAGCTGAGGCAGCCATGGATTCAATAGCGTCATTCGCACAGCATGTCGTAGAGCGTAGTTATGATGATCTGCCGGAGTCAGCGCGATCGGCGGCCAAAGCGCTCATTTTGGATACCATCGGCGTCGGGATTGTTGGCAGTTCCGGACCGATGGCCGAAGAGCTCGCTCAATTGCACGCGAGCGATGGAGCTGCCGGCGATGCGCGTGTCTGGTCATTAGGTACCAGATTGCCTGCTGCGGCGGCAGCGTTGTGCAATGCCTACCAAATTCACAACAGCGAATTCGACTGCGTGCATGAAGAGGCAGTGGCCCATGTGCTTTCCGCTGTGCTTCCCGCATCGTTGGCGCACGCTGAACGCATTGGGGGCGTTTCTGGAAAACAACTAATCGAGGCCGTGGTCCTGGGTGTCGATGTTGCGAGCTGCCTTGGTGTTGCGGCGCAGTCGGGATTAAGGTTTTTTCGCCCCGCAACTGTTGGTGGGCTCGGCGCTGCGGCTGCCGTGGGTAAACTCATGCAATTCGATGAGACCCGGATGATCAACGCTCTGTCGATTACTTACGGCCAGCTCTGCGGAACGATGCAGGCGCATACGGAAGGGTCGATGCTGCTTGCCATGCAGATGGGCTTTAACGCTCGTAACTCCGTTATTGCTTGCGACATGGCCGCCGCTGGCTTCGAAGGCCCTCAAAACATACTAGAAGGCCCGTTTGGCTATTTCCGGCTGTTCGAGGCAGCAGGAGAGCCAGCGGAAGTGGCTGCCACGCTTGGAAAGATTTGGCGCATTGAAGAAGTTGCCCACAAGCCATTTCCTTCCGGTCGAGCAACGCACGGTGTGGTCGATGCCTGTCTCGAGCTAAAGAAACAGCATGGTTTCTCCGCGGACGATGTCGAGCAGGTTCACGCGCGCGTGCCGCCATTGGTGCATCATCTGGTCGGTCGCCCGTTCAAGACGGAGATGGACATCAACTACGCGCGATTGTGTGCAGCGTTCACGTCAGCTTGCGTCCTGGTCAAAGACGGTATCGGCTTTGATGACTTCCGTACTGAGGTCTACCAGGACAATCGAATCCGTAGGCTAGCAGAATCTACGGTGATCGAAGTTCAAGATGGTGGCGATCCGAACGCCCTAACACCGGTCACCGTGCACGTGCGTCTGAAAGACCAATCCGAACACATGATTTCATTGGATGCGGTTTACGGCGCACCTGACCGGCCCATGTTGAAAGACGCGGCCTTGGCCAAGCTGAGAACGAATTGCTCTCTTGGGAAACAACCCCTTGCAGCGGCTCAGGTTGATCAGCTGATAGATAATGTCGATCACCTGGAAGAAGTCACGAACGTTGCTCAAATTGTTAATCTGATGATTGGCTAGTTTGCTAGTGACGCATGCGACACAATGTGCCATATGTGCGGCTTTGTTGAGTAAGCCCCCTGACGAAGTACCCGGATGGCTTGCTGATCACCAAAACGGCTAGCAGCTGCTGGCCAAGGGTGGAGGTTGTCATGCAGAAGGCGTCGATACTTGGAAGCGCATTAGTTGGTTTGGTCTGCCTTGTTATGTTTACGGCACTCCTGACTGCAGGTGAGGCGCGTGAGTATCGTCGTTACGACAGCCCAGACAAGCGACATGCGCTTGTTGTTTATCGCGAACAGCAGATCTTTGCTTTTCCAGGACAGTCCAGCGACTCGCCTGGTTATGTTGTTCTGTTGGGGGCTGAGGGGACAGAGTTAAGGCGCAGATCGGTGGATATGGTGCAACTGGTGACCGCACCCGTTTGGAAGTCCGAAAGCGTGTCTGTCAAATTGCTATTGGACTGGAAGCGATAACTGTCGCTGTCGCGATCACCATTCATGGGAACGCACCACCTAGCCACCTGGCCTTTGCTAGGACCTAGTCAAATCTAACCCTCACTTCGCTCGACTTTTTTTGCAGTTTCACGTGCCAGAGGTGCCGATCCGGTGTGTCCTGCCGGATCGGGTTGTGTGTATCTTCGTTCCGTCGGCCGACAGAGGATGACCGCGCCGAATTCTAGGCGTTGGTATCTGAGCCTGAGTGGAAGTTAAAGACGGCGCCTTCCTTGATGCCACCAGGCCAACGCGTCGTCATGGTCTTAAGGCGCGTATTGAAACGCACGCCTTCCATTCCATGCACGTAATGATCCCCAAACAGTGATCGCTTCCAGCCGCCGAATGAGTGGTATGCGACGGGCACTGGGATCGGGACATTGACGCCGACCATGCCGATCTTGACCCGACTAAAGAAGTCGCGTGCGGTGTCGCCATCACGCGTGAAGATTGCTGCGCCGTTACCGTACTCGTGGTCATTGACCATACTTATAGCTTCTTCGTACTGCTCGGTGCGGACAACGGATAGAACCGGACCGAAGATCTCTTGCTGATAGATCGACATGTCTGTGGTGACGTTATCGAACAGACAGCCTCCCAGAAAGAAACC
>JBCDBQ010000506.1:0-5576 GCA_039183375.1 Pseudomonadota bacterium
TTCAGCCATCCGGCCTCGACCGCTTTCGTTCGCCTCTGCCATTTCACCGACATTGGGACCAACAAACAGAATGCCATCCTGCTCCAACTGAGCGGTATTGCGCTGCGTTGCGGGGTGTTGCCACATCCTTGGGTTCATGGCCGGGGCAACCAAAACAGGTTTGTCGGTTGCCATCAGAACCGAAGTCGCCAGATCATCGGCATGACCGCCAGCCATTCTAGCCAGTAAATCTGCAGTCGCCGGCGCAACGACAATCAGATCTGCTTCACGCGACAGGCGAATATGCCCGATTTCGCGTTCGTCATTGAGATCAAAAAGGTTTGTGAAAACCCGGTCATTGGTCAGGGCACCAATGGACAATGGCGTGACAAATTCCTGGGCTGCCTTCGTCATGACGACGCGAACAGCAATCCCGCGATCACGCGCTCGGCGGATCAGTTCGAGACATTTGTAAGCGGCAATGCCGCCTCCGATGATGAGCAAGACACGTTTGGATGACATCGTTCAGGCCCAGTGTAGTACATTTGTGTAGTGCATCTGCGTAGTGCAACTGAGGTTTGATCCTCACTTGCAGATCGATCCGAACCCAGGCTTCAGATGAAAAACTACGCGAGGAACATTAGCTTGTTTGCGGTCCACTATAGCACGGCAGCACGGCAAAATTGGTAAACGCCTGGAAACGGTTTTCGGGCGCCGTGACGGTCCGTCGCCAGAGAGCTCGCGCGGCATTTGCGCCATGCCGACACTGCATGTCAGCCTTGCTAACAAATGACTTCAAAAAGCGAGCAAATGATCCGATTTCCCTGGCAACTGAGAACAAGGAAATAAGATCATGGCTCATACAACAACAATCAAAGGGTCGAATTGGCTAGGCTCTGCCTGGGAGTGGGTTTCCGAACTTGGAAATCCGTTTAATGCGCTCGTGCGTGCCGGCAGACGGCAGCGTCAGATCGATGAACTGTCAAAGCTTGATAACCATCTGCTTGAAGACATCGGCCTCACCAGAGGCGACGTCATCGCTTATGCAGGCCCGGACAGAGACCGCATCGAAGCGCTCTGCAACATCCGTTAGATCAGCAGCGCATAGCTGGAACCGGGGAGCCGGTTCCAGCTTGAAACAAAAAAGGTGCTCTGGTGAAATAGCGGCAGATTTCAGCTAACCCTCTTCCAACAGCAAGAGCTGGCCGGGTGCCTGCCAACGTTCACGCGGTCACCCGCAATGATGGACGTCAGGTCGTTTTGGAAATCCGTTCGATCCGCTCTTGCATGGCGGCAAGCTCTGCCTTGAGGATGTCGATCTCGGTTGGCCGCGCTTCGCCTTCATCTGGAGCAGCGGCTGTGGCCTGATCATGACCATTGCCGGCTTGCTGAGGTGCCGCTTCTTCGTCAGGAGTTGACGTTGGCGGCGGCGTTGCGCCGTTGCCAGGCGTCTGCTCGCTGCCCGGCGGCTGCCCGGCACCCGACGTGGGAGTTTGCATCGGCGACCACATCGACATCGCCTGTTCGAACATCGCCAGATTTTTCCGAGCCTGTTCCTGGTAGGCCTCCATCGCATTCGGCCCCCAATTGGTGAACTGGGACCGGTAGCGCTCCTGCTCCTTGGTCAAAGCAGCCATCGAGTACTGTAGGTAGCTCGGCACCATCTTTCCGACGGCGTCATCATAGAAGCGGATCAGTTGGCGCAGAAACGGCACGGGTAGCAGCGACGGTCCGCCCGCCTTGCCTTCCTGCTCGACAATGATCTGGGTCAGCACAGCGTGGGTCAGGTCATCACCGCTCTTGGCGTCATTCACCACAAAATCCCGATCTGATCGGACCATCTGAGCGAGATCTTCCAGCGTGACGTAGGTGCTGGTCTCAGTATTGTACAGTCGGCGATTGGCATACTTTTTAATGACGACCGGGCCGGAGCCGGCTGCTGCTCGTTCATTTTTGTCTGCCATTCCCAATCCATCCCGGTTTGAATTGACGTCTTTTGTGCGTTGCGAAATAGTAACATGCAAGCACGGCCCGAGCTAGCCGTTTTGTCGCGCCTAGCGCATATGTCATTGAATTTCAGGGGCCAAGACGCCCGAAACGACCATAGTCTCGGTTGTTATTGCCTTCGTTGCGGTGCATCAATGCAAAGCAATAAGCCAGACAGTCTGTGAGAATACCGGGGCGGCGAGCGGTCGTGCCCTCGTTGTTAGACTATTAGTAGGAGAAAGCAGCATGAGCGAAGCAGCAGATACAATTGTGATTGCCGGCGCGGCACGCACACCCGTGGGATCCTTCAACGGCACGCTGGCAGGGGTGGCCGCCCATGATCTGGGTTCGGTCGCCATCAAAGCCGCCCTGGAACGTGCCAAGGTCGAGGCTGGTGACGTATCTGAGGTCGTGATGGGCCAGATCCTTGCCGCCGGCATGGGACAGAACCCTGCTCGCCAGGCATCGATCAATGCAGGTATTCCCGTCGAGGCACCGGCTTGGGGCATGAACCAGCTGTGCGGATCCGGTTTGCGTGCGGTTGCCCTGGGCGCTCAACAGATCACCGACGGCTCATCCAGCATCGTCGTGGCAGGTGGTCAGGAAAATATGAGCATGGCCCCGCATGTCGCGCACATGCGCGACGGCACAAAGATGGGTGACACCAAGTTCATCGATTCCATGCTCCGCGATGGTCTGATCGATGCGTTCCACGGCTACCACATGGGTAACACCGCTGAGAACGTCGCCCGCGAATGGCAAATCACGCGTGATGAGCAGGACAGCTTTGCTGCAGCATCGCAGAACAAGGCCGAAGCAGCGCAGAAGTCTGGCCGGTTTAGCGACGAAATCGTGCCGGTCACCATCAAGACTCGCAAAGGCGAGGTTGTTTGTGATGCCGATGAATACATCAAGGCAGGTGTGACGGCTGAAAGTCTGGCAAAGCTCCGGCCGGCATTCGATCGGGACGCGGGTACGGTCACGGCTGGAAACGCATCGGGGATCAACGATGGGGCAGCGGCCGTCGTCCTCATGAGTGGTGCAGAAGCCGGCAAGCGCGGCATCGCACCGTTGGCCAGAATTGTTTCATGGGGACACGCCGGCCTTGATCCGTCTGTTATGGGAACTGGCCCGATCCCAGCGTCCAAGAAAGCACTAGAGCGAGCTGGATGGACAGTCGATGATCTTGATCTGATCGAAGCCAACGAAGCTTTTGCTGCCCAAGCTTGTGCAGTCAACAAAGGCCTCGGCTGGGATACGGACAAGGTCAATGTCAATGGTGGTGCTATTGCAATTGGTCATCCGATCGGAGCCTCTGGCGCCCGGGTCCTGACGACGCTGCTCTACGAGATGCAGCGCCGCAATGCAAAGAAGGGACTGGCCACGCTATGTATTGGTGGCGGTATGGGCGTTGCGATGTGCGTTGAGCGTGACTAGATCGTTTCCGGCTTAGCCAAAATTCTCTAACGCGCTGAGACGTAGCTGCATAAGCGAATGACAATAGAAAAGGGCCGCGGATACATGGTATCCGCGGCCCTATGTTTTAGCTTTTGCTGTCTGAGGCTTTGGCTTAACCGCGTAGTCTGTTTCTCACAATCCGCGGAAAGTCTTCCTCATTGGCACCAGCCGGTTGAGCGGCTGCGACTGGTTGAGGTGCCACTGCCTGTGACTGCAACGGCTGAGCAGCGGGCGGCATCGGTTGCTGTGGGGCAGCAGCTGGAGCAGGAGCGGTTGGCTGTAGCCAGTCTAGACGTCCCCCAGCCGTCGCCATCTCCTGAGTCGGCGCAGTTGCCGTAGGTTGCTGCGGTGCCGCCGGAGCAGGCGCAGGTGCCGCGACTGGTTGCGGAGCTGCAACCGGCTGTGGGGCAGCCTCTGGCGCTTGTTGTACAAGTTCACCCGCACTTTGTTCCGGCTTCGGTGAGCCTGCGAACCAGGCGTCAATGAGATCAAGTTCAGCAGCTGATAGGTTCAGACCATGGTCACGGCACTTCGAGACAACGAAGTTTCTGAAGCGGCTTGCGAACAGTGATGCAGACGCTCCGTTCTCAAACCACGGATCAGCTTCACTGATTGCATCGAGGACATAGCGTGCATCTTCCTGCTTAACCTCAAGACCAAGATTGGCCGCGCGACCCATCACGTTCTGAAGTGTCTTAACACCTTGCAGTTGGTTCTCGCCGATCTCCTGCGCCATAATGCTGAAGAGCGCTCGGTATTCAGGTGGTGAGAATGGTGGAGCCTGACAGGCTTCGTGAATTCTCGAAATCGACTGCTGGAGATCACCGGCTGCAATGGTTGCTGCTGGTGCTGGTGCTGGCTCCGGTGCAGGCTGTGCCGGCTCGACTGGAGCAGTTGGAGCAACGGCAACTGGCTGCGCTGGTGGTGGAGCAACCTGCTGCTGTGGCTGAACGATAGGTTCAACTGCAGGTGCGGTTTGAACCGGTGGGGCGAGTGGTTGTTGGGCCTGAACCGGTGCCTGAACCGGTGCTTGTACTGGCGCTTGAACAGGAACTTGTGCCGGAATCTGCGCCTGTATGTGTGGTTGGGCAACAGGAGCTGCCTCGCTCACATGCGGTGCTGCTTGGGCTACCGGACTTGGAGCCGGCGGCACAGGGCTCGCTTGCAGTTGTGGCTGTGGAGCTGGCACAGGCTGTTGTGGGATTGCCCGAGATGCTTCGTAAGCCAGATAGGGTGGTTCACCCGTTAGTTTGATCGAGTCAGGCAGCTCGGCAATCAGAAGCTCACGGAAGCTACCTGCATCAGCCCAGTTGGCACCTGCAGTTTTATCATGCCCAAGAACACGGATCGCGCGTTCTGCCAGGGCTTCAAGCGGAAGCGGTGTGTCAGCTTCCAGAACAGCCTGGACAACTTGATCAATGATCTGGCCACGCACAGTTGCAGAGTCTTCACCGGCGGGCAGGGCGGTCTTGACGTCAGCCCCAATCTTGCCACCAAGCAGGTGCTCGATCAGATCAACTTCACGAACTTCACCATCACTGAGAGCAGTGTAAGGGGCGACGGTGTTGTCGTTTGCAAAGATCACTGTCCGCTTCGCATGCGACCGCAGACGATGCAGTACGGGAGTGAAATCAGCGTCACTCGACAGAATGATGAACTCATCGAAGTTCGTCTTGTGGTCGAGATAGTCACGAACATCCATAACCATCCGGATATCCGACGAGTTCTTCAATTGCGCTGTTAGCGGCGGGCAATCGATGATTTCAAAGCCGGATCGGAGGAAGTGGTGCCGCACAAACGCAAATGAGTTCATATCCGTTGAATTATCGGACTGATTGCGCCGTGGAACGGGGTTGCCGTAGCAACGGTTCATGACCAATCGGCGCTCAACATTGCCGCCGAATGTATTCGTTGGTGTAATGATTTCGCCCGAAGCAATTGACTGGATCCAACCGGCTGCATCCTTGGCAAACCGCTTGGCTGCTTCCTCGTTTTTGCGCTTTAGCGACAGATAAACATTGTCGTAGTCGACAAAAACGGCACTTAAAATGGGCCTCGACGACTCATTTTGCATATTGAACGACCCCCACTCGTCGCTGATGAAAACGGCTCTTGGGCAAAGCTTTGTCCGAGTCGCGTGGTCGCTGCAACAA
>JBCDBQ010000507.1:0-5562 GCA_039183375.1 Pseudomonadota bacterium
GGTGGTGGTTTCCCACTGGGCGCGGTGATGGCCACCAATGAGGCAGCAAAAGGCATGGTACCGGGTACACATGGCTCGACCTTTGGCGGTAACCCATTGGGCGTCGCTGTTGGTTGCGCGGTGCTGTCCGCCGTTACGAAAGATGGTTTTCTTGAAGAGGTGCAGCAAAAGGCATCTCGGCTTCGTCAGGCCTTAGCGGAGCTTGAAGACAAACATCCTGATATGATCGAAGAAGTCCGCGGTCTCGGACTTCTGACCGGCCTCAAACTGAAGCCGGCTGTCGGTGATGTGGTCAACGCTTGCTTCGATGAAAAGCTCCTCACCGTGCCTGCAGGGGACAATGTCATTCGCTTAATTCCGCCGCTCAACGTATCGAATGAGGAATTGGCGGACGCGGTGAGACGTATCGGCAAGGCTTTCGAAAAAGTCCGCCAAAAGTAGAACGATCCATGATCATGGTTTCGGGCCGAGAAAGTTCCTGAACCCCAGAGCAAAACGAGACGAGATTTCGCAATGGCGCTTCGCCATTTCCTCGATATTAATTCTCTGCCACCGCAGGTCCTGCGCAGCATTGTTGATGCTGCGCACAAGATGAAGCGCGCGGGCAAGCCGGTGCCTAAGGACATGTTGCCCGAGGACGTCGAGCGCAGCGTCCTTGTCATGATTTTCGAGAAACCATCCACCCGCACGCGGATCTCATTCGATGTCGCAATGCGCCAGATTGGTGGCCAGACGATCGTACTCAATCACAGCGATCTGCAGCTCGGACGCGGCGAAAGCGTCTCAGACACGGCAAAGGTTCTCTCACGCTATGCAGACGCCGTCATGCTGCGCGCGAATTCTCACGACATGCTGGTCGAGCTGGCGGACAACTCAACTGTGCCCGTGATCAATGGCCTGACAGACAAGAGCCATCCATGTCAGATCATTGCCGATATCATGACCTTCGAGGAAAGCCACGGACCTATCGGAGGGCGCAAGGTCGCCTGGGTCGGCGACGGTAACAACGTTGCGGTGTCGTGGATCCATGCCGCGGCCGCCTTCGATTTTGAATTGAGTATCGCATGTCCGGGCCAGATGCGTCCAAGTAAGGAAGTGATGGACTGGCTGGGCAGCGCCGGAGCTTCTGTATCGATCACGGATGATCCGAAGAGCGCCGTTCGCGATGCCGACTGCGTGGTAACTGATACCTGGGTCTCAATGGGTGACACCGATGAAGGTTATCGCAAGCAGGTTCTTGGCCCCTATGCCGTCGACTCTGACTTGATGCAGGCAGCGAACGACAGCGCTATCTTCATGCACTGCCTGCCGGCCTATCGTGGCCATGAAGTGAGCGCGGAAATCATAGACGGACCACAGTCGGTTGTTTTTGATGAAGCTGAAAACAGGCTGCATGCGCAAAAGGCCATCCTGTGCTGGTGCCTTGGGGGGCTCGCATGAGTGGCGCAGTTCATGCCACAGGTGATGAACTGGATCGCGACAACTGCATCGTTCCGTTTTCCACGGTCCAGTCGAAAGCTATGGGCCGCCTTGTGCGTCTTGGTAGCGTGGTTGACGAGATTCTCTCTCGCCACAATTACCCGACACCTGTCAGTATTGTTCTTGGTCAGGCTATCGCTTTGACAGCCATGTTAGGCACCACGCTCAAGTTTGATGGTGACCTTGTCCTACAGACCAAGACCGATGGCCCTTTGGGCTTTCTCGTTGTGAACTTTGCGACACCAGGTCAGCTCCGCGCGCATGCAAGCTTCGATGCCGACTACATCGCGAAGCTCGGTGATACAATGACCATCAATGCCGGTGAACTCATCGGCAAAGGATATCTTGCCATCACGATTGATCCGGGTGGCGGAATGGACCGCTATCAGGGCATCGTCGGGATGGAGGGCCATGGCTTGTCGACGGCGGCTCACACGTATTTCCGTCAGTCGGAACAGCTGCCAACCTTCACAAAGCTTTCCGTTGCACGTTTTCGGGATCGCGAAAGTGGTTCCCAACGAGAGCAGTGGCGTGCAGGCGGGATCCTTCTGCAGCACGTGACCCCTGTTGGTGGTCGCGAGCACAAGGACGACGAGGATGACTTCTTACTGGGCGAGGAAGACGACGATTGGCAGCGCGTAGAGATGCTGGCTCAAACAGTCGAGGATCACGAGATGGTCGATCCAACGCTTTCGCCGGAGCGCTTGCTTTATAGGCTATTTCATGAAGAAGGCGTTCGCGCTTCTAAGGAGCGTCCGTTGGAAGTGTTCTGCCGATGCTCCGAGGGACGTGTCCAGAACATGCTGAAATCGTTTCGCCCGGAGGACCTTGAGGATCTGCGCGATGACGACGGGCAGGTCACTGTGACCTGCGAGTTCTGCAACCGCAGCTATAGCTTTCCACTCGCTGAGACTTAGATTGCACCCAGACATTGGGCGTAGAGACACGACCAGCTAGCGGCAGACGCCGAAACTATGTTGTCAGCCATCGCGCCCGATGCCGAAGACCTGCTGTCGCCACCTGCGGTTTGCAACTCGCCGCTTGCGTGCACGGGGTTGGCGCTTCGCCTTACGTTCACGCACTACGCCATTGGTTGCACCCAATGCTGAACGCTGATCGCTACTAATCCTGACGGAGCGACCGCCCGCTCGCGCGACGACGCGCTTGCGAGCCTCATCGAGGTTCTCTTTCTTCGGCGTTGCAATCTTGGCTGTGCGTCCTTCCATACCAAGTTTGACAAGTCTCTCGTGGCCATAGACATCAGCGAATGTCCGAATTCGACCGCTGGTTTCCACGTGGGCCGTGAAATACGTCACATGCACCGGGATCTTCGAACGCAGCCGGACGGAGTTGTTGTCCCGGCCTTTGTTGACGAGAGAATTGATCCGGCCACCGGTCCAACCCTTATCCATTCCCAGCAAAACTTCCGCCAGTTTGAGTGGGTGGCGAACGCGCATGCAGCCATGACTGAAGGCACGTGCCTTACGCTTGAAGAGGTGCTTCGTCGGCGTATCGTGGAAGTAGACGGCATGCTTGTTCGGAAACAGGAATTTCACCTGACCAAGCGCATTGCGACGACCCGGCGGCTGGTAGACATGGAACTTTCTGATGTCGGTAGTCGCCCAGTTGACGGATGTCGGATTGATCACCCGCTTGCCCAAAGCCAGTTTGAGGTTCTGCCGGTTCAGTGTGCCGCCGCGCAGCAACTTCGGCAGCAGTTCTTTGACCTTGATTGAGTTCGGAACATTCCAGAACGGACGAAAGACTACGGTTTCCAATTCATCGGAGAATATGGGTGTCTTGTGCTTTGTCTTGCCGACGATCATGCGCTCTCTGTGCGCGACGCGGTCACCGTTCACTACTCGAACCTGATACTCTGGAATATTTGCCCAGATATGCGTGGAACCAAGCTGCTCCGGCATCCAACGCCACATTTCCATATTGATCAGTAGTCGCTCAGACAGGCGCCTTCTCAAGACGCGACGCTTCTTGCGACTCTTGCTTGAGACGGCTCTGGTGGTCACCTTGCCGGCTCGTTCATCAGCTAGCGTCGCGAGATAGGCTTTCCTCAGCAGATGAAACTGTTCGTGCTTGGGGTGCAGATTCTGGACAAACGTTTCAATGTCAGATGCACCGGCCGCCGTAACCAGTACCGTTGAGGGCTTCAACAGTGGTGGTCTTCGGTCGAAATCCAATGAGAGACGCTGTAGCTCCATGCGACCGCCTCGGGCGTGCCGTGCATACTTGAGCAATGTCAGGCTTGTCTTCACTTCCAAGTCGAGCAGCGCTCGAGAAGATAACTCGCGTCCATTAACGGCAGTTGCGAGCGAGACATTCTGGAAATCCTTGGCACGCAGGCCCCATTGGTCCGCGTTCTCAAACTCTTTGAAGAGGCTTTTGGCGCGTGCACCGATACGACCGTCGCGAACCCACAAGAGGCGCCCCTCTTTTGAGGCGTAAAAACTGGCAAGGGCTTGGTAATCCTGGCGTTCCTGCTGTGGGGCGCGAGCCAGCATTTGATCCAGCCGCATGCTGAGCCCGATCAAACGGGCCTCATTTTCCGTCAAAAGTTGCTTCGGGGCTTCAGGTTCGACAGCTTGGGTTGGCGTGGAAGCAGCAGCGGTAACAAATGACAGACCAATGAAGAGACGCAACCCGAAATTCATAATGCAACCCACGGACTTGAAAGCTGACGGAGGGCCGGAAGCAGCCTCGCTCCAGGCAGATAGGTCATCACGATCGCCAATTTAGCGCAAGACCAATTCAGGAACTCTTAACGATAAAACTCTCGCTAGCAAAGAGAGTTCCAGCAACAACTGAATCTCGCGTATGAAGTAAATCGAGACGAAGTTCCGAGTACCGCTCCAAGCAAGTAAGCAGACTAGCCGTGCTAGCCTGCTATCTCCTTGTCTGGCACAAGCCACGCAAGCCTAAAACCGCTTCAAGAGTCGTTCGATGTACTCAAGCTCGATTTCGGGACGGAAGCGTTCACCGAGGCGCTTGCGAAGCAGCTCCAGAATCTCCCGCGCTCTTTGCGCATCGATCCGATCAGGAACCTTAACACTCGTGCCAAGGTCCGGCCCCTCGGTCCGCTGCGGCCTGCCGAGCGGATCCAATGGCGCATCGCTGCCGCGGCCTTGGCCGACCCGCGATCGCATCTGGCGCATCATTTGTTCCGCCATGTTCTTGGTGCCCGAACGCAGTTGATCAAGTGCGCGTGCCTGCTCTTCTAGCGCCCGGTCCAATTGGCCTTCGCGCAGCGCACGCTCGGCATTTCTCATGGATTCCTGCGCGCCACCGAGCTCTCCTGGGGGCTGCATGCCGAACTTGTTCAGTCCTTGTCTTAGCTGATCGAGCATCTGGCCAAGTTGGCCCTGTCTCTGGCCGAGGCCGCGCGGCGAGAACTCGCGCCCGCCTTGGCCATTTTGACCTTGGCGCTGCTGGCCGCGGCCTTGACCTTGTTGCCCTTGACGTTGTCCACGGCCTTGACCGAACTGTTGTCCCTGGCGCTGACCCCGTCCTTGTCCTTGCTGCTGGCCCTGTTGTTGGCCCTGTCGCTGGCCACGTCCTTGGCCCTGCTGCTGACCCTGGCGGCGTTGTCCGCGGCCTTGCTGGCCCGGCTGCCTCTGAGCACCGAAGGTATCATCCATGAGCTGTTGCTGACGGCCGATCAGTTTGCCGAACTGATCCATCATCTGCATCATTTGCTGACTTTGACCCTGTTGGCCTTGGCCAGGTCTGCGCGCCATGCGGCCTGACTGCAACCGGTCGAGCAGATCGCGCAGCTGGCTTAGCATTTCCTGAGCTGACTGCTTGGAGCCTTGCCGCATCATCCGTTCAAGGTTGTCCAGCATCCGTTGCAGATCCTGGCTGCTCATAGTCTGGTTCTGGCGGTTCTGCGACTGCTGCTGTTGCGGCGCCTTCTGTGCCTGTTTTGCGAGTTCGTTGAGGAACTGCGCAAGGGCTTGACGGAGCTGACGCATCAACTCGGCGATCTCCTTCTGAGAGGCGCCGCGCTCAATTGCCTTGGACAGCCTTTCCTGGATTTCCCGCAGACGGCGTTCGGCTTCTGACAGCCCACCA
>JBCDBQ010000508.1:0-5552 GCA_039183375.1 Pseudomonadota bacterium
CCCAGCTCTGAAGCGCGCCATTAAAGAGGCGCGCCGCGATCAGGTGCCGGACAATTACATCCAGCGCATCATCCAGTTCGCCCGCCAAGGCTTCAAGGATATCGAGTTTCAGACTTACGACACGGATTGGGACTCGGAAGCCTATCTCACAGTCTCCGGTCAGAACTCGAATAACTCTGTTCGTGTGACCGATGAATTCCTTGCTGCCGTTGAAAAGGACAGCGATTGGAATTTGACGGCACGGACCAGCGGCGAAACGACGAAGACCATCAATGCACGTGAGCTTTGGGATCAGATCGGTTATGCCGCTTGGGCCTCAGCTGACCCTGGCATCCAGTTCCACACAACGATCAATGACTGGCATACCTGCCCGGCCAGTGGCCCTATCCGAGCATCCAACCCGTGCTCTGAGTACATGTTCCTGGACGACACCGCCTGCAACCTGGCGTCGATCAACCTGATGCAGTTCCGCAATGAGGACGGCTCTTTCAAGGTCGAAGACTTTGAGCACGCCTGTCGGATGTGGACGATCGTTCTCGAGATATCCGTTCTCATGGCGCAGTTTCCGAGCAAGGAAATCGCAGAACTCTCGTATCGGTACCGCACTCTCGGACTCGGGTTCGCCAACATCGGTGGTCTGCTGATGTCGACCGGGTTGTCTTATGACTCAGATGAGGGTCGTGCAATTTGCGGTGCCATCACCGCGGTTATGACGGGCGTCGCCTACGCGACATCGGCTGAGATGGCCGCCGAGCTGGGGCCGTTCCCAGGGTATGAGGAAAACGCCTCGGAAATGTTGCGCGTCATCCGCAACCATCGCCGTGCTGCTTACGGTAAGGCCGACGGCTACGAGAAACTTTCAACTCTGCCAGTGCCGCTCGACCATGGCTCTTGCAGCGATAAGCAGCTTCTTGATGCCGCGACACGGGCTTGGGATCGCGCCATTGAGCTTGGCCAAAGCAACGGCTATCGCAATGCGCAAGCGACGGTCATCGCGCCAACCGGCACGATCGGCCTGGTTATGGATTGCGACACGACCGGCATCGAACCTGACTTTGCTTTGGTGAAGTTCAAGAAGCTGGCCGGCGGCGGTTACTTCAAGATTATCAATCGCGGTGTTCCGCAGGCTCTGCGCCACCTCGGTTATTCTGAAGCGCACATTGCCGAGATTGAGGCGTATGCGGTTGGTCATGGCTCGCTTCGGCAGGCACCGGCCATCAATCATACGACGCTGAAGCAGAAGGGCTTCACAGACGAGCTGCTGGCGACAGTTGAGGACTCGCTTGCAACAGCATTCGACATCAAGTTTGTCTTCAACAAGTGGACGCTTGGCGAAGAGTTCCTGCGCGACACGCTCAAGGTCGCTGAAGACAAGCTCAACGATCCAAGTTTTGAACTGCTCGCGCATCTCGGTTTCTCAAAGCAGGACATCGAAGCTGCCAACGAACATGTTTGTGGGTCAATGACGCTGGAAGGTGCACCGCACCTGAAGGAACAGCATCTGCCAATTTTCGACTGCGCTAATCCGTGCGGTCGCAAAGGCAAGCGCTATCTATCGGTCAACAGCCACATCGACATGATGGCAGCGAGCCAGCCGTTTATCTCAGGCGCGATCTCGAAGACTATCAACATGCCGAATGAGGCAAGCGTTGAGGACTGCAAGAGTGCCTACACACGATCCTGGCGAAAAGCCATCAAGGCGAACGCGCTCTATCGTGACGGCTCAAAGCTCTCACAGCCGCTGAACTCGCAAATCCTGGCTGATGATGTGGAGGAAGCTGACGAGGTTGCAGCCGAGCTGACGGCAGACAAGCCAGCTCAACTGCGTGCCGAAGCTGCAGCGGAGCGTATCGTCGAGAGGATCATCGAACGTGGCCGCGAGAAAATGCCGGGTCGTCGCAAAGGCTACACCCAGAAGGCCGTAGTTGGTGGCCACAAGGTCTATCTGACGACAGGTGAATACGAGGATGGACGGATCGGCGAGATCTTCATCGACATGCACAAAGAAGGCGCCGCCTTCCGCTCGTTGATGAACAACTTTGCGATCGCCATCTCGCTTGGCCTCCAATACGGCGTGCCTTTGGACGAATACGTAGACGCCTTCACGTTTACGCGGTTCGAGCCAGCAGGTCTCGTACAGGGCAACGAAACGATCAAGAACGCGACCTCAGTGCTTGATTATATTTTCCGTGAACTCGCAGTGTCTTATCTGGCTCGGAATGACCTTGCTCATGTCGATCCAGGCGATGTGTCTTCCACTGCAGTGGGTCAAGGTGAGGAAGCCGAAGAAGCGCCGGCAGCCAAGATCGTTTCACGTGGCTTCACACGTGGTCAGCTTGTTGGGCGCATCGGTCCCGCAGTGGACGGTGGCGCCGCCCAGCTGACCTCAAGTGTGGCGAGCATGCAGCAGGAGTTAACAACGGGACTTGGTGCTCAGCAACCGACGGCGTCGATTCCCGATCATGTGGCTTCGGCAACGACGATGACCGATGGGGCACTTGCCCTGAAGTCCGAACCTGTCATCGACCGCGTCACTGAAGCCCGCATGCAGGGCTATGAAGGTGAAGCTTGTGGCGAGTGTGGCAACTTCACATTGGTTCGCAATGGCACTTGCCTGAAGTGCAATACATGTGGCTCCACGAGCGGTTGCTCTTAAGGCCAATTCATGATGAGCGGAGGTAGCGCCAATGAGTGATACGAAGACTTCTACTCACTTGGACAAGATGGAAGGCCGGGCTCGCCCCGGCTCTTCCGGTCCTGCAGTCGGACGGCCTGATAGCGATGAGCAGGCCTACGATATTCTGCATCTCGCTGAGCTTGTTCCGATTGTCCGCAAGAGATTTTACATCGAGCAGAAATTTTCTGACGATGCGATCCTCGCCAGCCTCAAAACTATTGCTGCAGCCTCGACAGACCGTGAGCGGTCTTCGGTTGCATTTACGTCCAACCTAGGCCGCTATCTCGACTCGAGCAGCCAGCGTAAAGAGGCTGGACTGGCAGCGCTGATCGCCATGCTCCCGCGAGCCAGATCCTAGCAGCCGAGCAGGTTAAAAAAGCCCAGAGCGGCTTGGCTCATACGCTGCCACGAATATGATCTTAACTGTGTATGCCTGAGCACTGCCGCAATTCCGTCTAGGGAATCAGATTACCTTTTTGGCGTTGTGTGGTGTCTCTTGTTGCGTTGGCGTTCCCTCTGAAAGTGCAGGCCAATAGTGCAGGAGCATTGGGCGATATGACATCGCAAAGCACCCCAAGCTGCGTCTATCTTCTCGCCGATCACCTCGATATGCTGCTGGCAGCCGGAGAGGACCTGCAGAAGCTTGAGTTCCACAATCTGCCGGCAAATTCTGACGATGAGCCCGGAGGGCACTCGTTGGAAGCCTTCATTCGCCGAACCCGCGATCTTGAAAGTGCGGCTATCGGGCGATTGATATGTGCGCGGACTCAGGCGGCTCAGTTAGAAGGCGAGGATGCGCGCTTCTCTCTCCTCGCTCGCTTGTTTCTATCCGGAACGGCGCATCTTAGCGACGTGCTTCAGCACTATCAGAACCCGGAAATGACCGCTTTTGACTATGGTGATGACCCGATAGGATATCTGAGATCACGTGGGTTGATCGCTGAGTACAACGGCTGCCTGTCGATTGTTGAGAAGCTGTCCAATGGTGATGATTTTTTAATTGGTGGCCATATCGAACTGGGCGCCCTGCTGGATCTAAGTGCGCAGTTTCTCGACACGCTTGATACGCAGTTCGGGTTGTTTCCCGAAATTCCGCCGGCCTCAGAAGTTGAACCGAAAGTCGTCGCCAGCAGACCATCGTTTTTCTAAGTCAACCTCTAACATCGATGAACTGATCGCGTTGGCGATGCACCAACGGCTGCACGATGATGTATGCTTTGCGCAGCAGTCATCAACGCAACAGGCATCGCTATGCAGTTTGAACAACTTCTGTCCAGTGCAACCGAGCGGCCCGTTCGCGTGGCCTTGATTGGCACGGGCGAGTTTGGTCTATCACTTATCTCGCAAGCACGGCATATCAACGGTATGGACATCGTGGTGGCGGTTGATCCGGACCTCAATCGCGTGGCCAGTTCGCTCACGGCTATTGAAGTTGGTCACCGCCATTGTCAGAACCGGCAGCAAGCCCTGACAGCCATTGAGGCAGGCGAGCTCGCGCTTCTTGGATCGACCGACGACGTCTTCGATCTCCCTGTCGAGATGATTGTCGAGGCGACTGGCTCACCCGAAGCAGGTGCACGGCATGCTTTGCGTGCGATCGAGGCTGGCATTGGCGTAACCATGGTCTCGAAAGAAGCCGAATGTCTCGTCGGGCCGATACTCGCGCACAAAGCGCGGCAGGCGGGTGTACCCTATACGCTCGTTGAAGGGGACCAGCCGGCTCTTCTCATCAGCCTTATCAGTCGGGCCCGCGCTTTAGGCTTACCGGTTATCTGTGTCGGCAAATCGAGCGAATACGACTTCGTGTTCAATCCTGCCGACGGGACGACAACTTGGACAACGGAATCCACCGTATCGCCGCAGCTTGCAGAGCACTGGAGCTTAGGTGACACCGTTCAAGAGACAGTCTATGCCCGATCGCAGGCGCTGTCTGAGCTTCCGCAGCGCACCGTGCCGGATTATTGCGAAATGCAGCTGGTGTCGAATGCGACAGGCATTCTACCGGACCGAGCAGACTTCCACGCCCCTATGACCCGCGCTGCCGAACTTCCTTCGATCTACATTCCGCAAAGCGACGGTGGCCTGTTGCAGTCGACGCCCTCGATCGATGTATTCAACTGTCTCCGTCGACCCGATGAGGCTAGTTTTGCTGGCGGCGTTTTTGTTGTTGTGGAATGGGCCGACACGACGTCAGGCGCATTGTTTCGCGGCAAAGGTATACCGACTTCGCCCGATGGAAAGTTCGGTCTCATCTACAATCCATCTCACCTTTTGGGCGTTGAAGCACCCATGTCGATCATGGCGGCTGCCCGACTAGGCAATGTCAGTGTCGATGAGGGGTACCGACCCATTGTTGATCTTACGGCACGCGCCGCCACCGATCTCGCGGCGGGGCGTGTGCTCGATATTGTCGGTACGCGCCATGCCATACCAGATCTTGAACCGTTACTTACGCCGGCTCAACCTGTCACCGACACCACGCCATTGCCTTATTATATGGCCGTCAGCGCCCAGCTCGGCAGGCCCGTGAAAGCCGGCGAATTCATAACTCGCGGCCACCTCATATCACCCCTACCCGCTAGTTTGAGCGCGCTACGTGCGGAGCAGGACGCTCTTTTTTCTTGATCCCCGAAGGCAGCTTTAGCTTGCCATTGGCTGCCTTCGGGGGCTCGACGCACTGAAGCGACTGGCTTGTTCTCAGTTTGGCGGCTGGAACAGAAAGAGTTTTGGTGCGCTTTCGGTGGGCGCCTGTTTCCGTCCTTGAGCAGGGACATTACGCGGCGGCGTCACCGACTTACGTTTTGCTACTGAAGCCACAACGATCAGCTTCTTGCGCCCGCGCTTGTCCTTGCTAACGCGCAACTGCTGCCGTCGC
>JBCDBQ010000509.1:0-5526 GCA_039183375.1 Pseudomonadota bacterium
GACATGACAGTCTCTGAAAGTTCAGGTGGAAGAGCCTTCAAGTCTTCGATGTCCAGGCCAATCGAAGCGACCCCGCTTGAGAGCTGCGCGACCGCAACAGCACACAAAGTATCGGAATGCGAAATGCTTCCAACGATGCCGGACGGCCAGACCGGAGCCCGATCCACGCCCGACGGAATTGCGACTTTCTCATGGGAAAACCGGGCCAGCGCGCGACGGGCCAGTTCGCGCCCAGTTGCAAACTCCCGTCGTCGTTTGTCCACCGCCTTCTCGACGGCCTGCGCTTCGACTTCGTACAACGTAATAGTTTGAGCGGGATCTATCAGCCCGAATTCAAGACTGATCCGGTCATCCAACAAGCCATCAAACAAAGACGATAACGCCACACCACACCATTGAAATTATGCGCGGCGCCGTGCCATGGCCTGACGCCTTGCTGCGGCCCGATTGGCAACCTTGCTGAGTTGCTGATCCGACTGACCGCGGTTACTGAGGTGCTGTGCAAGACCGGACACCGTCGGGAACCGATAGAGATCAGTGATGGTCAGTTCCGGTGCAACATCCGCCTTGAGACTGCGATGCGCCTGCACTGCCAGCAGTGAATGCCCTCCAATCAAGAAGAAGTTATCATTCAAGCCAACACGGTCAACACCAAGAATGGTCTGGAATGCATTGGCGATCTTGATCTCAAGCTCGCTCTGGGGCTCCGCCCTGTCAGACGCGGGCACGCCATCGCTAATCAGTTTAAGCGATGCGTTGGCCGGCCGAGCAATCTGCGGCTTCGGCAACGCATTGCGATCGACCTTCGCATTGGGCGTCAACGGGAAGGCATCCAGCTTCACAAAGTGGGCCGGCACCATAAACTCTGGCAATGCCTCACCAGCATGCGCACGGAGGATTTCCTCCGAGAACGACGCACCGTCTGCCACGCGCAGATAAGCGACGATGCGGACATCTCCCGGTACATCCTCCCGCGCCACGACCACAGCTTCAGCAATATCGTCATGGCCGTGGAGGCAGGCTTCGATCTCTCCGAGCTCAATTCGATAACCGCGAACCTTCACCTGGAAGTCGGTTCGACCCAGGAAGCGAAGCTGTCCCTCGCTATCATATCGAACTAAGTCTCCAGTGCGATACATCCGACCGCCAGGGACGAACGGGTTATCAAGAAAACGTTCGGCGGTCAGCTCTTCCCGCTTAAAGTAGCCGCGGGTCACACCTTTCCCACCAATAAACAGCTCACCTGGCACGCCATCGGGCACCGATCGCAACTGGCTATCCAGAACGTAGAGCTGCGTATTCACAATCGGCTTACCCAACGGAACGCTTGTGTCAGTTGGTTGGGCAGTCATGGTTGACGACCAAATTGTGGTCTCTGTCGGGCCGTACATATTCTCAATCGGGGCGCTTATAGTTTCGCGCAAGTCACGCATTAGCTGGCCGGTCAGCGCTTCACCACCGATATAGAGATGCTGCACGTTGGCCAGAGCCGCGCGTTCAGCCTCTCCGACCAGAAGCATCGTTGCCATGGCCGGCGTACACTGGAGGTGGGTGACGCCGTGACGTTGAATAAGATCGGCAAAGCTGAACCCGGCGATAGGCTCGTCGACAACGACACCGACATCATCACGATCATGTCCGAAACGGCTAACAACCGCCGCCAACGGTTCAAGCGATTCAAGAACCGTCTCCGTCGGGACCCCGAAGTCGATCAGACAGGCAATCTCATTGACGCCGACTGCATGCAATTGCTCGGCGCGCGCCACGGCATCATCAACGGTGCCAAACAGACCGCTATCATCGAAGTAACGCAGAAACGCGAACTCGAGGATAGCGTCCATCTCCTCAGGCTCGAGGCTCTGAAGATCGAGATCCATCGCCTTGGCAGCGCCTTGTGGACGCTTGAATGCCGGAAATGCCCAGGCATACTGTTTGATAAGACCTGCCGCCGATCGCAAGTAGGACATCATCGGTTCGCGTGCCATTTCGCGAACTTCTTCGCGGTCCTCTCCAACCAGCGTGTGCAACATGAGCGTGACTGTGTACTGGTCAGGATCGCGACCACATTCGCGTAGCGTATCGCGATAGACTTTGATCTTGCGCTCAATCTCCGCGATCGATTGCCCAAGCAAGTGGGTCAGAATGTTGGCACCAGCCTGAGCAGCCTGTCGGAATGTATCCTCATTGCCAGCCGTCGTGACCCATACCGGCAGTTCCTTCTGCACCGGGCGCGGTAACGTCGTGACGTCCTGGTCTTTGCCAGTCGGTCCCGTCATCGTGACCTTCTCACCGCGCCACAGCTGTCTCACAACTTCGAGGTCGCGGAACATCGCCGTCTTATTGTTGGGCGGCGCATTTTCCGGGCGCAGCAGGAAATCCTCCGGCATCCAACCGGACGCCACTGCGATGCCTGCTCGACCGTTGCTGATGTTGTCAATCACGGCCCATTCTTCGGCAACGCGCGCCGGATGGTGCAATGGCAGCACACAGCTTCCCGCCCGGATATCGACATTGCTAGTGGTCGAAGCAACAGCAGCACCCGTCACTGAGGGATTAGGATAGGGCCCACCAAAAGCATGGAAATGCCGCTCCGGCGTCCAGACGGCACAAAAGCCATGGTCGTCAGCAAACTTGGCGCCATCCAACAACAACTTGTACTTGCGAGGGCCGGCACCATCGTCGTTGCCCCAATAGTACAAACTGAAATTCATCGCACTACTATTGCGGCGGACTGCTGGCCTGTGATCCGCTTGCGATGCTGCCTTTGCATTATCACTGTAGAGGACAACCTTGAAGCCGCGGGCCAAAGTCCAAAACAATTCGAGCACCGAAATGTCGAACGAGAGGCTGGTAACGGCTAACCACACCGGCTGGCTGTCGTCCTGCGATCGCGCAACACGTTGATCCATACCAGCGAAGAAGTTCACAACGTTGCGATGCTCGACCATGACGCCCTTCGGACGTCCCGTAGAGCCTGACGTATAAATCAGATAGGCCAGATTTGAAGCATCACATCGGCTGACCAAAGGCTTGCCGCTGTCTGAGACTTCATCCAGGCTCTCGATTGTGACGACATCAACGGCATGGTTCTTCGGCAGAGGCGGTTCCCCATCCGGATCACGAATAAGGATCTTGAGCTCGCTGTCTTCGATCATGAAGCCAAGCCGATCCGCCGGGTAGTCAGGATCCAGTGGAACGTAAGCGCCCCCCGCCTTCAACACACCGAGGGCCGCGATCACCAGATCAGCAGTCCGCGTCATGTAGAGACCAACAAGCGCATCTGGGCCGACGCCCTTTGCCACCAGGGCATTGGCGATCCTGTTGGCGCGCTCATCGAGCTCGGCATAGGTCAGCTCTTGATCGCGATAAACAAGGGCCGGACTTTGTGGCGTGCTTGCAGCCTGCCGCTCAAACAAGGTGTGAACAGTCGCCGCGAGATCAACCGGCTCCTCTGTTGCGTTGCGCTGATACAGGATCGTCTCAAGCTCAGCGTCTGTCAGCAAGGACAGGTCTGAAATCCGCTTCTGGGGATCATCACGAACGACGATTGCAATGGCCGCAATGCGCCGCGCAAGGGCTTCCGCCTCGCCCTTTGGAAAACGCGCGACATCGAACAACAATTGGCATTGCGTGGCACCGTTGTTTTCTGCCAGCGCAAGCGTCACGATTGTGCCGGTCAGTCCTTCGGTGTCTAAAGTCTCTGAACTAACGCGTACACCAATTGAGTATGACGGCGCTTCCAGATCTGGGTAGCGAATGACAAGGTCGCCAGAATAACCAGCGGACGCGTCGAGACACTCCAGCTCTTTGGCGCTGGTCTTCTTGAGGGAGGCAAGCGTTGCCGTCTCATCAAAGGACACTTCTAACGGTATGGAGGCAGCAACATAACCGGCGAAAGCACTGCGCAGGTCGTGCAGACGTGGACCACAGTACCCGAACTGAAACTGCGCTTGACCGGACGTGCGCCCGACATAGGCAGAAAGTGACGTCACGAGATCCGATGGCGCGAAGCCAGAGGCCTCAATTGTCACGGAGCGCCAGTCACAACTCGTTTCATCCTTCGGCACCGTCGCGCCTGCCAAATCAGCATCTGCGTGACGTTCCAGCCTCGCAATAAACTTCGACTCGTTCTGAGCCAGTTCCGATGCAAGCTCATTCAATTGTGTTGTAAAATCTTCGCTCAAAGCGTCGAGATGATCACCAGCAGAGACAATTGTTGCCGGGCTAAGCTCAGCGCCACCCTCGCCACTCAGCAATCCGAGCAGAAGAAATCCATCACGGGTCGCTACAACGCAACCTTTGTCATCAACATCGATGACTTCGCCTGAAGCGGCGTCTCGCGTGGCGGCAAGGACTTCGACCTCACCAACACTGTAGGCGACGCCCTTAATACGCACCTTTGGAACGGCAATTGGATTGCTGTAACCACGACCGAAGTCCAGTGCGCGGGCAAGGCGCGCAGCGTCTTCTGCACTACCGCCAAAATCCAACGTCGCCGCAGCATCAGGCCGCTTCGATTGGGCAAAGTATGTTCGATCCTCGAAAGTCTGCGGCACGCCCTGCAACTGGTCTTGTTCAATCAAGTCACACAGTTCCGCAAACGACGACATGCCTGCTTCAAAGCATTTGGCGTTGAGCGTTAAAGCCGTCTCGCCCTGACTCATTTCAAACTCGCGCTGCAGGTAAATATCACCGCGATCAACGCCTTCGACAATCTCATGCCACGTGATGCCATGTCTGACTTCACCATTTGCCAGCGCCCAGGCCGGGGTATTCAATCCCGCGTATCGTGGCAAAGGACCGTCGTGAAAATTGATTGCGCCCGCTTTTGCCTCTTGCAAAATAGTACCTGGAATAAGTCTCAAATTCGCAATGCTGAAAAGCCAGTCGAATTGGTCACCATGCCAACCGGCATTTAACAGTTCGGCAGGGTCAAGAGTTTTAAGACCGTTCTGCTCGGCCCAACTCGCCAGGTTTGGATTCGCCGTTACAACCGCCCTGACGTCATGTCCACGCCCAATGAGTTCCTCGCCGCATTGCGCAAGCAGAGTCTCATCGCCCATGACAACACAAGAAAAAACTGTTCGATCCGCCATCATCACAAGTCTTGCATCTTTTGTTTGCTGCCCAAGCTCATGAAACACGGGCTCGCAGACGATGCGGCGCGGACTGGAAATCCATCGAAATGGAAGCCCTGGCTCGAGTGCGATTGTCTTTCAATAAGCTATTATTTGAAGAATAACATATCGCGCTACGAAAGTGCCGAACGTAATTATTGGCCCAGTTATATTAGTGAATATAACATTAAATTAAATGCCATTACAGATCGCTATCAGAGAACCGCATAGATATGCCGAGCAATATCCCAGCGCCAACTCTATCCAATCCAGGCTATCCACCAGAAATCCAGCCGCCCAATACAATTGCGCCGCGTTAGGTCAAAGCCTAACACGGCGCAAAACATTCCAGGCCTTCGATCAAATCGTCAGTCAATCAGATCGTATAGCGGCCAGATCGTATAGCGGC
>JBCDBQ010000510.1:0-5478 GCA_039183375.1 Pseudomonadota bacterium
TCACACGATTATACCGGGAATGGTTGTTAAAGACGGCAAGGCCGTGATGCCGTTTGGTGTTATGGGCGGCCAGTACCAATCATTTGGTCACATGCAGTTCCTCACGGGTATGTTCGATTTCGGCCTGGATATCCAGCAAGCACAGGATCGTCCGCGGTTCTTCCCTGATCCTTACTCAGGTGAGGTCGAAGTTGAAGGGACGATTCCAGAAGACATCCAGGCAGGGCTTCGCGATAAGGGCCACAAACTGGTCCGTCCGGATAAGCCCATCGGCGGCTCACAAGCGATCTGGGTTGATTATGATCAGAACGTGTTGACGGGGGGATCCGACCCACGCAAGGACGGATGTGCGATCGGGTATTGATGACTTGGGGGAGTTCCCGCCCCCAATCATGTCAGGGAGGAAACAATGAGTCAGGAAAACTGGCCATCAGATGACCTCGGCTTTGGCGACAAGGTCGCCATTGTTGCAGGAGGCGGTGCGGCGGACGACGGGATTGGAAATGGTCGAGCGGCGGCCATCTTGCTAGCTCGTGCAGGTGCCAAAGTGTTTGTTGTCGACAATGAGCTGGCGCGTGCGCAGGCAACAGTTGATCTGATCACCGGCAATGGCGGGATGGCCGCTGCGCATGCCGCTGACTTGACTGATGAAGCGCAATGCAAAGCCATGGTGGAGACCGCTGTTGGTCACTTCGGTCGCCTGGATTTTCTTGACAACAACATTGGCATATCGAGCCGCGGCAGTGTTGTTGAGGAAGATCCCGATGTCTGGCGCAAGATGATGCAGGTCAACGTCGAGGCGATGTTCCTGACCTCGAAGTATGCCATTCCTGCCATGATCGACAGCGGTAACGGTGGTGCGATCGTCAATATATCGTCCATATCGGCCCTGAGGCCACGCAGGTTGACGGCTTATACGACGACGAAGGGGGCGGTAATTGCCTTGACACGTGCGATGGCGGTGGACCATGGCCCAGAGGGCATTCGCGTCAATTGTATCGCGCCTGGTCCGGTTTACACGCCGATGGTTTATACGCGCGGCATGCCAGATGAGCAGCGTGCACAACGCAAGAATGCCTCTGCCTTGAAGCAGGAAGGAACCGGTTGGGATATCGGTTTTGCTGTTCGGTTTCTGCTGTCAGATCATGCGAAGTACATTACAGGGCACACTCTCGTGGTTGACGGCGGCGTCACGATCCAGGCACCAGCGCGCGAAAGTCAGCAGCATTGACGCTCATCGCTCTTAATTATTTGCCATTTCATGCCGGAGTTTCCCCATGGCTCGTCTGCCTTACCTTGAGAAGTCTGATCTGCCCGAAGCCGATCAGGACATCCTCTCACGTGACATCAATCTCTATAAGATCCTCGCCCATAGCCCGAATGCTGCGCGCGCCTTTCAAGGGCTCGGTCGGTTCATTCGTTTCGAGAGCAAGCTTGATCCGCGGCTCCGCGAGATGGCCATTCTGATGGTGGGTTATCTTGCGCGCTCACCGTATGAGTATTCGCATCACATCAAGATCGGCCGAGATTTTGGAGTTTCTGATGATGACATCCGAGGTCTCATTCAGGAGGCGGAAGGACGATCTTCTTCACTTGATCCACTGAGCAAGAGTGTTCTTGCTGCCGCGCGAGAGATGACAATCGACGGTACGGTCTCCGATAAGACTTTCGCGGCCCTCAGCGAGGACCTCAGCCGGGAACACCTTCTGGATCTCATCATAACGATTGGTTTTTACAACGCCGTGGTGCGCGTACTGGCATCAACTGGCATGGATGTAGAGGACAGCTACATGTCGTACCTGGACGAGTTTCCTTTGCCAAAGGACTAGCGTTGGTACGGGCATGCAGTCATTGGGAGAGCGAAATGGCGGACGTCGGTAAACTTGGTTTCATCGGTCTCGGGGTCATGGGCGGACGAATGTGCCGGAACCTGGCTAAGAAATCGGGAAAGCCAGTGATTGGGTTCGATGTAGACACAGCCAAGATTGAGGCGCGCAAAGAGGACGGTGTGGAAGCAGCATCATCTGTGGCCGACGTCGTTGCGCAGGCTGATATGGTCTTTATGTGCGTTCCCGGAGAGCCGCAGGTCCGCGCTGTCGCCTTCGGAGAGGGTGAGTTGATTGCCAATGCCCGATCGGGTCAGACCATTGTCGATATGACCACTGCGACTGTGGAAGTTAACAGGGAGGTCGCTGCAGCGCTGGCGGAAAGAGGTGTCGACTTTGCTGATGCGCCTGTTGCGCGCGGTGTGCCCGCAGCAGAGAACGGGACACTCGCAATTACGGTTGGTGCCAGTGATGAGGTCTTTGCGCGGATCCTTCCGTATCTGAAGTGCATGGGTGAGCAGATCTCGCATTGTGGCGGCGTAGGGAATGGCCAAGTCCTGAAGCTGATGAACAACATGATCATCTTCCAATCCGTCAGCGGGATTGCCGAGGCCATGGCAATTGCGACGCGCGCCGGCGTTGATCGCTCCAAGGTCTTCGAGATCCTGTCAAAGGGATCAGCAGACAGCTATGTCATGCGCAAGCATGGTACGCACATGACGTCCGGTGAGTATCCGGATGATCAGTTCCCAACGACCTATTCGCTGAAGGATCTTCGTTATGCGCTGGACCTGGCTGAAAAGGTCGGCGTCGACGCGCCGGTCGCCAAAGTCGCGGAACAGCGCCTGCTTCAAGCGATAGATAAGGGCTTGGGCCATCTCTATAGCCCGGTTGTTTATAAACTATTTGAGCCGGATGAAGGGTAAAGCTTAACTGGGCGCGTGCTATAAGAGGGCTGGCTCTCAAAGAGTTAAGCTCTTGATCACTGGCAGGTGAGGTTTCCAATGACCATTTCAACAATCGGCTTGATTATTCTTGGCGTTATCGCCCTCATCGCGCTTTGGACAATTGGCGTCTACAACGGACTGGTTGGATTGCGCCAACGTGTATCTCAGGCCTTCGCCGACATTGATGTACAACTTACCCAGCGTCACGAGCTGATCCCCAATCTGGTTGAGACGGTCAAGGGCTACGCGAAGCATGAGCGGGAGACCCTTGAGTCTGTCATCAAAGCGCGCAACACGGCGATGACTGCCGAAGGGCCGGGTGAGCAATCGGCAGCAGAAGGCCGCCTTACCGGAGCCATTAACCGGCTGATGTTACTGGTTGAGAACTATCCTGAGATCAAAGCCAACGAGAATTTCCGACAGTTGCAGACCGAACTCTCAAACATCGAGAACAAGATCGCGGCTGCCCGCCGGTTCTTCAACAATACCACGGCAGAGTACAATACGACCCGGCAGACTTTTCCAGCCATCCTGATCGCCAACGCCATTGGTTTCAAACATCAGGAATTCTTCAAGATTGCAGATGAAGAACGCGAGGCAGTTTCACGCGCGCCAGAAGTGAAGTTCTAGCTTGTGTAGCTCGATCAGCTGTCTTCATCCATAGCTTGCAGATCGGCCAGAGATGTTTCAGGCCTACGGACTTTATACCCACATCAATGCGAACCGGTTGCGGTCTATCTGCCTTCTGCTGGGTTTCGTGGCGCTGCTGCATGCCTTTATGTTCGCCTTCTTCCTGGCGTTCGAGGCGCTTGGCGGCGGGGTGCTCGATGATATCATGGCGCGTGCCGCTTTCCGTTTCAGTCGCAACTGGTACTTATGTGTGATCGCTGCAGCGCTTTGGTTCGGATTTGCCTATCTCTTCCACCAGAGTCTTATCAATGCCGCGGTCGGTGCTAAGAATGTCAGCCGAAGCGAGCGGCCCCAGCTCTATGACGCACTTGAAACACTTTGCATTTCACGCGGCGTTACGATGCCGAAACTCCAGATCATGGAGACGTCGGCGCTCAACGCTTTTGCTTCGGGCATCTCGGATCAAAGTTATACGATTACAGTGACACGGGGCTTGCTTGAAGCGCTTGATCCGGCAGAACTCGAGGCCGTGCTGGCGCATGAACTCACGCATATCCGAAACCGCGACACGCAGCTGATGGTCGTAGCAGCCATCTTCGCGGGCATTTTCGCTTTTGTCGGTGACCTTTTGATTGGTCGTTGGGACTTCCCTTATGGCTTCTCGCCAGTTGGCAAGCCACACCCGAGAGATCATTGGCGGGGCGCTGATGGTTGGCAGGAGCCTGATCACGTGCAACGCTCTGGTGGACCGGTGATCCGGCGTGTGCCGTCGAATGGTAAGAATGACGGAGCGGCAGGCGCAATTGTTGCGATCTTAATTGCAGTTGCCATTATTCTCATTAGCTGGGGCATCTCGATGCTTATTCGCTTGGCGTTGTCACGTACGCGCGAATATCTCGCCGATGCCGGGGCAGTTGAACTGACCAAGAACCCTGATGCGATGGTGAGTGCGCTGCGTAAGATCTCCAAGCGTAGCGAGATTGATGTTCCCTCTCGCATGGAGGCGTTCTTCATTGAGAACCCTGTGCGCTCTCGCATTGGCGGATTGTTCTCAACGCACCCGCCTATGGAGGATCGTATCGAAGCGCTTACCAAATTCGCTGGTGCCCGCGATTGGAATGAGCAAACAGAAAACGCGGCTGCTCCTTGACGGTGTCTGTCTGACTAATTTGCCGAAGACCAGCTTTACATTCGCCGAGTTCCACCGACCCAAACGAAGCATGCTCATTGGAGCGTGGAAAACTGGGCACCAACTCAAACGCTTGCATTCAGTGTGGCTGTCTTGATGGCCGTGACCATTGCCTGAGCCACCTCTGGGGCAGCACTTTTGTTGACGAGGATGCCGCGCTCAGTTGGTGGTAGGACGGGGAAACCATCGTCTTCCGTCAGCTCAATCATCGAGGCGTCTGCCAGTGAGCGGGGCAGGACGCTGACGGCTAAACCCGATCGAATGGCCGACTTGAGCCCGGCAAAACTCTCGCTTGTGTAGGCGATACGCCAGCTCTTTCCGCAGGCATCGAGCGCGTCGGATCCGAAGTGTCGCCAACTGCAGGCGTGACGGTCGAGAACCGCGAGCGGCACGGGCGCATTGGCTGCGTAATCCAACTCCGTGTTCGCAACCCAGATATTGCGCTCTGACGATATTCGATCGGCCAGGGCAGCATCGCTGCCGGAGACGACGGCGACATCCAGTTTTTTCTTTCGAATAGCGGCGGGGAACTCCGACGTGCATCCAAAGCGTGCCGAAATCTCGACCATTGGATGACGCCGAGAGAATTCGACAAGTGCGTGCTCCAGGACGGCTTCTGCATAGTCGTCTGGAATTCCGACTCGCACGTGACCCTTTAGTGGATCATCAAACAAGGTCCCAATGCGGGTCAGCTCCGAGATGATCCGACGTGCGACTGGGAGTAGCCGCTCACCCTCAGCTGTGAGCAGCATGCCCCGGGCTTGACGATCAAACAATCGGACCTCAAGCGCGTCCTCCAGCTTCTTGGTCTGCACGCTAATGGCGGACTGCGTGCGACCCAGTGAGTCGGCTGCGATCGTGAGGTTCTGGCATTCAGCGACCGTCA
>JBCDBQ010000511.1:0-5456 GCA_039183375.1 Pseudomonadota bacterium
ACCATTTCAATTCGCGTTCGGCGCACGAAATTTTTGCGCTTGTCTTCGGCGCCGGTGTCGTGCGGAACCGCATTCTTGATAAGCCCGTTGACCAGACGAGCCTGGCCTCCACAATCGGCGCCTTAATGGGCTTCCGGATGAAGGCGGCCGAGGGCCGGGTGCTGTCAGAGATTATCACATGACGACGAACGCGAAGCCCATCGCCGACGGGGGGGCGGTGTCGTCGCTGTCCAGCAGTGTCGCGCGCCGCGCCTCAATTGCTGCCAAGCTGATTATCACCACGGCCCTGGCGCTGACGCCACTGACGGCGGTTCTTGTACTTGGTTGGATTGTCCGGCTGATGCGGCGCGAGACAGTGATTGCCTTCGTGTGCCACGCTCATGCATGCAGCCGGGGCCAAGCCATCGTCCGCCTCGGCTCAATCGACCCGCTGCAAGCTTACAGCCGTTTTCCCGGTTGGTGGTCGGGACTTTGGCAAACGATTGTTTCCGGCCTCAAGGCCTTCCTAGTCTTGGTAATGCTGACACTTCCGTTTGGAGCACTCTTGTTGCTTTCCTGGTGGGCAGGCTGGGAGAACTCCTTCAATAAAGGCTACGAGCAGGCATGGGCCGGACCTGCGATCGCACTCATTGGAGTTGCGTTGGCCATCGCCATTCTCAGTCATCTCCCGATGGCGTTTGCCAGGTTTGCAACCGAGGGGACCGTGTGGTCGGCCTTTGATCTGCGCCGCGTCAGAAGATTGATCCGAGCAGTGCGCTGGCGTTACCTGGCATTGACCATTGTGACGGTGCTGGCTGCGGCACCGCTCTTCCTTGCGCAGATTGCACCGACCTTTATGGAAAAGATCAATCCCAAAGTTCTCACGGCTGGTCCGGACGAACTGCGCGCGATAGCTGGCCGCTGGCACTTGATGGCAACGATCTATTTGCTTGTTGTCCTATTCTTCCTCAGACGCTGGGCGGCACGGCTCTACGCGCGGGCCGTTCTATCGGAACCTGATGCTGCCGGCCCATTCGTACGAGAAACGATCTCCACCATCGGTCTTGATGCATCCGATGTAAAAGCCACGCGCCGGCATTGGACCGGCATGGTGTCGACCTCGATACTTGGATGTGCTGCCTGGGGCAGCTTCATCGTGATGCTCTACATTGCACAATTCGCCAATCATGCCTGGTGGAATTGGATCAATCACGCATTGATCGGGCTGCCATGGGTTTTCCGCCCGATCTAGCTCCATTTTGGCCGAGCCATTCACCTACTGCCGCTGACGTCAACGGCGCGGAGTGCGCCTACTCCGATTGCTCACTAATCGATCCGCGGGACCAATCCACGTCGCGCGTTGCGAACATCACCACAGCGAGCAACACAAACGCAGAGATCGACCCGATCAGCATCGCATAGTCTTCGACACGGAGCAGAAGATAGAGCAGCCCGTAGATGACCGCGATCACACCTCCCAGATACAATCCGCGACGATGGGAGCGCACAACGGCTGCAAAGTAGGTGCCCACCAGTATGCTCGTCGCGAGTGCCGCAAACAGATAACCCAGGTCAAATCCGATGTGCTCGGCCGTGCCGATCAAGACGAGATAGAAGATAACCAAGGCGAGACCGACGAACAGGTATTGGATCCAGTGCACACGTTTGCGGCTTTGTATTTCCATGATGAAGACTGCCAGGAAAATGATACCGATAAAACCGAGTGCATATTTCAACGCCCTCTCAGCCAGGCTGTAGAAGCGAACCGGTTGATAAAAATCTACACCGAATGATTTGTTCGACATGAGATGACGGAACTGCTTGAGGCGGATCGACTGGCCAATCCCGCGGGCCAAGCGCGGCACCTTCCAGTCTGCCGAAAACCCGCTATCGGAAATGTTGCGGTTTTCGGGCAGATAGGCTCCGGCGAAGCTTGGATGTGGCCAGTCAGACTTGATCGCCACTGAGGTTTCGCCACCTGCTGGAATGTAGCGAATGTGACTGGACCCGTTGAGGCTCAGGTCGAACGCAAACGCAAATCCGTTCTGGGCCTGGTCGACTGACAACGGCACGTGGATACCGGGGATGCGCCCGGTCGAAGCAACGCCGGGACCTGCCCGGAACTTTTCACGACTGCTGCCGCCATTGAAGATCAGCTCCGCCGTCTTCTTGATCCCCCGAACATCATTGAGCGTGACAACCAATGCCGCCTCAGCCCATTCCAGCGTCAGATCCGGCTGCTGGAACGACCTCAGCACTGGTTTTTCAAACCGCCCCTCAAAGCGCGTGACGCTGCGATAGACGGGAACATTGAATATGCCCCGGCGACGCACCTCGCTTTCAACGTCGCTCTTGATGTTCAGCTCTTCCGGCAGGAAGACAGCAAACTCTCTGATCTTGCGACGTTCAATGCCGTCGCGGTTTCGAAACTCCTTCTCGTACGTCAGAGGCACAACAATATATGGCCCGCGAATCGTTTGATCGCGCCCCCACATCTGCCCAACCTCACTGCGGGCCTGGCGGGCATAGGACTGACGCTCGGCGACCAGAAGGTAGGCAAACAGCAGCGGAATGGTGAGTGCGAGAATTAGAATGATAACGAGAATAAATTTGAACGCCGGTGAATTGAGCAGGCGGTTCAGGGTCGTTGTGAAACTCATTCGGGGCCTTTGACCGTTGTTTTGTCTTGGTCAATCGCGCAAAATTATTATGGAATTGAGGCGCGGCGGCTGCTCGTCGCGCTTCAGCACTATGGCAAGGATCATCTATCTGCTTCATAGTCATCGCGAATTGCGGTATCCGACGGCGATTGACTATCATCGCGCGACTATCACCCCGCCGTAACAACCTAACCGCCCGCCAGATGCTCGCGAATTGATCGCGTAGCCGGGTTCAGAATGCGACAGGACACAGAATGAACGGTGCTGAAAGCCTTGTGCGGACATTGCTTGCCGGCAATGTCGATGTTTGTTTCACAAATCCAGGCACGTCCGAAATGCACTTTGTGGCTGCACTCGACCAAGTGCCGGGTATGCGCTCGGTCCTTTGCCTGTTCGAAGGCGGCGTAACCGGTGCGGCGGATGGTTATTACCGTATGGCCGGTCGCCCCGCATCGACATTACTTCATCTCGGACCTGGCCTGGCAAACGGTGTGGCCAACCTGCACAATGCAAAGAAGGCCGGCTCCGGCATCGTCAATATCGTTGGCGAACATGCCACCTATCACATCGAGCTGGATGCACCACTCACCGCTGACATCGAAGGTATCGCGCGGCCAGTTTCACACTGGGTCAAGACATCGAACTCTTCGAAGGACATTGCCGTCCATGGCGCCGAGGCGATCGCGGCTGCCATGGTCCCGCCGGGGCAAGTCGCAACTCTGATCCTTCCCGGTGATACGGCTTGGAATGAGGGCGCAGGCGTTGCCGAGATCCCCGAGTTTGACAAGCGCGCGCCCGTCGATAGCGCGAAGGTCGATCAGGCAGCCGAAGTGCTGAAAGAAGGTTCCAACACACTGCTTCTGCTTGGCGGTGCGGCGCTACGCGAGGAAAACCTGGTCCTTGCCGGCAAGATTGCAGCCAAGACAGGTTGCGGGATCTTAACGGAATGGTCCAATGCGCGGCTGGATCGTGGTGCCGGCCGTATCGAAGCCAACCGCATCCCTTACGTCGTCGAAAAGGCGCTGGATGTTCTGAAGCCCTACGACAAGATCGTACTCATGGGCGCAAGGGCACCCGTTGCATTCTTTGCCTACCCGGACAAGCCGAGCATTCTCACACAGGATGGCTGCGAATTTGTGGACGTTGCCAGTGATAGCGATGACATCGCAAGCGCGCTCGACGATCTGGTCAACGCCCTTGATGCCGAAACTGCGGAACCGCGCGGCATTGTCGAACCTTTCCGGCCTGACGTCCCTGATGGCCCAATTGAGCCTGGTAGCATTGCAGCCGTTATCGGTGCGCTACTACCAGAGAATGCCGTTGTCGTGGATGAATCAGTAACCACCGGGCGGGAGTTCTTCCCGCTGACCGCGGGAGCACCGCAGCATTCATGGCTCAACAATCGCGGCGGCTCAATCGGATATGGTTTGCCGGTTGCCACTGGTGCTGCAATTGCCTGTCCCGGACAAAAGGTGGTCGCACTCGAAGGTGACGGCAGCGCGATGTATACCGTGCAGTCGCTGTGGACGATTGCCCGCGAGCAACTCGATGTGACGGTGATGGTGTTTGCCAACCGAAGCTACAAGATTCTGCGTGGCGAATTGACGAATGTCGGGGTCCAGAACCCCGGCCCACGGGCGCTCGATATGTTGACGCTCAACCGCCCAGATCTTGACTGGGTGAAGATGGCCGGCGGGATGGGCGTCGATGCCTGCAAAGTGAGTGACACGAAGCAACTTGCAAAGGCATTCGAGACCGGGCTTTCGACTGACAAGCCCTATCTGATTGAAGTGGAAATGTAACGCTCGCCGTTCGGAGACGATTATGGCTATTCAACAAGTCGATGACTTTCGTGAAGAAGCACGCGATCTTGCCAGCGTTCTCGGCCCATTGTCGGACGCTGATTGGGAGCAGGAGACAACGTTTAAGGCCTGGACGATCAACGACGTGGTCCAACACCTTCACTTCAGCGATCGGATGGCGTTTTTGTCGGCGACTGATGAGGCGGCCTACTACGACTTTCGCGGAGCCCTGACGGCGGCCCGCGAAAGCGGCGGCACGATGCAAAGTCATACCCGCGAGATGATGGGGCATATCCGAGGCAAGCAATTGCTGGAGACCTGGACTGATGGCATGGAGAAGCTCTGCGATGCGCTGTCCAGCAAGGGCCCTGACGCACGCTTCAAGTGGTCCGGCCCTGATATGGGTATCCGCATGTTCGCGACAGCGAGGCAAATGGAAACCTGGGCGCACGGCCAGGAGATTTACGACATCCTTGGCAAACGGCGGATCAACTCAGATCGTCTGAAGAATGTCGCGGTCATCGGCGTCAAGACATTCGGCTGGACGTTTGCCAATCGCAAGATGGATCCGCCCGGTGAACCACCCTATGTGCGTCTTGAGGCGCCATCGGGTGATACGTGGGAATGGAACGAGGCGAACACGACCGACTCCGTCATAGGATCGGCCGTCGACTTTTGTCAGGTTGTGACACAAGTCCGAAATATCGCGGATACGAAACTCGAAATGAAGGGTGAAGCAGCCAAACAATGGATGGCCATAGCGCAGTGCTTTGCCGGGCCACCGGAGGACCCTCCAGCACCGGGCAGCCGGATGCCAAACCCTGCTTAGTCTAGCTAGCTTAGAGTTGCTTGATCAATTGCAGGCTCACTGGCCAACTGATCAACCAGCAAACGGCAACTCTGTAGACCGACGTCCGCAAGCGGCGTACCATGTCGACAACAACTGAGAGCGAGGAGCGGAGCATGACCACAACGCTTGAGCAGCTAGCCGATGAAATCCGAAGTGCCTTGACAG
>JBCDBQ010000512.1:0-5453 GCA_039183375.1 Pseudomonadota bacterium
GCCAACACTTTGGTCGTGGATGCAGAAGCCGCGCAACGCGTGGACGCATTACATTCTCGGTGTTCACAAGGGAAAAGAAGGGCACTGGATTTTGATCAAGGGCGTGAAGATGTGTGATACGTTTACGGAAGGCCGTTGGCAGTTCGTCTGCGATGGACCGCATCGCGGTGCACGGATAATGGAGGTATTCCAGGTCCGCAAAGCGATGATCTGAGAGATGGCAGTCTTATTGCGCCGATGATATAGGATGACCTGTTAGATCATTGTCCTCCTATATGACAAGGCCGACCGATGACCGGTGTTGACGACGATTTGCCGATTATTGATGCTCACCACCACTTTTGGGATCCGGAAAAGAACTATCATCCGTGGTTGCGCGATGAGCCCATGATCCCCTTTCGCTACGGCGACTACTCTTCCATTCGCGAACGCTTCCTGCCGGATGAGTATAAGGGGCTTCACGGTCCCCATAACGTAGTTGCCTCCGTCACCATGGAAGGCGAGTGGGATGAGAGTGATCCTGTGGCAGAGTCAGCCTGGATGTCAGAGCTGGCGAATGAGCAGGGTACGCCTGCTGCGCACGTTGCGCGGGCATTTCTGCATCGTGATGACGCCGTCGATGTCATAGCGGCTCATGCGGAATTTCCGCTCGTCCGCGGTATTCGCCATAAGCCCACAGCAGCAGCGCGGCCGGAGCTTGTTGAGAGGGGCGTTCCAGGCAGCCTGTCCGATCCGAATTGGCAAAACGGCTATGCAGAGCTTGCCAAGAATGGACTGCACTTCGAGTTGCAGGCGCCGTGGTGGCATACTGATGAGCTCTTGGCTTTGACGGATCGATATCCGGAAACTCCGGTTGTGATCAATCATGGCTTCATGCCGGTCGATCGGAGCAAGGACGCACTGACGGCTTGGAAGAAGGCTGTTCGCCGCGCAGCGGAGGCGCCACACTTCTCGATGAAGATTTCCGGTATCGGCATCGCGGGCCGAGAATGGCAATTGGACGACCATATGAGCGTGATTTATGCGCTCCTCGAAGCATTCGATAGCGAACGCTGCATGTTCGCATCAAATTTTCCAGTTGATGGTCTGAGTGGTTCTTTCGAGACGATCTATGAGGGTTACAAGCGTTCAGTGTCTGATATTTCGCGTTCGGAAAAGTTAAAGTTGTTTCATGACAATGCCGTTCGCATCTACGGACTCGACATCAAGCCACTCGCGGAGTGAGAGCTGCTATGCGCATTATCGACCTCTCAATGCCGATCATCACAGACCATGTCCGTTGGCCAAGTGAGCGTACCGTTAAGGGTGATCTCGCTGCCGGTGATATTGCTCAAGTGACAACCATCAAAGTGTCGTGTCATTCGTTCACGCATGTCGATGCCAGGCGGCATTATTTCAGCGACGGTGATACGATAGAGAATACGGCCCTTGATGCGCTTGTCGGCCAAGCAGCTGTCATTGATCTTATGGATGTGACCGCAGATCAAGCGATTGAGCCGGAGCTGTTGGCTGCGCGCTGTGGACACGTCGCCACTGGCGACAAGATCATACTGAAGTCCGGTTGGCATCGTCATCGCAGCTTTAATACCCGCGAGTTCTGGACGGAGTCGCCCTATTTGACGCGTGAGGCAGCGCAATGGCTGCTGGAACTCGGTATTGAGACGATCTGTTACGACTTCCCGCAAGATTATGTGATCCGGCTGCTGCTTGATGGCATTTCCAGCCCAGTTCCAGAGCATGTTACGCACGACATTCTGCTGCGCAACGGTGTGCACATGGTGGAGTACCTCACCAACACAGCGGAGATCAAAGAGGAGCGGGTGTTTCTATCCGCTGCTCCATTGAAGGTACCGGAAGGTGATGGTGCTCCGGCACGGGTCTATGTGATTGAAGGCCTGTAAAGCTGGTTTGCCGGCCCGCCGGTGAATTGACTATGCGTCCAGTCTAAAGGCCGTCTTTGCCACGGGCGATTGCTGCAATACCAGTGCGAGAGACTTCGACCAATCCCAAGCCAGCCATGATGCCAATGAAACGCTCAATCTCTACTGACCGACCGGTGAGCTGAAAAACGAAATGTTCCGTTGATGCATCGATGACATCGGCTTTGAAGATCTCAGCAAGACGCAGTGCTTCAATTCGGTTGTCGCCCTGTCCGGCCACCTTGATGAGTGCGAGTTCGCGTTCCAGTGACTCACTTTCCAACGTGAGGTCCGTGACGCGATGAACTGGGACCATGCGTTCAAGTTGATGCTTGATCTGCATGATGACACTGGCTGTTCCGCGCGTGATGATCGTTATGCGTGACAGGTGCTTTTCGTGTTCTGTCTCAGTCACTGTCAGCGAGTCGATGTTGTAGCCGCGGCCTGAGAAGAGACCGATGACCCGGGCGAGTACACCTGGTTCATTGTCGACAAGGATCGACAAGGTGCGGGAGACGATTTCCTGGTCTGAAACCGGATCTGGATAATGTGATTGCTGTTGTGCTGGGGACATTGTTTTTAGTCTTTCGTTTCAATCTGTATGATTGTCAGCGCAAAGGTGTTCGCAGGTTTTCGATCGCCACTTCATCAACCTCATCTTGGTCAATGATCCATGCTTCCTGCAGGCCGGCGTTACGCCACTCGTCAAAGGCAGGATGATTTAGGATGGCGTCCATGTAGGCTCGGCTCTCTTGCCGAACCTCGATATTATAAGTCTCGAAGCGCGTCACGACTGGGGCGTACATGGCGTCTGCGGCACTGAACGCTCCGTAGAGAAACGGATCACCCGACGAGGATCCAAATCGGTCACGAGCCTCGATCCATAGATCCTGTATACGAGTGACATCCGCAGCCACATCAGCACCGCGATCTTTGCGGGCAAAGCGCTTGGCCAGGTTCATCGGGCAGGCGCCACGCAACCCGACAAAACTGGAGTGCATCTCCGCACTACTCGAACGAGCGTGAGCACGCGCCTGGGCATCGGCAGGCCAAATCCCCGTATCCGGGAAAAGCTCATGAACGTATTCCGCAATTGCCAGGCTATCCCAAATAGTTTGGCCACGATCAACCAGGACCGGAACCTTGCCCGCCTCGGATACGAGATGAATCCTCGCGGCTGTGTCTTCTTCATCGAGTGGAATGAGAGTTTCCTCAAACTCCAAATCGAAGGCACGCAGAAGCAGCCAGGCTCGCAGTGACCAGGACGAATAGTTCTTATTGCCGATGTAGAGATGCACAGTCTTGCTCCGAGGGCGAAGATGATGCTGGCTTAAACCAGCATCTTGCCTTCTTTGTCGATTGCAGAGCCGATCTCTTCCTCTGTCACCTCGTCGCCGAGCAACATCTCATTGTGTGCCTTGCCTGAGGGTATCATTGGGAAACAGTTCGCGAGATTGGCAACGCGGCAATCAAATAGAACGGGACCAGGTGTGTTGATCATTTGCATAATGGCATCGTCAAGATCTGCTGGGTTATCGCAAATCATTCCGGTTGCACCGTAAGCGTCTGCCAGCTTCACGAAATCAGGGAGGGACTCTGTATAGCTCTCCGAGTAACGATTGCCGTGCAGCAATTGCTGCCACTGCCGCACCATTCCCATGTACTGATTATTCAAGATCATAACTTTGACGGGCAGGCCATACTGAATTGCCGTCGACATTTCCTGGATGTTCATCAGGATGGAGGCGTCACCGGCGACATCGACCACCAACGCCTTTGGATGTGCCAGCTGAGCGCCGATTGCGGCTGGAAGGCCGTAGCCCATCGTACCAAGGCCGCCAGACGTCAACCAACGATTGGGTTGGTCGAAGTGGATGAACTGGGCCGCCCACATCTGGTGTTGACCAACCTCGGTCGTGATGTAGGTTTCGCGATCTTTGGTGAGCTCATGCAGACGCTCAACGGCGTACTGAGGCATGATAAAATCATCAGATTTCTTGTACCCGAGCGACTTTCGGCCCCGCCAGGTATCGATCTGTTTCCACCATTGCTTGTGAGCCGACTTATCGACTTGAGGCGCTTGCGACTTCCATTCGGTAATCAAGTCTTCCATCACATAGGCACAGTCGCCGATGATCGGAACATCCGCCCGGACGTTTTTGCCGATCGACGATGGATCGATATCAATATGGATGCGTTTGGAGTTTGGTGAAAATGCATCCAGGCGGCCGGTGATCCGGTCGTCAAAGCGCGCGCCGATAGCGATCATGACATCGCAATCATGCATGGCCATGTTGGATTCGTAGGTGCCGTGCATGCCGAGCATGCCCAGCCATTCTTTGCCACTGGCCGGAAACGCACCCAGCCCCATAAGAGTTGAGGTGACCGGGTAGCCAGTTAGTTTCACCAGCTCACGGAGCAGCTGGGAGGCCTTGGGTCCGGAGTTAATAACACCACCGCCCGTGTAGAAGATCGGACGCTTGGCTGACGCCATCAACTTGACGGCTTGCTCGATCTGACTTGGCTGTGCCTTGAGCTGCGGTTGATAGGTCTTGTGTTGTATATTCGATGGACCAACATAGTTGCCCGATGCGAACTGAATGTCCTTTGGAATGTCGATTACAACAGGTCCGGGTCGGCCAGAGCGCGCGACGTAAAACGCCTCATGGAGGACCCGGGCGAGATCGTCCGTGCTTTTGACGAGATAATTGTGCTTCGTGCAGGAGCGCGTGATTCCGACCGTGTCGCACTCCTGAAATGCGTCAGATCCGATGAGATGGGTGGGAACCTGGCCGGTGATGCAGACGACCGGGATGGAGTCCATCAGGGCATCGGTCAGACCGGTGACAGCATTTGTTGCACCGGGACCTGATGTGACCAGCACAACTCCGACCTTTCCGGTGGATCGCGCATAGCCCTCAGCAGCGTGAACGGCTCCACCTTCCTGGCGAACCAGAATGTGTCGAACCTTGTCCTGTTGGAAAATTTCATCGTAAATCGGCAGTACCGCGCCACCTGGGTAGCCGAACAGGATCTCGACACCCTGATCCGCGAGTGCTTGCGTGACCATCTCAGCGCCGGTCATTGTCCGTGCCATTTTATCCTCCAACTATCGAACTTGATTTGCGTGCTGCACGGCGTAACACGCCGGCAGGCGGAGCACGCTTGCTAGTCCGTTCAGTCGTAGGTTTCAAGATCTAATGCATGATTGGCAAAATATTGTCCGTCAGACTTTCCAATTGTTGCGGAGAAATCCATTTCCAGGACATCATATTACCATTTAGCCAGGTTGTCTGGCGTTTGATGTAATTGCGAGTCTCGGTCTTGGTGGCCTCCACGGCAGCGGCTAGTTCGATATCACCGCGGATATGTGCCAGGAGTGGTTGTACGCCAAGGGCGCGCATAATGGGCAGGGAAGGATCATATTTCTTCTTTGAGAGTGCGATGACTTCTTCGATCGCGCCTGCCGCCAGCATTTGGTCAAACCGGGCATCACTCCGGCGGTATAGTTCCTCGCGCGGCATATCGATCACA
>JBCDBQ010000513.1:0-5451 GCA_039183375.1 Pseudomonadota bacterium
GTCATAGAGAACCAAAGCGCTGTTATCAAAACACTCCAGGATGTCGTGATCCTAGAGCAACGCATGACCCGGATCTTCGTTGCCTCGATCCTCTCAGATGACAGTGAAGTACAGCACCAAATCATGGAAATGGCGGCCGGCGCAGTGGAGGGATTGATAGACCAAAGTGGCTTGATTTCGGAGCAAGAACGGGAGACTCTTAAGAGCCGGGAACACGAAGCTGAAACCGCGATGCAGAGAGAACTAGACCGTGGGTCTCTGGTCGAAGAACAGGACAAAGAACCGGAGTTGGAGCGATGATTTTACCCCAAAAACAGCGTGGCACGGCGCCCCAAAAATCACCGAATTCTGTGCCACGGGACCCTTTAGCGTGGCACGGCCGTGGCACGGACCGTGGCACGCGCAAAAAAAGCGTTATAAAACAAGGGCTTTCGGTTGCTGCCAATGGCACGGGCGTGGCACGGCGTTTTAGCCATAAAAATAAGGGCTTTGCCCTTGTTTGCAGCTTGCTGCGTTATGTGTGGAACCTTCATGAGGCCCATCGGGCCGAAATGGCACTTTTCCAGCCTTTCGCCCTCCGGAACGGGCTCTTAAAGCCCGCATTCGGAACGGCGCAAGTTGCTTCTTCAACTCCGTCTGACGTCCTTCGCAGCGCTCTATTTGGCGCTGCTCTATCGACATTCTGTCTCGTCACTTTGGGGTCGATCTCCGCCTCCGCTGAAACGTCTTCTGATGGCTGGTCTAACTCTGGCTCATTCAGCAACACAGAGGCGCGTCAGATGCGCAAAAAGCTTGCCAAGGCCCCCAAGGCCAACAGCGACGGTTGGGGCTCTCAGATCGGCTCTGAGGGCGTCGTTACAGAATGGGTCGCTCTCGACAAATTCGAGCGCTCTACGCCGGGTAAGAACCCGCCGCGTCTTGCCAGCTTCCGATTGCCCAAAGGGACCGAGGTCGACCAGCTTTATGCGCTCATCGCATTCGCGGAATCTCCGAGGGCTGGCTATGACGCGATCCATCACAGCGCCAAGAAACTGACCGCCAAGCGTCCGACGCAGATGACCCTCGGTGAGATCAAAACTTGGATCAGAGCGACACCCGGTCAGCACCACGCCATTGGCCGGTTTCAGGTGATACCGTCAACCTTGTCCAGTCTCCAACGACGCCTTCGTCTTTCCGACTCTGTGATCTTCAATCGTGATACTCAAAACAAGATGGCCGGTGTGCTTCTCTATGATGCGGGCTATCAGGATTTTGTTGCGGGTGATCTGACCCTGTCTCGCTTCATGGATAACCTTGCTTTGATCTGGGCAGGCTTCCCAAAGGCCAATGGGAAATCATACTATCACGGCTATGCAGGCAACCGCGCCACGGTGACGCGCGCTTTCTTTGAAAAGCAGATGGTCAAGATTTTTGGGACCGATGATGACAAGGCGTCCTGATCTTCGCTCGCCCCTGTTGCTTTCGACGTCCGAAACACTCGGCCTTTCATGCTCTCTCTTGGCCCGGCCTCGATCACCTGATTTTCAAATGTGCCACCTAAAGGCGAGTGCAGTTTAGCGGCGATGGCACTTAAACCCGGAACACTGTTGCAGTCACTTTCTGATCAAAGCGTGCACATCTACTGTCGGTCCTGTGGGCATTCATCCGTTTTGACCGTTGCCTCGATCCTGTCACAGTGCAGCCCGGGCATGACTGTTGCCGATGTCAGACCCAAGTTCAAATGCTCCAAATGCCGCAAGAAAGAGATTTCAGAATTCCGCTTGGCAACCGGCTGAACGCCTCCTACATGCTGTCCTGAAGGCCCGCCCCTCGGCAAAAATCTGACAGGACAAACCCATGGACAATGAATGGCCAAAGACCATTCCGAGTGATCTTGAATCCCATCTCACAATCGCATCTGAAACTGGCTGGCAATCTGCCGTTCGAAACTGGCTGAGAACCCACTTTCTTGACCGGTTTGAAGAGTGGCTTCCGCTGCTCAAAATCCGACTTGAAGCGGCCTTTGAATACGCCACCTCGGACCTTCCTTCACCACCGGAATTCTGGCCCATTGTCAGGGCGTGGCTCATCCAGATTGGAGCGCGGCCACCGCAGGCATTATCCGCACAACATACCGGCTCTTAAACTTTGTTGAATGATTGGAACGCATGAGGGGATCCGAACGGGGGATTCTGATCCCCTCATGTTTTCGGCGCAGTAGAGAGGGGGTCTATCCAATGCACCATGTGTTCTAGGTGAGGTTGTATCAAACGCTCACACGTTTCCAATAAGGGGATTCCCGTAATCTTGTCTTTTTTGTGATTGATGATGTTTACGATGCCCTGTCCTTTTGCCCCCAAGAGCTTTGCTCTTCTCAGCAATTCACAAGCGCAGAACAGAAATTCGCGTGAGCTGCCCCCTCTCCATTTGCGGGCAGGCAGGGCCTGCCATCGGCTGTATAGTGCGCGGGTCATTAGGGGCCCCGCTCAAGCGGGGATTGGCCAACATTTTGGCCAACGCTGCGCCTCACGCAGCTTGACCAGTTTACTGGTCAACTTCGGTTCGCTGCTCGGATGCTTTCCGACGCGTCATTGTCTGGCGCTTGTATCCAGTGCCGTCGCAATGCAGGCATTTTGACAACCCGTCAAAACCGACACCGTACCCGTCACAGCGTTCACAGAACTTATCCGTGAAACCTACTTCGTTCACATCGATCAATCTTGGAAACGTCATTTTGCCTGCCTCTCTCACATCCGCCTTAGTGGTTCCAGTTCTCGCGCCCATACTTCCGACCAAGGACAGTGATGCGATCTTCTGCATCGATCGGCACGCTGTGTTGAACAAGGTCCCCCGTCTCCGAAATCCGGTAGATACTCGCAGTGGTCTCTCCAAACCCGTAGATCGTGAACGCCCACGGTCCACGGCCATCCTCCCGGCTCTGAAAAAACCCGTGGAAGTTTCGGCACTCCCATGATCCGGCCCACCAGCTGATGCCGTGTGTCGCCTTTTCCAAGTCAGTGATTGGTATTAGTTCCATCTGCTCCATAGTCTCAATCCTATCATTGCCACGAGACGCGGCTATCCCTCATGTGCTGAAGGCAGGCCACCCGCCCGATTTCTGCATGCAGCCCGTTGTCCATCGCAAAACGATGTCGGAGCTCCCATTCCGAAGCCCAGTCGGTTGCAAGCCTGTCATCAGACCTGCACCCGAAGTATGGGTTATCTTCCAGCGTGAACCCCTCCCGATGCGCGCAGGCTCCGTCTTTCGGTGCTGCTGCCGTGTCGTTCATGATGGCAATGGCGTCTATCTCGCTCGTCATGTGAATATCGGCACCTGTGGCGCTGACCTCTTTTCTCGCAGCGCATCATAGGCTGCTTTGCGAGTGGGCATATTCTCGCAGACCAGATTGGAAATCTGCTGCTCAAAGTCGGGTCCTTCCTGCTCACACCATGCCGTGACGGCTTCGCGGTCTTCAGCGTTGTCGACGTTGAACCAATGCGACCCGTCCGATGTGTCGCCTTCCTCGGCCCATCCGTCCATGATCGTCATGGCTTCATCTGGATCATAGAGATTGCCGAATGCGCCAACCTGCTCTTTACAGAAGGCCCAAGCCGCGTTGACGCTCAGCACATCGCCAAGATCGATTTCATCTTCATCCGTTGAGAACGTATCGAGATGTTCGGTCCGCGACTGGATGTATTCATGCAGATCGTCGGCCAGTTTGCTCGCCTGCCATGTCTCGCGATTGCTGCCGACCCATATCAACAGCGCATCGTCGCGTTGAACCTCTGTCCCGAACACGCGTGCCTTGGTTCCATTGTCATCATCGGTTGCCAATGTGAATACCTTGATCTTCATGCCGCAATCTCCCGATAGGCTGCTTCCAGCGCACTCGTCGTATCCGCGATGGTTTGCTCTTGTTGACGTTGCTGTTCGCGCTCAGCCATGTCAGCTTTGCGTTGTTCATTCTCGATCTGCCAGAGGCGATCTGCTTCATCTTTTGGGATGTATTCGTATGAACCTGGCGCCTGGCCCAATTTTTCACCGGTCACGGCGTCAAATGCATCGGTGCGCACTTCCTCGCCTTCGCAGCTATCGCTTTGACAGCGCGCTTCGTCATAGGTGGTGATCAGGACAAAACCCTGCGTTTCCACATCCCACTCCGCACAGGCGTCGTAGACAATTTCCGTGCTGCCACAGGTCTGGCACCGATGTTCGATTTTCCGTGTCATTGGTCTGGTCCTTGTTTGTGCTCGATCAGGCGTAGATTGGTGCGACCCGGTAGGCGTTGGTGCGTGTGCTTGGCACCAAGCCAACCCGGTCCATTTCTTGCCTTGCGTGGGGTTCGGCCCCTTTTGGGATGCGGGTCCGGTACACCTTTGACCTTGACGCATCGCCCTCCATCCAGATGCCATCTTCAGTGATCAGAAACCGGCAACACCCGCCGGAACAGGCTTCTGCATGGGCGGTAATGGCTTCGCCCCAGCTGTATGAATTACCCCAGAGCTTTCCCCGGCTGACAGGATAGTTAAGAACTTCAGGCATCGTCGCGCTCTCCGCTCTCAAGAGCTTGATAGGGGTCACGCTCATCGCTGCCCGAGTAATCGGAGAACTCCACGAATGCCTCGCGCAGGTTTGCAAGCGGGTGGTTGTCGAAGTCATCGACCCGTCGATCTTCCTCCGGGATTGTGTCCTCGATGTCCTCGTGAATGGCGAATGTCAGGTCTTCGGCGATCCCGGAGAACTCAACGGCGGGAAACACATCCCGAGACAAGCGCGGGAAATGGCCAAAGTGATTGTCACCGGCCACAAACCCTTTTCCGGTCTCAATGGCGATCTGGCGCGCGATTTGCACAGCTGCCAGTGGTGTTGAGGCGTCATGGATAGCGGTTGCCAGATATTCCGGCTGCTCTTTTGTGCCTTCATTCGATCGTCCGTAGATTGACCAGAACTCGGCCCAGCTTGCTTCGCACTGGACAACGCAGCCTTCGCTTTCGTCGTTGCGACATGCCACCAGTTCAAACCATTCGAACTTGGTCAGCGTGTCACCTGAACTCAGGCAATTGAAACGCTCATGTGCGGCGGTGTTTGTGATCTGATCCGCCATCTCAGTATTCCTCTGGGTCCATGATGGTTAGAATGCGTTCCGTGCATGCCGGATCGTAGGGTAGCTCTGAACCTTGATCGAGTTCGAGGTCGTAGAGATCGATTTTGAAGAACAACCGGCGCTTGCCGACAGTGAAGACACCGAAACTGTGGTCACCGCTTGGATCGTTGTCAGCGTTGAAATCGGTGAATGCGGCCACGTCCTGCAGGGCGCAGTTCTGAAGTTCGACACTGCGGGCCGCCATATTGTTAGAGAACACCACGTTCCCGGTGATCCCTTCGTCATAGCATTTCCGCATGATCAGAGTGTCAGCGAGCGCGCGGCGAAAGAGGTCATTCTGGATTGCGATGACCTGCGCCTGCAA
>JBCDBQ010000514.1:0-5441 GCA_039183375.1 Pseudomonadota bacterium
GGGAAATCTGGCTCAAGAAGATGGGCTTTGCGATGATATCAATCTAGGCCGAGGCTGATATCGTCGCGATCAGTAAAGATCAAACCGGCTGATAAGTGGGGCTTGCTCGTTCCTGGAAACACTACTGGCAGGTTTCAAACAGCGTGAACTCACCTGTCCGAACGCGGCGGCTGAGGCCCTCGACTAAAGACGCAACGTTGTCTTCGCCGAACTTATCCACGAGATCGGCAAGGGCAGTGTAGAGCGCCGCATAAGCGAGCAGCTCGGTCGCCAGTCCTGCGTCGCAACCCTCTTCCCACGCGGCAAGAATGTAGGTCAGCGCTTCGATACTATCGGCGCGTGATCCGATGCTTTCCAAATCGTGCAGCGCTTTCATGAGTGTGACCCGAAAGAAGAGTTGATATCAGTCCAAGAAGTCGAAACGGGCGACGGCAAGCGCAAGCGGCGCCTACCCATAGCCGGATAAATGTCGATTAGCACGTGGTTCTGACCAGCGCTGCTGTGTTTGAAATTAAGCGTAAACCGCGCGAATTCGCATCGCGGTTAGTTGGCAAGCTTAACGAGCTCATCGGTGATTGAGATGGCTTCTTTCAGGAAACGCTCGATAGTGCCCTGTGCCGATGATGTGCAGCCGCGATAAGTTCGCGAGTAACCACGATAGCCGCGATTGAAGCGGCGACTGAGGTTGGCGCGACGTAGTGCGGACGTGCCCTCGGAATCGAGAAGCTCCTGCATTTTCTCGCGCCAGAGTTGATTATCTTTGGCTCCGCAGAGCTCGCGCAGGTAATGAACGGCGCCCAAGATTTCGGAGAGACGATAGAGCTTCTGGTCGTAAGGCTTGGAGCGCGACTGAGCATGGGCATTGGTTGCGGCCACAGCCGTGGACATAACCAAGACGGCGCAGAATGATAATACGACTGATCGTTTCGCTCGCTGCATGCCGATTGCTACCTGCATGTTCCCTGTCACACGTATCGGCGATGCGTCAGCCGTGATCAAGTCCCAATGGCGATGGCGTCATCTATTCCGTGCGAATCTTGTGTGCGGGATGAAAAGCATGGAAAACGAACGCGAATGTGACGTCATAGGGCACATCGCGGAGCTTGCCATCGTCTCCGAGCTTTTGCGCCAGGACCGTTCCAACATCGCGCCCCTTGGCAATCTCAGAGGTGTCGAGCGCCGAAGCCTGACCCGGGCGCCAGGAGAGCTTGATACCAGCAATATCGACCGATTTCTTGTCGCGCAACAAGGCGAGGCTGATCGCACGTGGTTCCGTGCCGGATCTCACCATGACAACGCGGGCCATGGGATTAATTCCTTCCGGCATGGCACCACGGTAAAGGAACGGCCGGGCAGCGCTGTCGTAACCAACATATGGATTGCGGCCATAGTTCCGGGCGGCTGGGTTATTGGGAACCAGGACCTTGCCGTCTGGATGACGATTTTTGAATTCTCCGAAGCTCTCAAGACGCGATGGCACGAGCACAAGCTCGGTGCCTAACATTTCTCCGACAATTGCCTCGCCTGTGAATTGCTGCCACCAGGATTCCGACTGCCGGTCATACATAACAAGATCAGAGTTGCGCAGCTTGCCGGTGGTTCCAAAATCGAGGACCTGGCCGTTGACCGTGCGGTCGAAGACGAGCGCAGCATTGCATAGCGGGCAGTAGGTAACGGTAACCGGTTTCTTGCCGACAGTGTCGTTGACGATTTCATGCCACATCAGTACGCTGAGCGGATAGGCTCGCGCATCTCCATTGATGGTGAGGCCAATAATCGGTGCCTGCTCGGCAATGTCGGAGATCTCTGCAATTGGCTTGAATTGCGGCTTGTCGATCGATGGAATTCCGTCTTTCGGCGGACCGCCGGAGAGGATCTCGTTGAAGTTGATGCTGGATTTCGCGAAGTCTGTTTTGGCCCAACCTTCTGATTTCCAACGGTCGGGAGTCGACTGGGCTGGAACGCTGATCAACAGCAGGGCAATAGCGATTGCAACAACGGTGGCCTGAAGTTTCTGCAGACTATTCATCACGCATCTCGCCCGATTAGATTGGCATATTGGTATGGTGGCACGTCACCATCGGTGCGCTGGAAACACGCGGCCAGTCAACTTGGTTTACAAACGTGTGATGATGCCCGCCGATGGAAGTTGCTGGAGCGCTCAGGCGGTCGCTTCAATCATAGCACTTGCCTCTCTGATAAACCGCTCGACACCGGGTGTCAGTGTGTAGTCCTGGAGTTCATCGATGGTTACAAAGCGCGCATCACGGGCATCAGTGGCGGCCTCGGGCTCACCGGCCTTCCAAACCCCATAGTAGACGCAAAGGACGTAGTGCGCGCGCAGGCTGCCGTCATCGTGATGAAAGATAACATCGTGGATGTCCACCAGGCCTGCGATCTGCACCGTAATCGAGGTTTCCTCAAGGACTTCGCGGGCGGCAGCGTCCCGGGCACGCTCACCCGGTTCGATGTGACCACCGGGCAGGCTCCAGACCCCGGTCATGCTGCCTTTGCCGCGTTCCACTATGAGGACTTTACCGTCGCGGAATATGGCAGCACTTGCGGCGGCCTTCGGCCAATGTTCTGGTATTTGATGTGTTTCAGAGGGCATGGATTAATGAAGGATGATGAGCGGCTATGGTGCTTCGGTATTGCCTAACGATTGAGCCTGAGGTCGTTCGCGATACCTTTGGTTACCATAACATCGAAGAGTTTCCACCGCGCGATGGAATCTGGCCGGGGCAGCCCATTGTCATTGTGAGAAACAGCCATGCCCAGCGCCGCGAGGCGGTTCTGGTGCGCTGGGGGCTGGTGCCATCGTGGGTCCGAGACTTTGACAAACTCGGAATGCTATCGACGGCGCGTATTGAGACCGTGCTGGAAAAGGCGTCGTTTCGGGGCGGGATGCGGCACAAGCGCTGTCTCATTCCGGCGAACGGCTATTTTCTTTGGCGTGGTCCTTCCGGCCGAAAACAGACCTACATCGCAGAATTTGAAGAGCAGCAGGTTTTTGGCATTGCCGGCATCTATGAGCAATGGATGGGAGCTGATGGCAGTGAGATTGATAGCGCCGCAATCCTGACCCGCCGCGCGAAGGGTGTGGCGTCCGAATTTACTGAACGAATGCCAATTATGTTGGGTGAGGCCGACTTTGAACAGTGGCTTGATTGCCGGAACTTTACCGACAAAGAGGCCTTGGAGCTCATTGAAAGCAATAGTATCAGTCAACTGCAGGTGAGGGTGTGGCCAGCTTGAAGAGGGTATTACCCGAGTGTCTGCTGCGTTGCCGTATTTTATTAACGCTGGCTTGAAATCGTAGCATTTTTCCCTTGTTTCGAAGGATATGTTCTGGTTTCGGCGTCATTGCCGAACGTCATCGTCATTTCTGGGCCACTATTCACGATATTTCATAGTGTTAGCGGTCAATCAGGAGTTTTTCTGCAACAGTCAATAGCTCGTTGTGTTATTATGCCAGGGTTTCTGGTGGGGGCTGGTTGTCTTCGGCCGGAGTTAAGCTCGTCATGACGGTGTGTGAGGCAGCCGGGTTGCCGGCGATTGGTACCGCTCGTGGCGAAAGTGCTGTTGCGTTGTTAATGGGTCGAGGTTCAACTGACCATGCTTTATAAGGGCGAAGGTCTGGAACTGGTGATGCCCCAGGGCTGGGGTAGTGGACGTGCGCTCTCACCGCGCGTTGATCATGAAGCAGGCTGGCTGGCGCGCGCGCTGGAGCCAGCTGACGACTTCCAGTCCATGTGGGTTGATGAAGCTGTCTTGCGCTGCTGCAATCAGGCTTATGACCTGGCTGTTGCTCATCGGGCCACCGAGGTTGGCCTCGAGCACTTGGTGCACGCGATGACACTGGTGGTTGAGTCGATCGAGGTGCTGCGCACCTACAACGTCGACGTCACAACGCTGAGACACGAAAGTGCGGCCATCATTGCCGCTGACGGACCGATTGCCTACAGCAACGGTCATGCCTCACCGGCAAACTCGGAGCAGTTTGTCACCACTTTGAAACTTGCCGCCGATCGGGCCTACCGGCACCGCTCACCGATCACAATAGAAGATATCCTGGACACGTTGTTCGATATGAAAAGCGATCTTTCAAGCCGCAATCTCCTATCGCGCCATCGCTCTGACTGGCGCATGCGCACCAACCCGGAAGCGTCGTTAGAGGATCCCCGGGAGCGTCGTGAGACGCAGAATGTCACGGATTCCTTCCAGAACACGCGGATCGATGCGCTTGAGCGTATGGTCCATGAGCTGTCCGAGCATATCGCGGAAAATCGAAGCTCCGTTTCTGAGCTCTTGGATGAATTACGCGGCAATACCGTGGTCCGGCCACCAAAAGTGCTGAATGGTGCTGGTAGTCACCAACAGGTTGCGGAGCCCAGTGCCGACCGGGATGTGGCCGAGCGCCTGTACAGCCTCGATCGCAGCATTGATGGTAAGTTCGATGAATTGGCCCGGGCCTGGGATGTTCTGGGCCAGCGGATCGATGGGCTTGAGGACACGGTCGAGGCGCTTCCGGTTGGCGGCGAACCATCTACCGTTGAGGCCTTGGTTGCTAAGATCGACGGACTGGCTGAGCTGGAGCAGAAGTTTGGCCGGTTGGAGGCATCGCTTTCAGGTCTGCCGGATCGCCTCATCGCCATGGAACGACGCTTGGCTCAGGCGGCTGGCTCCGGTCAGACAGTGGATATCACACCGGTTCTGAAAGATGTTCGCGAGATCCGCGAGCTGATTGAAGGCGGGTCGAACGAGCCCTTTGAGCTCACACCACTCTTCAGTGACGTGAACAAGATTGGCCGCGACATCGACGATACGCGGTTGGTGGTCGATGGTTTTGCCGACCGCTTTGACCGGTTGGATCGTGCCGTTGACAGTTACGGTGTCGACGATGCGCAGATGCAGCGCCTCATCGACAATGCGATGGGCCGTGTCGGGCAGACCTTCGCAACCCAGCGCGATGACATCGCTGAGGGTGTCGCAAATGTGGTGTCAGACAAGCTCGGTGCCTTGACCACGATGGTCAATGATCAGCAGGCCGAGCGCAATCGCCAGCTCGCGGTCATTGCAGAGCGTGTCTCCGCTTTGGAGGCGCGCTCGCAGAGTGAAGCCGAGCGCATCATTGCGGCCATTGGCACCGGTGGTGGTGGTGATGGCATCGATACCCGCGATGCACTTTACAAGCTCAACGGCAACCAGAAGACGCTGGCAGATGCCGTCGATCAGCTGCGGGCCGATGCCAAGGACGACACTAATGAGATCAAACGCGACCTCGCAGCGCTTCTGACCCGGATGCAGGTTCCAGTTGCTGACGGTGGGACAGCCAACTCGCAGATCAATGACCTGCAGAACAAGTTGGAGATTCTGACAGGTCAGTTGCAGCGACGTCAGGATTTCTGGACGCGGTTCCGGATCTGGTTGTTTGGGACTGA
>JBCDBQ010000515.1:0-5436 GCA_039183375.1 Pseudomonadota bacterium
ACGAACCGAAAGACCAGGAATTTTGTTCGGTGCCAGCAACGTCATGAAGCTCGTGTCTGTATGTGGCGCCAGGCCGAACTCGTTGTCCTCAACGACATCCTGCGGCGGGTAATGCGACATCCGTAGCTTGTACATTGGCTTAGCGAATGCTTCGTCAAAGTAGTTTTCCGGCAGCTCAAGCGCCAGAGCGTAGAGTGGTACTAACTTTAGCGCCAGAGCTTCCAGGGCATCCATATAGCGGAGGCACGCCTCACGAAACCCAGGGAGATCTTCCGGCCACTTATTCGGCGTTCGAAATGCCTTGCCGGCCAACACGTCGGGATCGTCATCCGCGAGGTTCCGCGCCATGAAGAATGCTTCGTTGACATTAGGCTTGTTGTTCTCGTTGAGCTGTGAGTGACGTGTTGTGCCGCCGCGCATCGGCAGGTAACCGATATTGTATTCATTGAGCTTCAGTTTGAGCTTGTCGTCGAGATCCTGCTCGTGAAACCGCTTCGCGGCGTCGAAGGCATCATCTATCAACTGCTGCGGCACGCCGTGATTGGTTATGAAATAAAAGCCGATGTTCTCAAATGCGTGGCGCAGTTCGTTCGCAGCGCGCTGCTTTGCACCGGCTTCGCCCGACAGGTAGGGACCGAGATCGATAATCGGGATTTCGTCAACGGCGTCCGCGCGGATCGGTGCCAGAGATGGAGCAGGACTAGCCATGGTTTCCTCCAATCACGTTGTTAGTGGTGGCCGTTCATCAAACTTTGTGCCGACCACCAAATTGCCAACTACCAAACCGGCCAGCAACCCTTTTCGGGTAATGTCATGTGACTTCGCTGACCACCCAACTCGTCATAATTGCTGCAGCTTCCAGAAAGTCATCTATCTCCATAGCCTCGTGCGGATTGTGACTTCCATTTTCATTTCGCACAAACAACATTCCCGTTGGGACGCCGGCGGCCGTAAACGTAGCCGCGTCATGTGACGCCGGGCTGGCGAGCGGCATCGTCTTGACACCTAATTGCTCAGCGGCGGCTGTGAGTGCGGCATAGACATCGGGATCAGATGGCGCGACGGGTGCTGACGCCCGCGCGCCCAAGTCAATCTTGACCCCACGCGCAGTTTCAATCTTTCCGACGCGATCAATCAGCTCGTCCTCGAGCGCATTGAGGTGTTCTTCGTCGTAGGCACGAACATCCAGGCTCATCGACATTTCACCCGGGACGATGGTCAACGCATGCTCGTCCGGGTTGGTATGGAACCGACCGATCGTAAACGCCATCGGCCGTCCTGATGCATCATTAGCCTGCCACATATCGTCGAGTCCCAGCGCGAAGTCGCTCCCAGCCATGGCTGCATCGTGTCGGAAACGGCGCGGCAGCCCGACGTGCGCGTACTCGCCTTGAATATGAATGTTCGGGTAGCGAAAGTTTCCAGGCACGCCGGTCCCGATCGCAGCAGGCACACCTGCCTCAATCAACTGTGGCGCCTGTTCAATGTGGATCTCGACGAAGGCGCGGATATCCTTTGCCTGCAACCAGGGCTCTCCGGCCTGAACCTTATCGATATCAGCGCCGCAATCCGCCATATGCTCGGACAGTGTGCGACCCGTATCAACGCGTTTGGCTTCAAGTGCACCATCCGGCAACATGCCGAATGCCGTTCGGCTTCCGATATAAGAGACCTGAAACCAGACGCTTTCCTCAGCCCGGATCGCCATCGTCGTCACATCGCAGGCCGGCGCAATGCCGAAATGCTGCAGAACCCGCTGTGCGACAAGGCCACCGATGACACCGGCAGCGCCATCGAAATTGCCACCGCGCTTAACGGAGTCAAGATGTGAGCCCATCATGATGCCAGGGGCCTCAGCATTGCTGCCGGGTAGCCTCATGTAGAGATTGGCACCGTGGTCATAGACAAGCGATAGCCCCATGCCCCGCGCACGGTCTTCTATAACACGATAGCCGAATTGCTCGCCCGGTCCGAAGGTGTCGCGTGTCACGCCCTCGACATCCTTGCTGCCCTCTCGCAGCTCATCGAAGAGATCAACAACAAATGCCTTTTGATCTCGAACCGCCGCGAGAATGTCTGCTGGCGCAATCGACATAGATGATCCCTCTAATATTCCGCAAAAATGCGGCGCAACTCATCAACATCGTTGGTCTTACTGAGAGCGACCATCAACAGGATGCGGGCCTTTTGAGGATTGAGCGTGTCGGCGGAAACAAAACCACGTTTTTTCAGGCCGGCCCGATTGGGAACACGACCGGAACCAGCCCGGTTCGACTGTACGACAACGACTCCGTCCTTTGCGACTTTGTCAAAGGTTGCATCTTGCTGTGGCGTCAGAAGTCCGGGCGCGAATCCGGCCGATACCAGCCCCTTGGCGCCGGCGGCTGCGAAAGCTTCAATCGCAACGCCATCACTGCCACCATAGCAAGGCACGACATCTACGCGTGGCAGCTCAGTTACGGCAGACATGTCGAACTCGGTATCGGGCATGCGCCGGCGCAGGGGCGCGCGGTAGTAATGAACGCCATCGCCATCGACGTGACCAAGAACGCCAAAGTCCGGTGTGCGGAACGTCTGCATTCGCAGCGTGGACGTTTTGGTGACATCGCGGGCAGCCTGAATCTCATCGTTCAGCATCAAGAGCGCGCCCATACCGCGTGAGGCAGGATCCGCTGCTGTTCGCGCAGCATTGAGTAAATTGATGGCCGCATCCGTGGAAATGCCTGAAGCCGGCCTTTGTGCACCAACCACAACGACGGGCTGATCTATCTTCAATGTGAGATTGAGGAAGTACACCGTCTCTTCAGCAGAGGCCGTACCGTGGGTCACGACAAAACCGGCAATCGATGGATCATCGGCCGCGGCCTTTGTGATGGTCTTGTTGATTTCAAGCCACTCTGTCGGACCGATGTGCGTGCTGCCGATGGCCTTAAAGCGGATCGGCACGGGCTCGACCACTTCCTTGACCAGATCAAACTTTTCAATCAGTTCATCCACTTCCAGCTTAGATCCGCTATCGGGATAGTCGATAAGATCCAATGCGTCGCGACCAATGGATGAAATTGTGCCGCCTGTTCCGACAAAGGCGACCTTCGGTTTATTTCCTGCCATGCCCTCACTCCGTGCGTCAATATATTGAACTACTACGATCAATCATGATGTTCGGCAAACTCGCGGACCTCCCGTTCAATTGCCCGAAGCAGAGCATGAACCCATTCTTCACTGAGATTGCGGCCAATGAAGACCATCCGGGTTCGCTGATCTTGAGACGGCCATTGCTCCAGCCATGTTGGCGGATGAAACACGTGCTGGACACCATGGATCACTGCTGGCTGCTCCATGTTCTCTTCGATCTGGACGAGGCCTTTCAAGCGCAATAGTCCCTCACCACAATGGTCAGCCAGTGCTTCCAAAAACAAAGTTAGAGCGACTGCCGGAATGGGTTGATCGCGCACCAGCGCAAAGGTCGAGATGGCTCCACTTGTATGGTCCGCGGCCGATATCGGACCGTTGCCAATCGACTGAAGAAATTCGAGCCGAGAAGAAGGTGTTGCCTGCTGATGGTCGGCGAACAGTACCGATGGTGCGATCTCGCCGTAGGAGGCAGCAACATGTTCGGTCGATGGATTAAGCTCGCGCACAAGACTGGCGAGATTGTTGTTCTCGGCATCCGCGAGATCGGTCTTCGTCAGAACCAATCGATCGGCAACAGCGATCTGTTTGGCTGCCTCGGGTTCCCGTTTAATCGTGTTCGCACCCGAAACAGCATCGACAGCCGTTATGACCCGCTCCAGTTGGAAGTTTTGAATAGTCGATGGATCAACCATCAATCCCTGCAGGATAGGAACCGGATCAGCCACACCGCTGGTTTCTATGATGACGCGCTTGAACGATGAAATCTCGCCGGCCTCTCTTCGGGCGAGAAGTCCATCCAGAGTCTCACCCAGGTCGCCGCGCATTTTGCAGCAAAGGCAGCCTGTCTTCAGCGTCACGAGATCTTCGTCACTTGTTTCGATGAGGTCGTGATCGAGACCGATCTCGCCGAACTCATTGATAATGACAGCGGTATCGCAATAGTCCGGATTGGCCAGCAACTTCTTCAGGATTGTGGTTTTACCGCTGCCGAGATAGCCGGTTATGACGGAGACCGGGATCATGCGGGATGACCTGGCAACGGTGTCATGGTCAGCTGATAGGGCTGATAGCCGGGCGCGAGACTTTGCCGGAGAATGCGCAGAACTCCAACGACTGACGCGGCGGTGCGTTTGCGCCCATCGATCGTGACGACCCAGCCGAATGGCATCTCGGGCGGTGCACGAACAATGCGCAAGACCATGCCAGAACCAGATTGAATTTCGATTTCGTCAGCCAATGCCGCGAGCTGCACAGCATCGTCCAGCGACCACATTGTGATGGATGTGCGGAGTAAAACCGATAACTCGTCGAGCAAGACATCACTCATAGAGCCGGACCTGCGAGGATGTCAGAAGGAATTGTCCGTTTCAAATGCTGTCCATCGTTCGTATCGCCGTAGAAATCTTTGCCTTCAATCATGACCTTTCCACGCAGGATTGTCATGTCAGGCCATGCAAAAATATCGTGTCCCTCCCAAGGGGTGTAATCTGTTTCATGTAACTCGGACGCTGTCACCTTGCCTCGCCGACTTGGATCCATGATCGCAATGTCGGCATCGCTGCCGGCCGCAATGGCGCCCTTCCGTGGATAAAGACCCATCACCTTTGCTGCATTCGTCGAAACCAAGTCGACGTACTGGCTCAGCGAATAACCTCGACGATGAACCATCTCGGTATACATCACCGCGAGACGCGGCTCGACGCCCGAGTTGCCACCCGTGGTATCATCGATACGGTTGCCAAGCGTCTTCTCTTTCAAGGTGCAGCACAGTTCATCCGTTGCGACGCAGTTGATGTCGCCAGTGAGTGTGCCATCCCACAGCGCTTCTTGATCATCAGCCGACTTCAGCGACGGGTAGGTATGATAAATCTGGCCGTTGGGGCGCTTATAGTCTTCAGCGTTATACAGCATGTACTGATGCAGCGTTTCGCCGTAGATGGGCATACCTTTGGCGCGCGCTTCGGAGATTGCTTTGACGCCGGTTGCTGCGCTCACATGCATCATGTAGAGCGCGGTTCCGGGCACGTTTTCCGCGAGACGCAAGATGCGACGAAAGCTGAGATCCTCCGACAAGGCATTGTGCGCCTCGTTGAGATGCTCGAAGCCAACGCGCCCTTCTCGGATCAGCTTGTCGTACATATGCATGACAATGTCGTGGTCTTCGGCGTGGATAACGCCCAGACCGCCTTGCTCGGCCAGCACCTGGAACGCTTCCCAGATATCGCCGAAATCAATCATGCGCCCCGTACGGCCCGGCAATATATTCGTTGTAAAGATCTTCAGCGTCGGATGACCGGCCTG
>JBCDBQ010000516.1:0-5431 GCA_039183375.1 Pseudomonadota bacterium
GCTTTCTTTGCCTGCGCGTCCCGACCATTCCTGCGCATCTGCAGGCACTTCGCCCTTTGCGGTAATGTTCGGCCAGATGTCCGCGAACCGCGTATTGATTGCAAGCCACTTCTCCAGCCCGGGTTCAGTGTCCGCCTTGATCGCTTCTTCCGGACATTCAGGCTCGCACACGCCGCAGTCAATGCATTCGTCGGGATGGATTACAAGGAAGTTTTCTCCTTCATAGAAACAATCCACCGGGCACACCTCGATGCAGTCTTGCAGCTTACAATTGATGCACCCTTCCGTGACGATGAAAGTCATGCGAATTCCACCTCTACCTCTCCGGCACGAAGGCGCCGCATATATTGGTTGACCTCGCCAGCATGAAGCCTCGCAGATCGATTGGTCGGCGGTAATTCTTCAGAGTGAAAAAAGGAAGGTAGCTCATCATGCTCTTCTTTGAAGCCCGCCTCCTTGTTGAACTTGTCCTCAAGTTGCAGTGCTTCGCGACCAAGATCACGGACCTCTTCAGGGCTGACGTCCAGGTCGAATGCATCATTCATTGCATCGGCGATCAATTTGAGATTGCCGTCGGTAACCGATCTCCCAAACACACATAAGCCGATCGAATCTGCGACAGCGCTGTTGACCTGCATTTTGTAACTCTCTGCAGCGATCACTTCGACCGTCTTGTCATCGCATTTGAAGGTTGGGGCATTTCCCGTGGTGTGGTCAGCGCCTTGTGCGGTGACCATCATGGATATTCCTGTAACTTCGACGACGCGTGGATCATAAGCGCTGATGGCCTGCTGTTTGATGACGGGTACACGGGCAATGTTGAAGTGTTCGCCGACCCGGGCCGTGCCCTGCGCAAGCAATTGACCACGCTCATTGCCCACTCGGATATCTTGCAAGCATTGCTTCATAAACTCGATGTCGCCAAAATCAGCGTGGCCGCCATCCATAAGCATGGCAATCATGGCGCCGACCTCAATAGTATCGATGCCGAGGTCGTTCGCTGTTTCGTTGAGTATGGCGACGTCATCTGGCTCGACCAGTCCGCAGTTCGTACCAAGCAGGCCAATCGTTTCGTACTCCAATGGGGAAACGATCTCACGGCCGCTGGCGTCAACATAGACATTGCTGCACTTGATCAGGCAACCCGGCATGCAAGCGTGAGAAATCTCTCCACCACGTTCAGAGTTGCTTTCGCGAATGTAATCACCGCCCATCTTGAACGGACCGTCATCCGGTCCGACCAACTGACCGGATGAGAAGTTGCGAACAGGCAAAGCGCCCATGTGATTGGTCAGATCAGCGACCATCGCCGTGCCAGTTGTCTCAAGGCTTTTAACGGCTGGAGACTCACCAAGTTTCTTGCCGTAGTCCTTGATCGCTCTCATAACCTTCTTGCGATCATGCAGTGTCGGCATCTTGTCCTTGTCGACAACAATCGCCTTGACCTTCTTGAGGCCCATGACGGCGCCAACACCGCCCCGTGCCGCAATCCGTGAGGGTCGATTGTCAGTGTCTGAGAACGCGACGCCGGCCAGAAGGCCACCGTACTCACCGACTGGCCCACAAAGCGCAAGGCTGACCTTGTCACCATAGATCTCGTGGAGTTTTACGGCAGCCTCGAAGTTCCCGAGGCCAAGCAGGTCGGACGCATCTTCAAACGTGATCGGTCCATCCTTGGGGATGCGTATTGTTACCCAGTCAGGTGAGACCCCATGCAAAGTAAAGCCAGCAATCTCAAGTTGACCAAGCGCAAAGCCAAACGTGCCGCCGGTGTTGGCCTCTTTGATGCCGCCTGTCAGAGGGCTTTTGCAACCCACGCTTAGCCTATTGGCATTGGAAAAGTTGGTGCCAGCAAACGGGCCGGCTGAGAAGATCAGTGGGTTTTCTGGTGCTTGCGGATCGATATCCGCTACTCCACTCTTCAAGAGTGTTTCTGCGATCAACCGCCGTCCAGAATTGATGATCTCTCTGCCATGCAACTCCCGTGACGCAATTGACTGTGTAGCAAGATCGATTTCGAGGAACTTTCGCATGGTCAATACTCCCTAGTCGTCATAACTATCAGGGTTTGCATATCGTTTGTATACTAATGAAAAAGTCTGAGGTGTTCAAGTCAGCTGAAGCGAGCCGCTAGCGCAGCTTGACCTACCTCAATCCATCCTTGCCGATAACGTCATCGGTTGTGAGGCCGCCCATGCGGCTGTGGATCCTAGGCCCTTTGCTCATTGCAAGTGCGAAAAGGATTTCATTCGCACGTGGACCATCGGGTACGCCGACCTCCATCGCATCGAAGTGGCTGCGCACGTAGGCAGCGTTAATGTGGCCAAGCGGCACATCAATTCTGCATCCAGCCCCACCCACTTTCATCGCTGATGGGACAATAGCCTTGGCTGTGCCAAGCCGTTCTCGCATCGCGTAACCACCCGGGACATGCCACAGAGCCGTGTGTTCCAACTCTCCGGCCTCACCGGCAATCGCGGCTTTTCCATAACCATCGATACCATCGAGGCCTCCCATGGCCTCGACTAAGCGATCGGTCATCATCAGTCCGAGCGGCTTGAGATCGTCCATAGCGCTTTGCAAATCTTCTGCGTAGCTGCCTGCAAATGGATTGGCGACAAGCGCTATGATAGCTGCTCGGCTGCGCGGCTGTGTAGGTTTAGGACCATTTTCATGATGAATGTCTTCTAGGAACATCACGGTCTTGCGAATTCTAAACTCTGGCATCAGCTAGGGCCTCTTTCTGTCGAACGGCAGGTTGTTTCAACCTGTCATGATCCATCGGGAGGGGACCGACCACCTCAATCCGGTTGCACAATTGAATGGAAGCGGCGCCAATGAGCTGCCGCCTGAGAAGTTCCTCTGCAAACGGTCGACCAAGCTGGAGCGCATGCTCCGCTTGCCGCTCTGTTAGTTCACCCACACTCGTGGTGACCAGAAGCGCGCCAAGGTCACTATCTGGAGCGATCTCGTTGGCTGGCGCCCGCGTGATGGTCGGACAATCTGGGAGGTCAACGGCATTCGCAATCAGAGTAGCGGCCACGTCGGCACTTGCTGCATCCCGGGCAACAACAGTCACAGCGTCGGCAATGCCGAGCGACAAACTGCGTCCGCGCCAGCCGGAAGTCGCCATCCCTCGATAGGGATCGGATGCTGAAAGTGTTGCACGGCCACCAGGAGCAGACGCCAGAGCCACGGTCATGCTGCTGCCAGGTTTGAGATGGAACGCGATGTCGCCACCATTGTTGACATAGGCTTTACGAATGCCGTCAACATCGGCAACATGTTGTAGAATGTCATCCGCAACCGCACCTGCGACGGCAGCCATGGGGGTAACGAACTGGTCACAGAATGGCGCAATGGCAGATTGCATCCGCTGCGCAACCGGACCAACGAACTCACGATCTTGGCGTCCACGAGCACGGAGAGCTGGCAATTCAGATACAAGCTCTTCGAGAACGACCGAAAATCTCTTTGCTGCGCCACGGTAGGCTGCGTCTCGGCTCGAACCAAACGCTTCAACAATGAGGTCGATCGGACCATGGTGAAGGTGCAATCGCTGCCCATCGGACAATAAGTTTGCTTGTGCGCCCTGCACCTTATTGCGCCTTCCTGGCACCCAGCTTGCTGCCCAGAGGAGGTGATATGGCCCGAATATCATCGCCATACTCACCACCTGTGGCCAGAACATCCGGCACCGTGCGAATGGCTGTTTCATGTCCGCCAAGGTTCATGTAGTCGTCCCTGGAAACAGTGAACTCCAGCGGCGCAACTAGTGCCGGTGTTGGGACATAACCGAATGAATTCTCCGGCATGCGCGTGACGTCAACCATGATTGTGATGCCCCCACCAGGCCAGACATACAGCGGAGCACCGCCGCAGGTCACCGACGTTTTCAGCGCTTGAACTGATCGGGTAAGCTTAACCGGATTCTTGGTGACACCAGAGCGAAGAGAACCACCCGCTCCGCCCATGAACAGGACGGTGCAAAGTGCCGGTTCGCAGTTCTCAGCGATGAGATCGACAGATGGCCGGAGCGCATCGGGAAGGTCGTGCGGTTGTGGCTCAAGGTTCTCATCAAGTTCAAAGTAACCAAATTGCTCACCGGTTGTGGAAACCATGAGCATGGTAAGGCCGGGCTTCGCCCCCTTCTTGGCATTCCACGGTCCAAGAATCTTGAGTGGATCCTCAATGTCGGTGCCACCCCAACCCAGTCCTGGTTCAGCAACTTGAAAATATCGCCCCGGCGTTGAGCGTCGGCCATTAATCTTAATGCCTGTGTCCTGCCAGTCCAGAACCTTGCCGGCCTGGTGTTCGGAGACGACACCGGTAATGTGGTCATCAACGACGACAACTTCGTCGACAAGACCTTTCCACTGCGAAGCAAACATACCGATCGTGGCCGAACCGCAACCAACCCGCATGCGCTCCTCTTTGTGCCCATCCACAATTGGTGCCTGACCGGCCTGCACAACGACGGTCGACCCATCATCGATCGACATTTCAACCGCTTGTTTGTTACACAACTGCATGAGCGCGTCACAGGTAACCCGACCCTCAGCCTTCGAGCCGCCGGTCAGGTGATCAACGCCGCCAAGAGACAACATCTGCGAACCGTATTCGTTGGTCATGACATGACCAATCGCCTCGCCTTTGACCCGCACCGTCGACGCTTCGTGTCCCAGGTGTCGATCCGTGTCGATCTTCACTTTGGCGCCGCAGTACGAAAAGATGGCCTCGGTCACAACAGTTATGCAGTCGACCCCATCGATTTCCTGGCTAACAATAAAAGGCGCTGGTTTGTAGTCTGGATATGTCGTGCCGGCGCCGTTCGCGGTGACGAAAACCTCATCATCCTGCACCAGGCTGCCATCCCACTCGGACTTCAAAAACGGCGTGATCTCTCCGCCAGATTCGATGCGCTTATTCAGTATTGTCAGGGGATCGGTCCGAATGATCTGACCGTTTGCGTTGGCGTAGCGATCACAAGCACCGGATTTGCCGTCTGCGATGTAACACATCACCGGGCAAGCATCGCAACGGATCTTTCCTGGCGTTTCACTCATTGGCTATCTTCGCCTCCTGAATGGCTCGCAGCACACGATGCGGCAGCGCCGGCAGTTTCGTAATCTTTGCGCCGCAAGCATGCCGAATACCGTTGAGGATTGCGGGAGCCGTCGGAATCAGAACGTGTTCTCCCAGTCCTTTCACGCCCATCGGCCCCTCGGGGTCAGTTTTTTCAATGAAAATGGATTGCACCGGCGGCACATCACCAATGGTTGGGATGAGATAGTCGTGCAGGTTTTCAGTGCGACCCGGGACATACTCTTCCATCAAAGCCATCCCTAAACCCTGCGCAATACCGCCCTCTATCTGACCCTCAGCGAGGACGGGATTGACAACACGTCCGAGATCATGCGCGGCCACAATA
>JBCDBQ010000517.1:0-5419 GCA_039183375.1 Pseudomonadota bacterium
TACCAGAGCAAGATGCTGCTTGGCTGGTAGGAAAATCTGGTTGCGGGGGCCCGATCACACCGAGGCAGTACAAATGAGAAACGCCCAGTCCGAGATGGGACCGGGCGTTCTCTTTCAGTGGTTGCGGGAGCCCCCAAGCACCGAGAGCGAACACTGTTCAAGCTACTTGTATAGTAGACTTGACCTTTCCCGATGGTTGGGGCCGGTTTGATTTATACAAGCTGGCCTTGCCCCACAGGCCGGAAAATCATTGGAAAGGGCACCGTTGAAGCCTCCATACTCAAAGAGTGATGCATCACAGCCAAGGCTGCTTGAGACAGCAATGCCATCTTCTGGGCGCTATTTTGTCTTCGACACTAACATCATGAACCATCTAGTCACGGGAGCGGATGGCAGAGTTGTTGAAACGCTCAACGAGAGTCTTTCCTCAAGCAACCTGATCAAAGGACCAGAAACAGCCTACTGCATGACGCCATTCCAAGTGCTAGAGGCTCTAGGCACGAAACTACCAGTGCTCGACATAGAATTAGATCACCGCACGGGTGACACAGCACCTGCACTTTTTGACCGTCTGCGAGAGGACTCGTTGCAAGCATACCTTGCGCTCCCAGAACTTGGTCAATCCGGTTTAGAAGCGAGGGCGAGAGAGCGGCGAAGCTTCATCCCTCAGGAATGCCGGGAGCTTTTCGACATTAGTGTTCTTGGCCCAACGCTGCTGCCAGACGTAGGACGACAAATTGCGTCTAGCCTAGCTTGGGACAACGCACTTAAATTTTCATACCCTAAAGCCGTGGCTGCTGAGGTCGATCAGTTCCTTTCCGCACTGCTGTTGGCAAAGGGCGGTGAGCACATAAGCAGATTCAGAGTAGTAAAAAAACTCTGGGACACGTTCTATCGACGTGCTTCTCAAGCACATCCCGAAAGGATCGCGGAACTCAATCGGGTCAACAAGGCGATGCGATTAAAGTCGCGAAGAGACTTCTTGGACTGCGATCTAATTCACTTAGCTTGCTTTGGGTGGTTCGGTGACGATGTTCTGGTGTTCACCTGTGATCCTCCGGATACAGTTCTGGGGCGGTTATCCGTCTACAAGAGCATGATTGCGGCCATACCGAGCGAGGTTCCACCAAAGGACCTTCCCAAGGTTCGAGATGGGATTGTCGCGTGTTGCACACCAAGGGGCGAGATCACCCATCTATTCCCGGCACAGCGCGTCCCGACGATAATCTGAACGAGTTTACGAGGCCCTACGCTTGGAGAACTGTCGATCCACGCCGGTCATTCTGATCCGCCAATTCAGCATGTCTTGCGTTACCGAATACTCTCGACTTGCAGCCGCATCGGGGAGCCTGCGGCGTCGGATCGAGACCACGGCGGGGCGTGGTAAAAGCAGCGTGCCAGCTAACCAGTCCGCTTCATCTTCTTGATCCTGATCGAAGTTTCCAGGCACCAGCAAGCCATCTTCCAGCATGCAAGCCTCTGCCAGTTGATGTCCGAGGACGATGTGCGACAGTTCATGCATGACGATGCTGTTTCTGTGGCCTTCACTCGAAACCGTTTTGTGGATCACCAAGTGCTTCGGGCCGATGCGCATCGCAAGTGCGAGCCAAGAGTCATCTCGTTGATCCTCCAGGACCTCCAAGGAAGTGCTCGACATCCCGGCCACTTGGTCCACTGACCATACGGTTATTCCCAACTCATCAGCCAACTTGTCAGCCAGAAGTGGACCATGTTCCGGAATGTCCAGTCGTTTGCGAAGCTCCACTGATCTTCGCTCGCATTGAGATTTGAACCCTCGTTTGAATGGCACTAGTGACCTCTCGCCTCCACCTCTTCTTCGAATTGCTGTGCGGCTTTCGTGATTAATTCAGCGAGCGCATGGGCTGTCTGTGGGGGAACGGCTTTCCGGTTTTTGAAGGCGATCTGCAAGTCACCAATACCGGTGAACTTGGTCGCCTCTTCGCCGAGCCAAGCGCTCAGCTTGTCTAAGGTGGCTACGTCGGGAACGTGTCCCTTCTCGATTCTGGTTAGTGTGGTTGGGCTAATCCCAATCTCTTGAGCGGCGGCTCTCACGCCCATATTGCCCCGTCTTCGAAGGACTAATGGCGCTAACTCTTTGATATTCATAGACTCTCCCATTTAGTGGTGCGCAATCTGTGATTAGTGTTTCATTAACTGTTACACTGCGCTATACCAGTCTGTGAAACACTTGAATCACGCTGGGGCTCACAGGTCAACTGCGGCGACCGGCAGAACGAGGAATCGAGCATGAACAAGCAGCTAGGCATCACCACCGGCCCCTGGGACAGTATTGGTGAGCAGATGCTCACAGCCGTTGCCATCAGGATTGAGCTTCCGCCCAGCAAACACGCGCTACTGCGAGAAAGAAAAGAGGCGATTGAAAAGCACCTGGAGCGTGATGGAAGCCCTCTCAAAGGCCGGGTCCGCCTCTTCTACCAACAGGGGTCGGTTGCCATCGGCGCCACGATCCGTGCGAAGTTTCGGTTCGAGGGGTTTGATATCGACATCATCGTCGAACTCTTGGATCAGGGTCTGACGCCCTTTGATGCCCTGAACCTACTCTACATCGCTATGAAGGGCGAACCGGGTTCGCGGTATTACAAGATGACCGAAAGGCAAACGCGATGCGTCACGGTCCATTACTCGGATGGCATGCACCTTGATCTTTCACCATCAGAACTGATTGATCCCGGCGATCCACGTCGAAGCTACATCTTCCATTCGAAGCCTGGAGAGCCGCGTTCTAAGGACAAGCGAGTCCTCTCGAACAGTTATGCCTTCGTCCAAGTATACAATGAGCGGTGTCCGGTCGATAAGCTCTTCCAAGACCGATACTCACGGCAGGTGTTGGCAAGGGATGTCGACTACCGTGTCTTGATGAAGGATGCTGACTCAGAACCGGTTCCCGCGCATTCAACGGTGGTGGGAGGCAAGTCGGCAGTCACTGTTGCGCTCCAACTCCTGAAACGGAACCGCAACATCCGGTGGGGGAAACGAGACCGCCGCATGCCTGCGTCCGTGATGTATAGCTGTCTTAGCCTTGAGGTGGCTGAAGCAGGGCGAACCATCGGCCAGAACCTGAGGATCATCGCCGAGCACATCCTGAACCGGCTTGAACGTGCAAAGAGCGTTGGGCGTCTGATCCACGTCGAGAATCCGTGCTGCAACGGCGACGTTTTCACGGATAGATGGCCAGAGAGCCCGGGAGCCCAAGACATCCTGATCCAAGACATGAAGCTCTTCTTGCACCAGTTGGCTGTGCTCACGGATGACCGCCGCTCGATGAAAGAGCGCCGAGATGCCCTGAAAGCAATGTTTGGGGAAGACCTTGGCAAGGAGGTCTTCAATGAAATCATGGAAGAACGCGGCTCCGCCATCCAAACTGGGGCGCACCTGCTTGGCGCTGGTGGCGGGGTCTTGGGCGCTCCAGCCGTTGCAAAGCCCCAGCCCAAGACACCGCAAAACACATTCTACGGCACCAAATGGCACAGAAAGCAAAATCGCTGAATGCACAAGTCGAGGCCATGCGCCGAGATTGGCCCCAATTTGAACCATCGCCCGGACTGGCTTCCCAATCCGTTATCTGGTTCGGCGACCTGAAGGGGCTAGAGCGGCCTTTCAGCTTGAGTATTGAGTATGGCAACCTGCTCCCCGGCCAACGGCAGATGTTCAGGTTGATGCCGGTTGTGAGGGTTCTGAGGCCCTCTCTGGTCTTGAACTGGGACGCCGAAGAGGAAGCGCCCCTACCGCACGTTTACTTCGAACCGCCCGACCTACGACTTTCACCCCTGTGCCTTTTCGATCCAGCGGCACGGGAGTGGGATCGTACAATGCTCATAAGCAGAACGACCGTGGGCTGGGCGTCCAGATGGCTCGCTGCTTACGAGTTTTGGGAAGCCACCGGGCGATGGGTCGGTGGTGGCCGTCACGAAGCACCCGGAAACGAGAAAGGTGAACAAGATGCCGCGTGATGAAGACTATGACCACACGGTTCCGCGCCGTTCGGATGGGACCAGGCAAACACTTCGCCCTGTCCAGCCGTGGCCCTCGAACAAGCCCTTCAAAATTCTCTCAATTGATGGAGGCGGCATACTCGGCATCTTGCCGTGCATGATCCTGGCCGAGATCGAAAAGCGGTTTCTAAATGGCGAGCCCATCGGGAAGCACTTCGACATGATTGTCGGAACATCAACCGGTGGGATCATCGCTTTGGGTCTGGGACAGGGAAAGTCGGCACAAGAAATATCCAAGCTCTATATTGAGCGCGGCAAAATGATATTCCCAGGAAACCGTCTAACCCGCTGGCTCCGTGGTTGGGCGGGGCTGTTCATTACCCCCTATGACCGCAGCAACCTTGAGAATGAACTGCGTCGAGAGTTCGGTGACCGGCTGTTGGGTTCATCTGCGGTGCCAATCTGCATCCCGTCTTTCGATGGGCGATACGGTGAACCCTATGTGTTCAAGACGCCGCACCACCCGGATTACAAGAAAGACCAGTTCGAGCGCCTAGTGGATGTTGGGTTGTCCACTGCCGCAGCCCCGACGTTCTTCGCGGCAGTCAAAAGGAACGGCTATGTGTTTGCCGATGGTGGGATTTGGGCAAATAATCCCGCCATGATCGGAGTAGTCGATGCATTGACCTGCTACGACATCGACAGAACCCAAATCAGGCTCCTCAGCCTGGGATGCGGGCAGGAGACCTACAGAATGCGCTGGTGGCATCGCGTTGGGGGCGGTTTGATCTGGGCCCGGCACTTTGTGTCCTCGGCAATGCGTGCTCAGTCACACAATGCCATTGGTCAGGCTGGCCTTCTAATCGGGAGACGCAACATGGTTCGGCTTGATGCCCCTGAGGTGGCAAACCGTATTGCGATGGACAATGTTGATCGCGCTTTGTCAGAGATGCCATCTGTAGCTAGGGCGCTAGTCGAGGGGGCAGGATATCAGGTAGCTGAAGTGTTCCTTGCCTCGAACATGAAGCTCGTAACCAGCCAACCTCAAGGAAGCGCATAGATGCACTACAGCTTGGCAGGCGGCGGAGACGAAGGGAGTTTCTCCTAAAATAGAATCTATATTTATTTACAGTGTTTTAGGCAGATATACGATTTTAATCGTAGCAATTAATTGTAGCAAAACTTGTTTGAATCGAGGTCCTGCGTAGTTCGAATCCGCGTTCAGGATTCGAACTCATGACCGCCGCTTTCCGAAGGTGATTTGAGTGCAAAACACAGGCCAAGCCTCCATAAGTCATTGATATATCATCTGCGATAGTTTCGTCGATTTCTCTCAAGAAGTCGCCGTTTCATCACGGGGTTCACCGTGGGATATACGCTTGGAGAAACTGACTGGTGCGAAGATGCACACCCGGCGAATAAGTCGGAACAATTAGGTTATCGAA